>NZ_AHCD03000020.1:0-300000 GCF_000238295.3 Pseudoalteromonas rubra
TAAAAAAGAACTAAAACAAAAATTGAAAAGATTTTCCTGGTGAAAATAGCGTTTTGGAACCACCTGACTCCATGCCGAACTCAGTAGTGAAACGAAACAGCGCCGATGATAGTGTGGGGTTTCCCATGTGAAAGTAGGTCATCGCCAGGGCCCAATTAGATGAACCCGTTGCAGCAATGCAACGGGTTTTTTGCTATGTGTGATTTAAAAAGCTGTAGACAGAGCGGTGTTATCTATTCATCCATGAAGCTGGATAGGATGTTGGAATAGGCCTGCGTTCTCTAAAAGGCTCATTTCACCTTGCGCAAAGTAATACCAATTTCACTTAATTAAGCAAATTGGTATAAATGTACTCGCGTTGCGCGCTGTCATTGTACTTTTCACTTTATTCATCCATGAATCTCGTCGACATTCGTACCTCCATGTACGTCAAACCCGTTGCAGCAATGCAGCGGGTTTTTTGCTATGTGCAATTTAAAAAGCTGTAGACAGAGCGGTGTTGTCTATTCATCCACGAAACCGGATTCTATCGCGCCTCTATATAATTGTTCCTGCATTATTCTACTTCCCCGCATCTATGTGGCTCTTTGCGCTGATCTCTTCGAACTACGAAGTATTCTTCGGTTTTTCATCGCTCTTGCGTAAAGGTGCGTTAAAGCACGACTTTTCGCTATATTTCAGATTGGTTTGAGCTACTTAATTGGTCAAAACTGAGCTAGTATCCAAGCATGTCACTCATTTACTAGAAAATAATGTCTGAGCTTTATCACTGGTTTGATTTGTTAGGTGTAATGGTGTTTGCCATATCAGGTACCTTAATTGCTTATAGTAAGCATATGGACGGGTTTGGTGTGGTTGTGTTGGCAACTGTTACCGGTATAGGAGGCGGGACGATAAGAGATGTGATCCTCGATGTTCCGGTCTTTTGGTTGCATGATTCAAGCTATTTTATTGCTATCTTTTCAGCGATAGCAGTTAGCATCTGGACGCTGAACCGGCAAAAGAAGATCCCCACACTATATTTGCAAGTTGCTGATGCATTTGGGTTGGCTTTCTTTGCTGTTATGGGGGTCCAAAAAGCGCTGGATATTGGTATGCCAGATACAACTGCTGTGATTATGGGCGTGTTGACAGGGTGCTTTGGTGGTGTGATCCGGGATGTGCTGGCCAGAGAAATTCCGCTTTTACTCAAGGGGGAGTTATACGCAATCACCTGTATTTTGGGCGGGATAGTTTATACTCAACTCATAGACTTTAATTTATCAACAGAAGTTGTCATGTTGCTGGCGATGGCCACCACGTTGTTTGCCCGACTGGCAGCTATGCGTTGGGGCATTGTGTTGCACGTCTTTAATTACAAAGATTAACCATAGGACAAGGAATGTCATTAGCAAGAATACTCACACGTGCTCAGGTCGGCATTGAATCTCCTGTTGTAACGGTAGAAGTTCACCTTAGTAACGGCTTACCTAGCTTTAACATAGTGGGCCTGCCGGAAACGTCGGTCAAAGAATCGAAAGAGCGTGTGCGCTCAGCACTGCATAACTCGAACTTTATCTTTCCAGAGCAACGCATCACAGTGAATTTAGCACCGGCTGATCTGCCCAAGCAAGGCGGCCGCTATGATCTGGCAATAGCAGTGGGCATCCTGGTTGCATCAGGGCAGCTCAATGAACAGGCAACGCTAGGGTGTGAGTTTTATGGTGAGCTTGCCCTTAATGGGGAGATAAGAGCAGTGACGGCCATCATCCCAGTTGTTATGGCTGCCAAGCATGAACACCACACCTGTTATATCCCGGAAGAAAACCTGGGCATGGCGCAGCTTGTCGAGTATCAGCAGTGTGTTGCTGCGAATACATTACATGCACTATGGCTGGATTTGAGTGGTCAATCATCGTTACCTTTGACAGCGCATGCACCTATTTCTCCTGTCAATGTGACCAGCAGCGCTCAGATGGATATGAGTGATGTTAAAGGACAAGCGATGGCCAAGCGTGCACTCGAAATTGCCGCCGCCGGAGGTCATAATATTTTGTTTCTTGGTCCTCCGGGCACAGGTAAATCCATGCTGGCACAGCGCATGCCGGGGATTATGCCGAATATGAGCATAGAACAAGCGTTACAAACGGCCGCTGTCTATTCTTTAACGGGAAAGCAGCTTAGCCTGGAAAATTGGCGTAGCAGGCCATTCCGTGCGCCTCATCATACCTGCTCTGCGGTCGCTCTGGTGGGAGGTGTAAGTTCTATTGATAAATGGAAATACACATTGGTAAATGGAAATATCCATTAATAACGGAAAGTACTTTGTGAAGTGGTAGGAGGCTCTATAGCCGCTGACACAGAATTATGAACACCCTCAATAAAGATTTCATCCCAGCCCTCTTGGCCTACTCACTAGTTGTAGTGGTCAGGTTTTACTGGTAACAAGCCACCATTATGCTGATGCGGCCTAACCTACTGTAGTAACCAAGAATGTATCTCTACTTCCCAGTACTTGCCACAACCACTCATACTTTGTGTTATTTATAACATCACCACCTTTGCCTGAATTTACAGCTGGTTTAGTGGGTCACTTGGCTATTTGGATAGACAAGTTCAATCAAGTTACAAATAGCTTCACGTATTTAGTTATGGAAGGTGAACGCACCAATGTTTTTCAAGTAGTCAGTACCAACGACAAAAGGCCGATACTTAACTTCAGATAGCACCTCTTGCGTTGACAGGTAAGTCATACACTCTCTCGTCGGATAATTCATCTTACGTGACGTAACATCAAAATGAGCCTGCATGGAGCAGTCCAGCACAGCTCCATCTGTTAGTGTGAGCCAAACATGGAAACTCAGTGCTGAATTAACACCTGGAGCAACCAGCTCGCGTTTTAAGTAATCATATGAAGTCTCACAGTAAATAGTGTCTTCTACTTCTACGTGGCCGATTGTAATGTGACTGTGTATGCCCAGGTATTCGTTCAGTGCCCGTTGCAAGATTAAATGTACCGGTATACATTGCCTTGCTAAATCAGCAGAACATCTAAAGCCATTTTTCACCAGAACATCGTGGCAAAACTTTAGCATCCGCATCTGTCTATTGGTGGAAGTCGCTTTTTGTGACAGCGGTAACACATTATCTGGTTCGCCTAATTCATACATTTTCGTTTTTGATACAGCTTCAATGAAGCTACCTCTATAAGCCAGCATCCTCTACTCCACTAAAATACTGCTATTTATTGGTTGGACTATTGTAGAACTAAGCTCCATATTTGAAAGCTCCCTTATTGTCATCTATCTAGGCAGTTTTGAGAGCGTCTTTAGACTGAGTATGACTTTTGTATGCACTTATAAAGTGCGGGGCGACAACACTATATCAATGTAATTATATATTTTCATTGAGCAATGTAATTGCCGCAGTACATATAATTTCAGACAGTTCAAACTTTATCAGAGGCACTCTTTTTCTTTCGCTAGTGGCAATAATCTAAACGTTGATCCAGTGTGCTCGGTCATTATCTTATTAACCTTATTAATATCCGAGTTGAGTTCATCCAGAGTCATAGCATTAATGTAATTTTCCACGTGTTCATATTTTTTTTTGTTCTGAGTGGCGATCCGCTGCCTGCGAGACCAGAAGTCTTGAGCGGAAATACTTTGGGCTTCACAGGCAAACTGAGCTCGCACCATAAGGTAGGCGTAATGGAGCTCGCAGTTATTATCGAGGTTTATACTAGTATACGGACTCTTATTATCCACTAGCTGGCGTAGGTTGTTATCTACCAGAACTTCAAGTGATTTAAATATAGACGTTTTCTTGCTGTCTTCTCCTATCCCCTTAGCCGTAAGTTTTATGCCGTTCTGGTAGTCATTAATGAAGTAATTGTAGATAAGCCTCTCTCTTTCGGTCGTCTTATCTAGAAGCCAATGCCACTCTAAATCACTAATTTGATGGAAAATCACTCTTACATTGTCTTGTAGAATCAACCAACTAAATAATCTCGCTCCTAACAACAGCTTACTTTTTACTCTATCAGTAATGTGGCGCTGTTTAGCTTTTCGTTTGTCGGCTGTTAGAAAGCAGTTCTCAATTTGACTATGAGCATAATTGCTAAAGTTGTGGCTCTTGACGTTTGTGCGCCACGCACGCATGATCTTGGTGCTTAACGGTTCTCGCGGTTGCGATTTTCTGGCAAATATCTGCTCATCAAACACCATTGAACGCAGCCTCGTTCGAAGTTGCTCATCCTTTAACTCGTCAATGTATTGATGGACGTTTAGATAGCCAGTAAATATAAAATCTAAGTTTTTGGCCATACCGCGCTCTGTTTCACTTCGGTAGAACAGTGCTTTCGAAAAAAACTCTTTCAACCAGGCACTGAGTACTATGGTTTGACTATCTTCTAATCTGGCATTGCGATTTTTAGGTTGGTGATGCCCTGTGAACAACTCAACTTCGGCGAATCGAGGGTCAGCTCTTTTGGTCAGCATTTCCAATCCACTAGGAGTTGAAAGGTGCAAATCATAAAGCAAATATGCCGTTTTAAACGCATCTTGACCAAATTCTTCGTCCGCCAGCCACTTAGCAAGCGATTTACCCGTAATGGTTTTTATGTGTTTAGAAATGGTTTCCTTGGCGTAGGAGAAATAATCCTCTCCCTTATCACTGCCACTATAGAGGGCTTCACAAGCTCCGCGAAGCCCCTTATTTGTTAACAAGGTTCCTGATTTACCTGGGAATAGAAAATCAAATTCTGAGCAGTTGATGAACTCATCTGCCGTTTTGTCGAGAGAACGAAGCTTCCTTTCAAATGGAAGTAGGTGGTTTTCTGGATAGCACGTTGCAATGTATTTCCCCTCATGACGTTCCACCAGGTTTTTGCGCTTAATTGAGCGTAGCTGCTCTAAATTTTTAGACTGTACAACATCGCTTAATCCCATTACCAAGATTTTCCCCAAAATTTCATACTACTGTTGTTTTATCATTTATGACGAAGGGGAGATAGTGCAAATAGTGAAGTATGAGCGCGAGAGCAAACAATATTGGTGAACTCGCTCTTCCTTTCTTGGAAATTAATCAACTTTAGAAAAGAGGTACATTATGAGTAGTTTTTTAAAAAAAATCCCAAAACCAATGTCCACTATGCAGGATTACACAAATAACTTTCATTACAATCAGATGCCTGATGGAGATAAGAAAAAATACCTTCAGCACCTTTATGATAATGATTACTCTGTTCGTGACATATCCAAGCATGTTGTAATTCCCGAGTCTCAGGTTCGAACCAAAATTGATGCTCATAGAGGTAGAGGTCCGTCATCAACGCCTTGCCTATCAAAAGGATAAGTACAACGTATCTAATGATGATACTCACCTTAGATTGGTGAGTATCATCATTGAATTTTCCTTTTAAATCAGGGGGGAAGCGTTTAACGTTTCTACCAGCTCGCTTAAGTCGAAGATATTCCTCCCCTATTAGGGGTTTGGCATAAAATCCATTGTACGGAAATGATGGCTCAGACACGTAATTGGGGCAAAAACATTTTAGGAAGCACGTTCTCTTTGTTACTGTTTTGATAATGTATTGGGTTGTGTGCTGTGTACATTTGATTAATGCAGGGTTAATATTGAGGGTGTTTGATCGTAGACTGAATTGGATAAAGATAAGAGAGGTGTAATGACGCTAACTCCCCCTCCTGGACATAACCACAATGAAGCGCCCCCAAGCGCTGTACACGTGATGTTTGGTAATTTTACAGCATCTGTAAAAGATCATAAGGCTTTGGTAATAATCATGAGTGTCGTTCTATTTGCACTATGTTTATTTCTAATGAAACCTGATCAAGTGAAAGAATTCCTTGATCGTCGCTTCATTGAACCTGATGCATGGGAGCAATATGATTTGTACGACGAAGCACAAAAATCCGTATTTGAAGTCATAGAGAACTGGAATCGCATCAAATCCATTGATGATACTCATACGACGGAAGTAAAGACAATAAGAGCTAACATTAAAGGCGTTCTTCACAGGTTCAAGAATTTGGAAACCTCGTCTTTGCCTAGGATCAATGTAGTCATTTGGCACCATGACTTAGCCAGGCTATACAATATACAATTCGATATCACAAAAAATGAGCGATATCTAAAAAAAGCGCTGGAACACCTTGCAGTTGCTGATAAGATTTCATCTGGTGATGTAACGCCAAAGCTTACCAAGGCTGAAATCATGTTTTTTGAAGAGCACGATATTAGTCATGAAATTCAGTGGACATATTTAGCTTCTTATTCAATCAATGCGGCTTTGGGTAGGAAACAATATTCAACTGAATTGAATGAGATCAAGGTCTATTTTGGTGGATGTAGAATGTTATTGGATGAATCTTTGGAGCATAAACGAATGCTGCAAGGCATAGGCTGTGATGCGTGAGGATTAAAAAGCTGCGATGTGTGAACGTCGCAGCTTCTCCGACTTTTAACCAAAAACTTCTCTAATCGTCTGAATGATAGATTTGTTATCAGTCGGTTTGACAGGCCTTAAAGATGGGCCGCCATTTCTTGCATGCAATGGTGATTCAGCTCGCTCCACTGATACAGGCTTACCATTGTCTTCGCTTGCTATCGATATCCCAGCGGTCAAAGTGGTTGCACATATTAAAGCAGTAGCAACTTTCAATTTTTTTGACGCAAGTCTTCTAAGACCTATTGGATTCATGTTCATAGCAAATTCCCTTTTTAGTTCAATTTCAATGTTATTTGGGGAAACCCCATCCAGTACAACACGTAAATGATAATATAATTTAACATTTTGTCAACCTTGGTACGTTAAGGTTAAAACAAAGATGTAGTAACACGCTATGACGAACCTCGTAATTTACAGGGTATTCGTTCATAAGAAGAGTATAGACTATCGTCTTACTTTTTGTGCATTAAGTCATCTTAAAGCTTGTGGATAGTCGGGCTCTTCGCTCTTGCTGGTAAGTGCGTTAAGACATGATAAAATTATGGGCACATAGAGATTTTTATCAAGGAAACGAGATGTACCAGCCTATTTTTAAAACTGTGTTAGTGATTATTTTAATATCAAGCTCATTGTCGACAAGTGCTAAATCATGGCGAGGCTTGGAAGTAGTAGCAGAAAATAGGTGCTCACCCTATAACAAGTCTGAGCAGTATCGATACCCACAAAGTATTGAAAACGCGATTGTAAAGCAGATGGGAGGTCGCATTTATGGACCTTACTCGGGTCGATATTTTGAATCTGATACTTACACTGACATTGAGCATATTGTAGCGACGACAGAAGGCCATGACAGCGGGTTATGTTCAGCCCCTGCTGAAGTCAAATTACAGTTTGCGACAGATTTACTGAACTTGACACTTGCTGCCCCTGAAGTGAATCGATGTGGTGCTAGGGGAAAGTGTGGAAAGGATGCCGCTGAGTGGATGCCAGAGAAAAACCGCTGTTGGTTTGCAAGTCGTGTTGTAGCAATAAAAAATAAATATCAACTGACAGTTGATCAAGCTGAAGTTGACGCCTTAGAAGCTGTGCTTTCTCATTGCCAAAGCAATGAGCTGGTTTTTTTCCCTGCTGAGAGTACCTCCGCGAGTGATAGAGTCACGATTGATGCGCTTGACCTTTATGACGACAATAACAATGGTAAAATAACCTGTAAAGAAGCTAGAAAGCACGGTATCGCACCCGTTTCAAAGGACCATGTTGCTTACGCATTTATGAATGATAGAGATCAGGACGGTGTTGTGTGTGAGTAGTCGAACTGTATTGAATCAACTCTTAATCACTGTGGAGTTTTATTATCGGTAAGTTGTTTGACCTTTCTAACCGTGTTGACAGATCTTTTCATTTCGCGAGCAATTTGCCTGATTGGAAGCCCAGATGATAAAGCCTCTACAATATTTTTATGCTTATATAAAAAGTATTCTGTAGATTCAGTCTTTCGATTGACCACCTTTTTTTGCTTACGCTGATTCAAAGTACCTGCAATTCGCCTGTTTGTTCCAAACTTTTCAAGCTGAGATAACTCTGATAGAACGCTGCATACTAAGCTCATGCTGGGAAAGTGAAAATACTCGGTTAGAGGGCCGATTGGATACTGGTACGCTCTAAACTTATACTTGAAGTACTGTTCAAGCCCACCCCGGCCAGGTAATAGAAATTCAATAGTTACGTTTTGTACAGACACTTGCTGCATTGAGAGATCTTTTTCTATCTCCTTCAATCTTGTCTCTATATCTCTGGCTGTAATCCCTATTTTGTAGATACATGTGCCACTGGCTAGCTTTAGTTTTAAGAAGTACAATGAGCTAGTCGTTAATCGGTACACATGATGTCTAAATAGTGCTTCCCAGCTTGGTTGCGATGATTTTTTGAGGTCATGTAATTTTTGGGTAATTGACTCCTCTTGGCAAACAAAAAAGTCTTTCAGGGTAAGTCTGCCTTCGATTGCCAACAGTATTGCCGTCTTAGCGTATAGAGCAGGCTCCTCCTTAATCTCAACCAGTCCTTTTTCAATTGCTATGTTTAGCCCTTTTTGCCAGTGAAAGCGTTTTTTGGCAGACTTGAACCTCTTATCAGATTCAATATTGAATGACTTTTTTGTACTAATACACGATATAAAAAACTTTAAATCTGGATCATTTAATGGTGGAAGTGATGCATCGTTGAAAAAGGCTAACCCGGCCGAATTTAATTCCAGGTTTGATTGTGCACAGGAGTGCTTGATATGAGCAAAGTGGTGCCTCTTTATTTTGCCTTTTTTCCCAACCACTAATTGTAAGCAAAAAGGACACTTTGCAAAGTGTCCAAGTTTACTTTCACTGATGTGTTGCAGTTTGCCACTATCAAGTAAGCAGTATTCCAGCAAGACATACTCTCCATTCTAAACCGTTACCTCAATTTTGATACAGTTTATGGAGTTTTGCCACCTCGTTACCTCAATTTTGATACACCACTAATAGACCTCAACGTAGTCTTCAATAGCCCCAGACGCAAGATGTATGGGCGATGGCTGTATTGTTTTTTGATTCCCCAACCAGGACAGGCTTTGAAAACATAGCTTGCTGGCACTTAATACTAATTCATTATCAGGGCAAATATTATTGGCAACTATGACTAGTTCAGTGAGTGTTTGTGCATGTCGATCATCCTTCAGCTGTATCGGTTTACTGGCAAATCGAGTTATATTTCTAGCAAAGTCCTTGCTTGCCGTAGTTGAAGGCTGTGTGCAATAGTAGACTCGTTCTGAGCTGCTCTTTTCGGCATGGAAAATACCAAATCTCATACCTGGATTGACTAGTAGTTCGGAACTTGAGTTATCACTCTCAAGTTTTCCTGCTGGACGAGGGATAATGTCATTTTGGGTTCGATAACGCACAATCGCTATGTCCGCATCATCCGGGTTTACAGGCAATTTGCTTGTTCCAAGTTTAGTGTCTTGTAATCCGGGCCAGAATCGGCGTGTTGTTATTCCATCTAGCAGAATCACAAATGCATCTTCAGGATGTTCATCTCTCCAGGCCCGGATCCCGGAAGCGATGAATTGTTCTACCTCTTCAGGAGTTTTGTATCTAAGTGGTTTGGACCACTGACTGACGACAGATTCATGATAAGGAGCCCATTTCTTATCATAGCTATACATATATGTTTCGTGTTCACCTGCAAGGCAGGCAGTTAGCCCAATGTGGAACTCTGCTGACGAACGCGAGATACGCCTACTTTTACTCTTTTGAGTAAAAACACCGAGATACCAAGTTTTTTTCGATGAGCCATTCAATGGTTCAAATGGGATCAGCATACTTCCTGCTACTCTAAAGACATCGTGTATAGCTCTAACCGCACCGTGGCAAACCCCACTATCGTCTACTTTATCAAGTGTACTTGCCCTGACAAATTGACTGTTTACACCTTGCAAGGCGAGTAGTTTTTTTAATATGGGTTTGGGGTCTAGTTGTGAAGACTTTGCACCATCTCGTAATGTTTGGTCTTCACAGGTCTCTATTATCATACTCTTGATTGAATCGTTTTTGTGTTGGTAGTGCTCAACACTTAATTCTGCCTCAGCCCAGTCAATGATCGTGTTTTCATCATTTAACTGGAGCAGAAGGCGCTCACAGTGAAGTGGTGAAATAAACTTGATTTTATAAGGGCCGTAACTCATCCATACATTATCTTTTTCGTCAAACTGTGCACTGTCATCAGCGTTTACTATTGATTTGAAAGATTGTAATAGGCGTTTTCTTACTATGTATGAGCTATAAACACATATAAGCTCGAGCGTACTTTTCCCTGTCGAGCTTACAATATCTCGAAGCTGAGATTCAGACTTTTGGACTTCAGCTAACTTAGCTCGTTTTGGCAGACGGTTAACTGATTTTCTTAGTATCAGCGCCTCACCGTTAGGGAAAGTTTGTTTCATATGGTTAGAAACGTAGTGGTGGAAAGGGTTACCTACGCCTTTGCCAATTGGAAATTTAATAGGCGCAGATTGGTACCTTGCCCTGACATTGCCTCCCTGTGACAGGTCGTATTCTTCAGGTTCACGGATAAACTCAAGCCCATTTTTATTAAGCAGCTGAATAGAAATGTCACGCCATCTCTTTTTCCAAGTGCCTTTTTCGATATCAATGGCCGTCTGAAGTACTGGTTTATCAGAACCAATTTCTATCCAGGCCGTTTTTATCGGGCTAAGGTTAGAGTCTTTCCAGGTTGATGCCAGCCGACTAATGCTACTCTCAAAATGCATGGCCGGTAAATCAAACCCTGGTACTGTTATAAGCCGTGGCGTGATAACATGCATTGCGCGCACAGGCATATCTGAAAATTCAGACTTTAGGCAATTGTCCCAAGTCAGTAGGCGCGCTTCGCTGTCCATGACCAATTCAAGCTTAACGTTGTTATCTACAGCAAGCTGAGAACTGATGAATTGTCTGGCTACAGACCATTTTGCAGCATCCCACACCCAGTCATCTGCTGTTGGACATGAGTTTGTTTTAACTACTATATGGTCTTCAATTCGTACTCTGTGTTGTCGAAAAGCACCATTCCTAATGAGTTGGCCTAATACAGGCTCGTGCATATACTTGCAAACCTCAAGCTCCCAGGAATCAAACATCATTGCCAGTGTATCCAGATCTAAGTTTGACTCAGAGACAATAAATACCTTGCCGCCGTTTAGCTCTTTTCCAAATGGAGAGAAACGAATAAAATGCCCAAAATGCCATCTGAGCATGTTGGCGAGTGAGGCATATGGCAAATATTTTAAAGAGCATTTTTGTTTTAAACGTTCCCATGCCTGAGTGAACTCATTTGAAGCAGTGTAAATAGTCACCGAACCATAAGCATCTACCGGCAAAAACATAGTTGTCGTTTTGAGACCAAAAGACATAACAAATCCTTCTAAATAATAAAGCGCTCTAGTGCATTAATGAGTGCACCGTGCAAAATTTTCATTTGTTCGTAATGACCTGACTCCTTCCAAATATCTAAAGTGTCTTTTATCAGGACAGCCCAACCACATTCTTGGTCGTGAAATGCACCATCGACAAGGTATATCGCAATATCAGTGCCGCCTCGCCGACCTCGACCGGCTAGTTGTAATAACTCCACAAGGACATTACAGAAATACTCCATTTTTAACTCCGGAGTGAGTAATTTGACTGGGCCTATCTCGTTGTAGTACTGACGTAAAGAAATATGAGCAAATTTCTGCTCGCGCTTCAGAATTTCGTGAGACGCTGGCTCAGCGTACTCTGTCTTTAACGAATTGTACGATACATGGGCCAGTGCAAGGCTGGGGTCTATGAAATGAGGTACTGGTCTGACTAACACGTAGATCGCACTTATTGCAGATTCAGCGCTGCCAGGTTGAAGTATATTATGGCCTCTGGCAACAGATGAGAAACAGGATATCAATATATCAGCATCAGAGTGCGCAAAGTTAGCTAGCTCATTTCGTTTGATAGCCTTAGGGTTTTTGCTGGAATCATAAGAGTTGGAAACTAAAAAACGTATGCGTTTAAGGGCTGTCTCTTCTCCCATTTTTTCCGTTAAAGCCTTCGCAACTTCTTCCGCTTCAGAATGACTACCAGTAACTAACATAACCCTTGCTCTTTCTGGCTTGGATTGTTTAAGTTGCTGTATTTTACTCTCTAGGGTCTGGCACCAAAGGCCCTGCGCTAAACGATATAAGTTACTCATTCTCAGCTTGGTTGTGCCGGATACTTTGATTACCTTTTCCTGCTCAAATACCTCAGACAGGTATAGGTGGAGTTTTTTAGTTTCGTCAGCAATATAGAACGCCAAAGATCCAGATACGTCGCAGCTAGTAGCCCCAGGAAACCATGCGGTCGCAGATAAACCAATGATTGTTCTTGGTATGCCACATATTGAGCGACTGGCAAAATTTCCCAGGTGAGCAATCGTCTGATGTGGATCACCAGACAAAGATATTACAGATAACTGTTGTCTTTTTTCTTTTCCATCAAGTTGGAAACCATAGTACCGGCCACCCAGTGGTCCCAGTGGAGATATACTGAATGGCTTATAGCCTATTAATTGACTATAAAACTCAGATGCATAATCGGAAGCGCGTAGGTCTGTTGAGCCAATTTGATATGTTATGTCCCTAAGGCGCTCCTGAAGGTGGTTAAACATACGGTGAAGTACGAGCATTCCTATTAGACGATCTTTTACGCTTGCCTCTAATTTTTTACGCTTATCGACTATCTCTGCTGGAAGGGGTTTCTCTTCCGGTTGATAAAGAACTAGCAGCGTATCCAGCGCCTGGCTCACTTCTTTCCGCCTGACTGTTTCGCTCATACCTACATATGCACCTGTATGATTCCAATATTCAAGCGCTACTCGAAGGTTTTCCCATTGTGGGTTGTCAGAAATAGGGCTGTTGTCAAAAAGCAAACCCAGCATATTGTCATCATAATTTGGTGCCAGCTCTTTGAAACGAAAATGAATCATTTTTTCCAAGGAAACAGTCATTAGCGCAGGTGTGTCCAGGTAACCAAATTGTTTGGGCCAGGATATATGATTACTGTTGATTGCTTCTCGAAGCAGCTTTGCTGACAGTTCAAGTGTATTTAGTTGCTCTATGATGCCGAAGTTATTTGGCCACTTTCCACTATCTTCCAGCTCCCTAGATAGAAGGCCAGCAACAGTAGGGCCTTTGTTCTTTGTTAAGCTCAGAGAGCCAACATCTAGACCGATTAAATTTTTTTGCAGTAAATCAACTTCATCTATTAGAACCAGCTGTGCTCTATGAGCAATAAGCTGTTGAATTGTATTTATCGGATTTTCATGTCTGTCTACCATTGGTACCTTTAAGCGACCGACCAGGTAAGAGTGATGATTGATGAAGAGCAGTTGTGATTTGGCTGAGTTTCGTTGGTGATTAAATTTTCCACATTGAGCCATGAAAGGACATGAAAACCCGCTTTGAGTGCAAGGCTCATCACCGTATTCGAAAGTTTTTTCCTCTGCTTCATATGCAGACAACTGACAAAAATATGCTAAATGCCTGAACACCCACTCTGATTGGTCTCTGCTCGCTTCATCGCTGCTGAGTGCTTCTGCTAACTCATCGCAAGTCTCGGTACCTAATTTTCGATGTGAGAAAAGTAAACCAGCTTGTGAGTTCAGCCCTAACAACTCAATAAAGCTGGAGAGCTTTTTATATTCATTGATTGCATCTTTAACAACGGGGACAACTATGGCTATTGAAATATTCTTTGATAGTAGAAATGTAGACATTACGCGAGTCAAAATTGACTTACCACTGCCAGTTGGAGCGATCACAAGTTGGAGTTCGCCAGTGCTAAACCAAAGTGTATCCGAGTTAGCGTTTGTTTTACCTGACTTTAGGCTTTCTAAAAACAACACTGTATTTTTGAAGTAATTTGGTTCGTTAGTTAAATTGGAGAGCCTCCTGGCATGCTCTATCAACTCTGGAACGGAAATACATATTTCTTCTAACTCAGGTTGCGTTTCAACTCTTATGGGCGATAGCTCGTCAGGTACCAACTCGGTAGGTACCACGAATTGTAGGCCAGTTTGAGGCTCAAACGTTATCGTCGATTGCTTACTTTGCTTAAATGTATGGGGTTTTTTGGCGTACAAAGCCCGAAGGAATAATAGTCCTTCTTCAATGACCTGAGAGTAGCTTTTTGAGGGCATACAGCTGAAAGCAAGTGTCGCTATATCCAATTCATTTGCTCCAGGGGTAGTCAAGACTACAGGGTTACCTTCTTCTTCGACAACTTCAAGTAGTAGCAAGAGCGCACGAGACTTGCTCAGATATGATATCTGAGAAAGTCGGATGGTTTCCAAAATATGATTTTGTATTTCTGTGGGAATGCTTCCCCAATAGGGCAAGTGATTAAGCCGGCCAAGGGTGAGCAGGAGTGCATCACCTAAAACAGGGTTCGTTTCATATTCATTGCATAAATAAAGAATAGAAATAGCGGCGTGATGAAGTGCTGTTTTTCTAAAACGGTTCATTTGACAGCCTCTTTATGTACTTCTTCACCATTTGAATGAACTTCGAGGATGTGTGAAAGGTGATCATTGGGCTGGATTTAAATTGTTCTTCTAAGTATTTGAGTTGCTGTCTCCGATAGTCGGGAATTACATAGCAAAGTTCTTGATAATGTGAATGCCCTTGAATATTGGCAGCGAGCCTTGATTCAAGGCTCCAGTCCTTCACGTCCACTCTCCAGGTGTGCTTGGCCATGCTGTCCCCACTATCGTAGGTTACTTCCAGGTCGAAATCGTCTAGAAATGGCCACATAGTTACAGTTACGTCCGGTAATTGTTCTAGTTTGTTTGCAAGGTCTAATTCTGACAAGCCTGATAGCACTGTGTATCGCCAAATGCCTCTGACCAAACGGTAGCTTGATGTGCCATCTTCGCTTGCAGGAGCCGGTAGTCCTCCAAGTGGGGAGAGCTTCCCTTTGGATAGTGAATAGTGGGCACCTTCATTTACACATTGGTTGGAAGCGCACCTGACAATCTCACCTTTCTTTATTTGCATTGGCCACTTGCAGCGTGGGCAAGGAAAGTAGTCACTGGTACCTTCAAGCAAAATATTAGAAGGGAGAGGCTCGTATAAATCACGAAAATTGCAGCCTGTAATATTTAAAAATGAATGGATGTTTTTTGGTTGCGCGACCGGGTTTTCTATTAGTCCTTTCCTAAAGCGAGTATAATGTAAGTCTCCACCAGGCATAGAAGCGAGTCTGTCTTTGGCATCTTTGATTTGTTTCTGGTTTAGTTCATCAATCAGGTTACCACTGCTCTCGAGCACAATATCTTCGGCAAATTCGGTAACTCCAAACCGATTTATTAAAGTAAAAGCATCCGGTACTGGCAGCCATTCACAAATTGGTTGCCTTAGGTTCTTAATAAACTCTTCGACTGAAGTAATCGGCTTGTTCGAGATAGAGTTTATGTATGCAATTGTGTGGCTTATATGGCCCATGAACAGATGAGCTGAAACAAGGGGATCCTTGTCGTTTAGTTTTTGCCACAAAGTTGCTGCTTTAGCTGACATTGCCAGTGCTTCCTGGGCCATCATATCTCGTTTTTTCAAAGAGCTTTCCTTATTTTACTGCGCGTGGCACGTACCAAGCTTTGTACTCGAGCGTTTTATGCGAACTACCTGGCTTTCAACAATACAGGCGCTGTATGGTTACATGTTTAAGACCTTCAGCAGCTTTTTCTCTATACTTTCAGCCCACTCTAATATCTTTTGTGATTGCTCTTTTGCAGTATTGGATGGATGGTGTGAAAGCCCTTTGTGCTCGTATTTTTGAAAATACTCATTGGCAATTTTTGCTAGTTGCTCTGATTTCCAAGTATGCTTTTCTTGTGGCCAACCGTTGCGAGTAGCAGTCAGTTTTAATAGGACTTTGAAATCGGGAATATCCATAATTCGTCCAGTTTTGCTGAGAACACATAGAGTACTGCGGCCACTTTCACTGCCTTTAAGTTCCATCTCTGCTAAGTAGATGAACTGCTCTGGAGTTACTGCTATCTCAACCCACACTATTTGTCTGGGCCGGACATTTTCACCCTCTCCAATGAGGCGCCAATTTAATTTACGTTTATTATTCGCGGGGACAATAAAAGTAGTTACTGTTTCACCTTCAACAATGAGGTTCGTACCATGGCTTCGCGTACGAACTTCCCATCCACGTTTTGAAACTAAATGTCTTAAAGCGATGATTACGTGGACGAAGTCAGTCAGATCCCGGTCAACATGATCAGCATGACCGTCAAAGTTTTCCTTTGGTAGTATGGGATCATCTTCATCAGACGGACCTGTCAGTTCATCATGAGAAACTTTTTCCGCCTTTTTACTAAAGCCATTCTTATAAACGGGATCTTCATTGTCATTGGTTGTAAAGTTTTTGAAAGCCATGCCTTGCATCGCGGAAAAGCGGTTATTTTGCGCAAGTATAGCGATATCGCTACCGCGAGTGTTTGGCTGCTCGTTGGTCTCCGGCCAATCTTCTTCATCATCAAAAGGACCTGAGCCATTAGGTGGTCTGGCTGTGTCTACACTTCCAGGCTCTGGTGTGTCGGACTCGCTGTCCCCCAACGCTAGCACCTCAAAGCTTTCACGCTTACTGCACTGTAGAATATTTGCAGCGAAAACTCCCCATTCGTCGCTATTGTTATTTGATAGCTTGAAAGGCTTTCCTGCGATTGTAAGAGTTGTTATTCCGCAAAATGGAAACGTTGCCATCATAACCAAAGGCTGATTGCCATTTGATAGCCTGTTGGCTTGGCCGATACTTTGGATATGTCTGTGTGGCATGTTAAACCAGCTTCTGCCTTCGCTGGACCAATGACCTCTATAGGCGACAAACTTCTCTAGCATACTCAGATTCTTTAAAACTTTCAAATAGGGGTTATGCCACTCAAAGTATCTGTCAAGGCTTCCCGCAACATTGCCATTGATAAACCTACTACTTACTCCGATGTAGAACCTATATAGCTCATAGCAGGGAACAACAAGAAACTTTGTAAATTCGTCATGTAGTACAGGCACTACAGCAAATAGTGTTTGGGCTAAGTCATATAGATGTTTGCCAAGTTCAATGGCCATTTTGGGGAGGACACATTGGTACGTATTGCCATATATTGAAACACTTTCGCCCAGGCGAACTATTTTTATTTTGGAAGTGTCAATTACAAATTCTTTGTTCAAAGGTGGCAGTATATTTGCGCAAGTACCTTTTTCACCTCCGCCTCTCCAGCAAGAGCCGATCAGCAAATCAGAAATTCGACTAAGTGGTTGTTTTATCTTAATCGATTGCCCAGTTACACTACCAAGTGTTAAAGGAGTTCTAATTTGCTCCTCTTTTAATTGTGAAAGGCATACCCAAACTTTGGGTACACTTTTGTCTGGTAGCTCTAGATTAGAGTAGCCATTGACCCGCCATAGACCCGGGTACTCTTTTAATTTATATACAGGTTCAGTCAAAATGTATCTTTATTGTTAATCCTTCACTTTCACTTAGCAATGTATAATATTATTCATATTTCCGTCAATGATTTCATTTTTTAAAGTGTTCGCGTTTGGCAAGTGAAGTTGGGTGAACTCCCAGTAAAGATGCGATTTCAGCAATAGTTGGTGTGCGGTTTTGGGCTCGGATATGGGCAATTACGGAGTTAATCTCTTCATCTGATGCTATATATCGCCTATGGTTTAAATTTTTATGGGCTGTAGTATGTAGCCAAAAGGGCATTAGTTTTTCATTATCTGAAAATGCAGACAATGAAAACTGGGTGTTATTCACAAGGCGTATAAATTCATGGGGCCAGTCTTCCAGGTATGTCAAAATTGCTAGTAAAACCTTGAAACGAAGCGCAAGGTTAAGGTATTCAATCGTTAGCTTCTGTGTGATTATTGGTAATACAATGCCTGTTTCTGCTTGTATTTTCTCCCTTACTTTGGATGCTCTTTTACAAAGTAAACGATTAGATAATACCCATAGGCCATTGAAAACCGATAGATTGAGAGGTTGGTTGAGCGAAGGGATAACCTGCTGGCCAGCCATGAAGTCTCTCAATAAATTTAAGTAAGGAAGAGCCTGTAAGTATTCATGATCAGATAAATAGCGAACCGGTGTATCTCTCAATAAGGAATTACATGTGAAGCAACGGTCCAGTTCACGGAAGGGTGTCTCAAATTCTCTGGCCCCAATGCCTAGCCTCTGGTAATTAACAGGGCATCCGCATTTTTCACAGCGGTCTGACAACATGCAGTGGTGCTTATGGCAGACAGTTACAAAAGACACACGCCAGGCTTTTCGGAAATACGGTTTGTTATCTTCTTTTAAGCACATAGGACAAAACACTATTCCATGTCTACGTTTTGTTCTGTGGTAAATACCAAGCGGTAACAACCATTTGGTGTTACCTGAAACACAAATTTTGTCAAATAACTCTCCGGTGTAAGAAGATATTTGGAGGCTGGAGAGATATTTTGATTTCTGAGAAGTTACACAGGCCAACAGGTCGATGAGAGCTGGACAATCCAATTTATCAATATCTCGAGACAATATTTCATTCTGGAACCCCAGCAACTTCTTGAAAAACACATGTGAGTAGAAACCATTTTCAATGGCAAGGCGAGTAATCCAAGAAGAGAACAGTTCATCGTCAAGAGGTTGAGGATGAACCGGCAGTATCATTAGAGACCTATTACGGAATCGCGAGTCCTGTCGCTGGGAGGTATGTAGCCACACTTTGACAACACATCGGTATCAATTTTCTCCTGTCCGTTTCTAATCGCAAAAGATGCAGCCTTATTTATCAGAGTAGAAAGTTCGCCAATTGTACCTTCGGAGAGTGCCATTAACTTCTTACTCATAAGTCCACTGTGAAGCTGGGAAGGTTCTTTTAATGGAGTTATGGATTCAAAAGTTCTGAGCAATTGCCTGAAGTCTTTGGTCATTTGCCACTTTGGCAACAAAAACGGCTCAAATCTGTTTTGAATTTGACTATCAACACTAGTCGCTCTTAAGAGATCTTCTGTGCCGGATGCTATAAACGATATGCTCAGCTCATTTCCAAGATATTTAAGAGTATTTAGAAATTGCTGCTGTTTAATAGATGAAGCGGCAAGCGAATTGTGAAGCTCATCAATACAGAGAACCTTGAGATCTATTTTCTTTAATACATTGATAACTTTGGCTCTTTTAGCTGATGTTGAAGAAGATGGGACTCGTTCATATAGACTTGATAGGATCTCAACGTATAAATCAGCCTCATTTGGGGAAGGCGGAGCCTGTATGTACATCACGGGTGAGATAATCGCCTCTCCTAAATAATTGGGGTCAGGAAGATGCCTTTGGCAAAACTTTTTGATGATTTCAGTTTTACCATTGTTTGTTCTGCCAATAACCATGAGATTAGGCATCCGGGATACGCGTGGATGCCTAAAAATGTCATCGCATTTTTTTAGTGCTTCAATGGCTCGAGGGTAACCTATCCATTTATGACTTGATATATCATCAATTCTTGCCTGGTCGTCCCAGTCCAACTTATGTAGGCAATCTTTGTGTAAATGAGGGTATGGATTCACTCTGAATTTCCTTAGCTAAACTCGACGTCAGAAAACGGTTCAATATCATCTACCTCATCATCGATAGGTTCATTAGGAGGAGAGGGCAATGGTGTTGTATGCTCAACGGTCCAGTTGTTTCGCCTTTCTGACATTCTCCGTTTCCGTTTTTCGGAGGCTCTTTGCTGTTTTGCGAGCCGTGTTTTTTCAATTGCCTCGCCTTCAATTTGCCGCATTTTTTGAATCCCTTTAAAAATAGCATCTTCATCAACTGCGTAATGTTCTTTTTCTTTTAGGGATTTAACGACAGCTTTGAGCTCCCATAGACTAATAGTCGGATGTGAAGTGTGTAAATATGGAATGGAAACATATTTGAGCGTATCGGGATCAAAAAAATACACGACGCTTATATCTCTGGGATCTCTTGCAAAAATAAACTTCCTTTTCTTGGAGGGGTCAGTTGGATCTTTGGCCTCAATCCATTTTCTTAACACATCTGAATAATAGTGTATTTTATCAATTACAACCCCTTGGCGCTGCACTGTCCTTTCGATATAAGGTGTGAAGTCAAGACGTAATGTTTCCTCATCTTCAATGGGGGCTGGCAATCCTATCCCAGGTTTATCTTTGTCTCCAAAGATTGCTTCGGTATACAGTTTTATTGGCGGAATATCATTTATACCCTTGTGGGGACGATGGTGGTAGCAGTACACAACAAACACAGTAAACCATTGTTCTAGTTCAGACAATGTCATACAAGCATTGCCTTCAGAATCATAGTCAAGTTTGTCTTTTACAGATGAGAATGTTGTTCCTGGAATATCTTGTACTTCTTGCATAAATGTTCTGAAGGCTCGCTCAACATGAGGGCCATAGTTGGGTTGGCCTTTTGGCCTATATTCGAGGATAATATTGTGTTGCTGGCAGGCCCTTTTCAACATGTTGCTGTGGAAGTCTTTACCGTTATCGACATGAATTTTTTCCATCTTTCCATAAATCGGCCACTCGGCATCAATATCTCTTTTTGCCAGCCAGTTTTCTTTCGGGACAATGGCGTGCGCGCAGCACAGTCCGACACTGGACGCACTAGGCGGGTCCAGTGTTACTTTGAATCCAGAAATCATTTTGGTTGCGACATCAATAGCAATCGTAAGGTATGGTCTACCGATAGGTAACCTGTGTTCTTCGTCAACTATGATTAAATCAACAGGAGTATGATCCATTTGTACAACAGCATTAGGGTAATCGGCACCAGGAAACTTCCCCGTCACAGGCTGGAATTGTTGTTTGGCTGATTTTGGTCCAATACGCTTGCGAACTAACTCCTTCTCTTCAATTTTACGCACTCTAGCGTAAACTGTGTTTTTATGAGGGACTGGCAGATCTGCTTCCATACACTCGGCTTTAATTATTCGGTATAGTTTTAGTACAGAAGGCCTTTCTTGCTTTAAATACACAGATTCGATTTGTACATTTATCAGTTCTTCAACTTCATTAGAGAGCTTGTTGTTGCCCTTATCTTCTCTGGGTTGTCGCAGTAATGAAGATACTAATCCGGTTTCTTCAAACCGTTTTAACCATCTGTAGACAGTTGTTGTGCCCTTGCCTTGGCTTTTTGCTATTTGCCGAACATCATTTTCAGTTCTGCCGGGGTTGTTTAAGAGTGGTTTTATTACCTCAAACCTATCGAGAGCAAGTTGCCACTCTTTGTCTTCAGCTATCAGGTGTTTTCCACTATGTTTTTGAGTCTCATCTGCTGGACTAAGGTATAAGTCACAGACTCTGGCGATACTTGTACTTCCGTTTTCAACAGAGCGAAGTATCGCTTCAGTAAAGCCTTTAAGCTCAAGAACCAACATTGGTTTTCCATTCCAATATACTAATTTACCGGGGGTTATGAACTTCATATATCTTCCTTAGTCCAGAGTTTAGAGTGCATTGTTAGAGGCAAGTCTAAGTTGCAGCCTATTTTAAAGTTAGCTATCAGATGCCAAATTACAGGGATGACCAGGGCTTGATTTTTCTTGTCACTAAAAAGAGTAGCGGTTAACAACGCTGGATCGGCTTCTTGCAAATCACTCATAATAGTTAGGACATGCACAAGCATAGCTTCATCAAATGTTCGGTGCTTGTATGGCCAAAGAAATTTTACATTGTTCAAAAAGGGACCTCTGATTTCTTTTTCCGTGAAAACCTTGAAGAGCCACCCTTTCTCTTTCGCTAAGCTTTTTGCTGCACGGAACTTAGGCATTAGTTTTCTCCAGCTCCCTTTAAAGTCTTCTCTGTATTTAATTTCGTATAAAACAGGGGGGAGTTCTAAGTCTTGCTTGTATGTGAGTAATCCATCGGGCGTATAGTGCCTAGGTTGTCCAGAGGGAGTGAAATAACCAATGGTGAGAGGCTGAGGAACAATGGAATCCATGCTCGAGTCGAACCTGAATAGCTCCATGAAATCTCGTTCAAGTGAAGATTCATATGAGCCGATATCAGGAACCGTGCCTGAGATACTGCGATTGGTAACACCTATTTTCCTAGCTTTTGAAGAATAGAATTGCATGTCGCTTCGCTTTATCAATGTAAACCACATTGATACTATCAGTTAGCAATGGAAATTACAGGAGGCTCGTCTAACCCCCGTCCGGGTGAAATATCTTTGGCGCATAATGGGGTGCTCTTCTTAGACGAATTGCCTGAATATGAGCGTAAGGTGCTGGACTCTCTCAGAGAGCCGATGGAAACCGGGCAGGTGACCATTTCGCGTGCTGCACAGCAAGTTGATTTTCCCGCCTGTTTTCAGCTCATCGCTGCACTTAATCCGAGCCCTACTGGCTGCCATACTGATAAACGCGCATCGCCAGAGCAGGTATTGAGGTACTTAAGTAAAATATCAGGCCCTTTTGTCGACCGGATAGACTTACAGATAGAGTTACCCAGACTCAGTACGCAGGAATTGCAATCCTCTAAACCGGAAGTGAGCAGTGAGGCGATACGTAGCAGAGTTGAGGCTGCGTTCAGCATTGCCTTGAGCCGCCAGGGTAAAGCAAATGCGAGGCTCACGACCCGGGAAATTGAGCTGTATTGTACGTTGGCACCTGATGTTGCGCAGCTGCTTGCCCGAGCAACGGAGAAGCTGAACCTCTCGCCACGCTCTTATCATCGCATCATTAAGGTAGCCAGAACGATAGCAGACTTGTCACATCGTCCGGAAATAACGGTTCCTGACCTGAAAGAGGCACTCAGTTATCGGGCATTTGAGCGTTTATTGGGGCAGCTAACATACAGCTAGGTGCGTGATTAGGTGGATAGCATATAGCCTTTGCCACGAACAGTCACAATGCGTTTCTGCTCTTTTTCATCACCGAGCTTTTTCCGCAGTCTGCCGATAAGCACATCAACAGTTCGGTCGCTCGGACTCCAATCTGGCTGGCCAATTTCTTCTGAAATTTTGGCTCTGGAAGTGGCTTTACCGGCGTTCGCAATCAGGCAAATAAGCACTTTGTGCTCCGCTTCTGTGAGTCTGGCTTCGTCGCCATGCGGATTAATGAGCGTCCGGTTATCCGGGTGAAGCTTGAAATCAGCATATTCGATGAATTCTTCAGACTCGTCTTCCCCTTTGCTGCCTGCGATACGTTTATACAGGGCACGCATTCGAAGTTCCAGCTCGAGCAGGTCAACAGGCTTACAGACGTAATCGTCGGCGCCCTGAGCTAAGCCAGCAATACGATCTGCTTGTGTATCGCGGCTGGAAAGCATGATCACGCCGATATCGGTAAGCGTATTGAGTTCTTTGGCAAGATTGAGACCATCCGTTGCGGGTAATACAACATCTACAATGGCCATGTCGAAGGGGTTGCCTTCATTGATTTGATTATGAACGAGCTGCAATGCTTGTGCACCGGTGTTATCCAGCGTGAGCTGAAATTCAGTATTTGCAAAATGGTTTGCGATCCTTTTTGCCAGTAGATCGTCATCTTCCACCAGAAGCACGTTAATGTTCATAGCACCGTAACTTTATCAATAAATCACTTATATATTAGCACTGAGAAAACTGGGCTGAGAAGGGTAAGTTGATTATTTTCAAATAAAAAACAATGCAAATAAAACTTTAGTATGAACCTGAGAAGTGAATAAAAATGTGCTAATTCTGAAATATCATACAGTTGAATGGCTTTTTCAAAAAAAGGCAGCACCTAAGTGCTGCCCATGATTTTATTTACCGTATAGGTGTTGCCACCATTGAGGTTGATCTTTCAGGTGTTTGTCAAAGTAGGCGAGCATAGTGTCCCACCACTGAAAACGTCGGTCGCGAGCAAATATCTGATGGTCCGCGCCCTTAATTTCAATCAGTTCAACATCCTGGCCAAGTAGCTTCAATGCGGTATACATAGTGTGGCTTTCTCCGACTGGCACATTGACATCGGCATCGCCGTGTAACAGCAGCAGTGGAGTGGTTACTTTATCGGCATTAAAGACAGGGCTGTGCTGCGAGTATAATTTGGCATTATTCCACGGGAAGCTGTGCTTTGACGCTTCACCCGAATAGAGGTAACCCCACCATCCTTGCCCCCAGTATGACGTAATATTAGAGATACCAGCATGAGAAATCGATGCACTGAACATATCTGTTTTCGTGGTCAGTAACATGGTCATGAAGCCGCCATAAGACGCGCCCAGGTTACCCAAACGATTTTTATCAACATAGGGATATTCAGTCAGGAATGCTTTGGTGCCTTTGATAATGTCATCGGCAGTTTGCTCACCCCAGGCATTGACATGCTGAGCTGAGAAACGTTGGCCAAAACCAGTCGCCCCTGTTGGTTGCAAGACATACACCACATAGCCGTTTGCAGCCCACAGATTAAATGGGTAACGCCCTGTGAAGGCCCTGGAGACCGGTGAAGTACCGCCATAATAGTAGATTAAGGCTGGATACTGTTTGGATTTATCCAGGTTGTGGGGCAGGTATACCCGGCCTTTGATTTCTGTGCCCTGACTATTGGTGAAGTTAAACTCTTCCAGTTTAGCAATCTCGCTATTGCTATAAGCAAGTGGGGCTGAGTCCCACAAAGTGCGAGCGCGATTCTTATAGATGTTAACTTGTTTGAGTTGTTGTGGTGCTGAAGCTTGTGTACCGGCGACGAGTAGTGCTGGTTTACGGTTATCAGCAATACTGAAGCGCTCAACCACGTCTAAGCCAGTTTTCAAACGCGTGTAGCGATCTTTGCTGACATCGTAGAGATACAGTTGCTGACGATCTTCATCTGTCACCTTCGCAATGACATCGCCGTTACTGAGTACGTTTATACTGCCAATCGCGGGGTTAAAGGCTTTACTTAGCGCTTTTGCCTGTGCGCCTTGCTGATCTAACCAGTACAACTGGCCATCGTAGTTATTGGTGAGTTGATCTTTTTCAACCGCTCTGCCGAGGCCATTTTTGAAATCTGGACCAGCCACAGCATAGATCCCCTTGGCTCCATATTTGGCTTCATTGAATGTGCGGTACTGACCCAGCACAGTTTCAGAGCCCTGTGTCAGGTTGAATTCAACCAGCTCGGTTAACATATGGGGCGGAGCGGCATAATCCTGCACTGCGCGGCTGGTAAGAATACGATTGTTTTTGGCATCGTGATCTTCAAGCGTATGGCTTTGTTTGCCTTCAGTGAGTGCCTGGATCATACCGCTTTTAATATCTAGCAAATAGATTTGTGTATTGGTACGCGCATAGGACCAGCGATCTTCCAGGCCCTGATAATGCTTCACCAAAGATGTGTCTTCAGCGGGCGATTTAGACCAGCTAAATATCAGGCTGGTATCATTAAAGTAGGCAAACTCACTGGCGCCTTTAAGATCTTCTGCGATCACCCGGGATGTCAGGGTCGCGAGATCCAGCGTTTTCAGCTGGCCATGCTGGCTGTAAACCAGCTGTTCGCCATCCTGACGCCAGGCCAAAGAACTGGCGTTAACCCCTTCAAGCGTGAAAATGACTTTATCATCGTCATTGAATACCGTGGTTTGAGTCAGCGCCTGATTACCGCGATTCGGCTGATAGTGCTTTTGTGTCGTGACATAATGCTCAGCATCCGGTGAGACGGAAACGGCACTGACGACTGGGGCATCGAATAACTGTTTAGCAGACAGCGCTTTGGTTGTTTTGTCAGTAAACAACAGGCGATCGTGGTCTGTTTTGCCATTGAATGCCACAGAGACTTTTTTCCAGTCAGCGACTTGCTCAGCAACAATGATGACCTGATGATCGCCGGTGGGTAAATTGAGTGTTGAGGACATCTTGTCAGAATGGCGTTCACCATTGACGAAAATATGTGCCTTCTCTACGCCGTCCAGCACCAGTTCACCCTGCACGAAACGGTTGACTGAAAATTCCATTTTCATTGCCTGCAGCCCGCCCATAGTCAGTGCATTTAACTGAGACAGTGGCTGCCATTTGGCGTCAACACCCAGCATAGACACGGCTTTCTCTGAACCCGACAAGCTCGGGACCAGGTTAGCGATTATGGTTTGTTGATGTGCCGTATTATAGGGCTTAATTGTGCTGGCCTGGCCCAGAGGGCCAATAAATTGAATATTCTGCTTGTTGATTGGAGCAGCACTGAGTGATGTACTCAATGCAGACAACAGCAGTAAAGCGACCGATTTTAACTTCATAGTTTGCGCCTATTGTGGGTAAATTAGACGTATACTATAACATATACTGTACGCTTCTCATCCACACCTGAGACTAACTCACAATCTCCTAAGGGTTTGAATTTATCATTCTCTGCCATGAGTGGATCCAGCGAATAAACTCGGGTAAGGCTTTAGGCCGACTGATCAGATAGCCTTGCATCAGCAAGCTGTATTTATATTTTTCCAGATATTGTAATTCTTCAATGCGCTCGATGCCTTCAGCAACAATGTCCATTTGTTGATTTTGTGCAATATCAATCAGGCTGTCGACCAGTACCTGAGAAAAACGGTCACACTCTATATAGGTGATGAGTGAGCGGTCCAGTTTGATTTCGGTAAAGGGCAAGCTTTTTAACTGCTGCAGGTTAGTAAACCCGGTTCCGAAGTCATCCAGTGAGAGGTCGAAGCCTCTTAACCTTAACCTGTTGATGGTTTCCAGTTGCAAGCTGCTGACAATGGGCTGGTTTTCGGTGATCTCTATGATCACTTCCTTGGGTTCCAGACGGTTGAGTTCGAGGATCAGAGCAAGCTTGTCCGGACAGCCACTGTCATTGAGTTGCACAGGTGACAAGTTAAAAGCGAGTTTAAAGGGGTAATTGAGTTCGGCTCTGAGTTTTTGGAACTCTTTAGTGGCTTTCTCAAATAATTGAAAAGTCACCAGATTAATCAAGTCCAGATCCTGAGCCACCCCAATAAACCGATGAGGGAGAAGGGTTTCACCATACTGCTGAGAAACAATGCGCGCTAACACTTCGACACTTTTGATCTTCTTGCTGCCACGATGGACTTTGGGCTGATAAAAAGGCGTGATTTCGTTATTACTGATCGCATACAGCAGTTGATCTTCTGTGACACAAGACTCTTCAGACTCATCGTTACCAATAAAACTATCCAGCTTCTTAAGCAGTCTGTCTACATCATTGAGTTGCACAGGTTTAGAGATGTTGCCTATCAGGTGGGTATTATGTTGTCTTGCCAGGTTCGCAGCCAGATCCATCACCCGGGTTTCCATCTCAGAGATAATGACAATCCCGCCGGGATATCTCAGTTCGCCGAGCTTGCGGATCAGTTCCATACCATCCATGTCAGGCATGTTGAGATCGGTAAAAACCGCATCATAGTGCATAGGGGTTTGCCGAACCAGCTCAAGTGCTTGGGGTGCACTGTCTACGGTGGTCACATAGTCTACTTCCAGCTCAGCCAGTATGGCTTTCATAACTATCAAAATCGCCTGTGAATCGTCAACGACAAGAATGTGTTTAGCCTGATGTTGCATGACGCTATCCTTAGTTTGGAACTTAATTGTCAGTTTAGTACATGGGATATAGAACGCACATGACAGCGGTGAAGCTGGGAGAAAATAATTGCGTTGTTGAGTGCCTGGACAGACTTACAGGGCTAGGTACTTGTCGATAAAAAGTGCGTATAATGGGCACACTGTATGTTTTAACGACGAGTCAACATGACCCGCATTGAGTTTCCCTTAGCAGGCTATCGGATGTCTGTACTAGTGGATCGCCAGGAGATCCTTCAGGTTTATCAGGATCAACAGCGACTGGCACATGAACCCATCGACGCACAATTTGTCCAGGTCAATGTTGCTGGACACACACTTCAACTGGATCGCAGCCGACTAGCCGAGGGGTTGCTGGCGGTGGCAATCAACGACGAACCCTGGCAATGGCTCGAGGTGCCAATCCAGCATAATGACAATAAAGGAAGCTGGCTTGGGCTGGCGGCTTTGGGGTTTAAGTTGCTAAAGAGTGCCAATGTGGTTAAAGCAGCACTGGCAGGGGCCTCATTGGCTGGGTATGCCTGGCTGTTTTCCTGGCAGTTTGCGGTGATGTTATTGGCGTGTTTGGTGATCCATGAGTACGGCCATATTCGGGCTATGCGCTACTTTGGATTGAAAACCAAAGGGATTTACCTTATTCCGTTTGTAGGGGGGTTAGCTGTTAGTGAAGACAAACTGACTACCCGTTGGCAAAATGTCATTATTTCCCTGATGGGGCCTGCTTTTGGCTTACTTGCCTCGCTGGTAGCAGTGGTTCTGTATTATGTTACTGAGCTGGAGATATTCGCTGGTGTGGCGGTGCTGAGTGCATTGCTTAACCTTTTTAATATGTTGCCCATTTTACCGCTCGATGGGGGACATGTACTGAAGAGTATCAGTTTTTCTATGCGTTCCTGGGTTGGCCTGTTGATCTGTCTGGCTGGGATTTTGCTGGGTGCGGTGATCAGTTATACCTTTGGTTTGATGCTGCTGGTTTTCTTCCTGGTGATAGGCACACTCGATATTTTGCTGGAGTGGCGGGGCCGTCATCAGGCTCATCTCATCCCGCTAGATCGCTATGGTCAGATCGTCTCAACGGCGCTGTATGTTGTTGTCTGCGTGGGCTTAATTGGCGTGATGTGGCACTTTGCTGACGCGGATAGCGTATTGCTGAGTCTGCCCCTTAAAGTATTGTCCAATTAATCTTTAGCCGGTCAGGTTGCTGACCGGCATACATGACGGGTTAGGCCAGGGTCAGTAATAGTGCAATCACCACGCCACTGACCAGCAATTGAATCAAACAAAACCCCATAATATCTTTGGCTTTTAAGCCTGCAATGGCCAGTACTGGCAGTGCCCAGAAGGGTTGAATAAGGTTGGTCCAGGCATCGCCCCAGGCAACGGCCATAGCAACACGAGCAATGTCGGTCCCAAGCGCTTGTGCCGCGGGGATCACAATAGGTGCCTGCACAGCCCATTGCCCACCTCCTGAAGGAACAAAAATGTTCACCAGTCCGGCACTGAGAAAGCTCCATAAGGGCAGTGTTGTGCTGGTACTGATCTCGACAAAGCCACCCGAAATCTGCTGTGCGAGCCCGGTTTTGACCATCACAGCCATGATCCCTGCATAGAAAGGAAACTGGATCACAATACCCGCACCTCCCCTAATCGCCTCTTGTAAGCTGTTTAGCAGGTTAGCAGGGGTGCGATGTAACAAGATCGCCAGAAACAGGAATAATGCAATGACACTATTGAGGTTGAGCGTACCTCCGGCTGCCAAAAAATAATAAAACAGGTAACCACACCCGAGCAGGCCTATTGTCGTACCGATCAAAGCGCTGTGTTCAATACGCTCTGCCGGAGTCATTGAGGCGGGTGGGCTGGGTGGCTCCGGTTGTGCCAGTTTGCTGGGGTCGACTACGACCTGAGACTGTGCTGGTGGGAGCATAAAGCGATTAAGTAGAGGCATGCTCACCAATAATACACCCAGGATAAGCAGGTTGAATGGGGCGAACAGCGTTTGGCTGGTGCCCAGGACACCTATCTGAGCTTCGGCAAAATGGCCAGGCGTGGCGATGGTAAGTGGCACGGAACCGGCCAGCCCGCCATGCCAGACGATAAATCCGGAGTAGGCACTGGCCACCAATAAGCGATAATCTACGGCGATCTGACGAGCGAGCGCTTTAGCAAATAAGGCGCCCACCACCAGACCAAAGCCCCAGTTTAACCAGCTTGCCAGCATTGCAACTAAGGTGACCAGCATAATAGCCTGTGCAGGTGAACGAGCGAACGTGGCCAGTTTGTTCAGCGCAGTGATACAGGGTTGTGTACTGGCTAACATATATCCACACACTAAAATGAGCAGCATCTGCATGGCAAATTGCAGCAGGTTCCAAAACCCTTGCCCCCAGATGGTGATGGCTTCCAGTGGGGTCGTAGGTGTAAATACGCTGGCAAGGGCGAGCACCAGCAGGGTCAGCAGGCAAACGAAGATATAGGGGTCGGGTAAATATCGTTCAACCAGTCGGCTGAGTGGTTGCGTGATACGATTTAGCATGACAGGTTCCCATTGAGTGCGCGCAACAAACAGCGGTTCATATAAAAAGTGACTTAATTCACTAAAAGTTAGTCAATTAAGCTATGCTAATAGCTGTGAGCGTCGCGTGATTTTTTTATTTTATTGATTTTTAAGCGTTTGTAATTTTGGCACAAAACATGTAACAGTTAAATCATACGATTGAATTGTCTGCGCGTCACCATACAAATGCGTAGTTAAAACTAAAAAAGAGAGGTCTTTATGGCAGGACAGGGTTCAGGAGGCAATGTAATTGCCGCAATATGTAATGTCTTTTTTCCAGGTTTAGGACAATTAGTGCAGGGACGTTTACTTGCAGCGCTTATCTTCGCAGTCGTCTGTGTTGGTGGATATGCACTATGGTGGCTGGTAGTGCCTGCGGTAGTGGCAGCCATTTTCCACTTGTGGTCGATCATTGATGCGGCTAAGTATCGCTCATCAGATTGATAAAACAGCTAGCCAAAGGCTGAGTGAGATCACACTTAGCAGGGTAGATAGCACAACGCCGCCAGCACTGACTGCTTGTTGAACGGATAGCTGGCGGGCAACCAGGTACGCGTTGACACCCAGTGGCGCGGCACTCATCAGCGTGACGACCTGGCGCTGTAATGGCTCTAGTGCCAAAAGTGTTGCTGTCAGATAAACGCACAGTGGCAGTATCAGCAGTTTGACGATGCTGACCATGAGTGCCGGATACCACACCGAGCGAAATCCGTACTGAACCAGGCTGGCACCCAACACAAACAGTGCACCTGCAATGGCTGGTTGGGCAAACCAGTCCATCCCTGACAGCAGCAAAGCCGGGATAGTCACTGGCAGCAAATTGGCGAGCAGTCCGAGGCTGATACTCAGTACAACAGGATTCAAAAACAGTGGCTTGAGCCAGTCAATGCCGCCTTTCCCTTTTCCGGCCAAAATGAAAGTAAGAGAAAATAACACGGCACTGTGCAGTGGGATGATCATAAATACCATGGCCGCAGCCTGTTCACCCAGCGCTGCCAGAATGACAGGCAGACCGACCACCACCGTATTCGAGTAGGTACCGTTTAACGCGCTTAATGCGGCTTCTTCGGTCGCGAGGTTAAAACGTTGCCGCATCACGAGTAGTACCAGGCAGTAAAGCGCAATGACGGGCAGATAAAACGCCAGCAGTAACTTTGCAGAGGTAACCTGTGACAAGTCGGCGCGATACATACTCAAGAAAAGCAGCATAGGGATGGCGAGATTAAAAATATAGACGCGGATCCCATCCAATTGTGCGGCCGAGATAAATCGGATCCGCGCCGCCACAAATCCACAGCTGACGACGAAAATCAATGGAAACAGGATATCAATGAAAGTCACGGTTTACTCGTTGGTTGTGAAGGGAGTTATTGGCAATGGAGAGCGGTATTATACGGGTTTATCGGCACTAAACAATGCAGCGTCGTGTGGTTCAGGTATACTAACAGCGTTGTATTAGATAACTTTGAAGTGACTATGGAGTATCAGTTTATTCGCGATCCGATAGCCGGATTTCGTGTCAAAATGTCAGCGGAACATGAGCTGGTTGGACGCTGGTTAAATGATGAGCTTGCGCACGACGCAGTGCCGGCCTTGCTGGCTCGCCTGAAAGAAATTAAAGCAACCCGGGATGAGTGTTGCCTGGAAGGACGTGAGGTACGCCTGATAGTCACCCATCAGGAAGCGCTGTTTGAAGCCCATGACTTATATCACGAGCAAACCGATGCGTTGTCTGCGTTCAGTGATGATGCGCTCGCTTTGGAAGAGCATGGCCTGAGCGCAGGATGTGGCTTCGAAGATTTCGAAGCCCTGTTACTGGACTGGCAGGATTTTATTCGTCGTCGCCGTTAGCTCGTGGCTTGCTGAGGGGGGGCGCCATATAGTTGCTCCGCCCGATTAAATAAGACCCAGGATGTGAGAATATATTTGTCATTGGAACGCGGCATGTTGCCCCGGTGTGTATGTGTAAAGTAGGCTGGTGCAATCACCATTGAGCCCTGTTTTGGCTTGATGCATTTGTCTTGATAATGAAACTCGGTTTCGCCGCCTTCTTCCACATCATTGAGATAAAACATAAATAACAATACCCGGTGGAGTGCTTCGTTGTGCTGCAATTGAGGATAAACTTCACTGTGCCAGTAGGGATAACCGCCCTCATTAGTCGGGTAGCGTTGTGCCTGGATAGACCCTAAACGAAACAGTTGTTGGGTTAATATCGGGAGCTGAGGTTTACCTACTTCCTCAAAGTTATCAACGGTTAAATTGACGGGCTGGCCAGTCTTTGGATGATACACACTGAGCCCGAAGGCCCCAATCATCATGAAAAAGTGCTCTTCAATATAATCGAACAGGTATTTCGACGTGGTTTGTTGAATATGTGTTAATTGCTGAGCATAATCCGGGTATTGATTTAAATACAGATCCTGACTGATTTTCTTACTGAGGTCGACGCCTCCTGAGGTGGTCCCCTGTGCCAGATGAGGGCTGTTATCAAAGGTCTGAATAAACTGCTGGCAAAACTCAGGACTCAGTGCATTCTCATAAATGCGAATAAAATCAGTCATGTTGATATCCAAAATTGGTTAGAATTATTATGTTGTCAGAAACTATTATGCCGCGTTTCAGTGAAACGGATGTCCTCGGACACATCAACAATACCGTACTCCCGGTATGGTTTGAAGCGGCGCGCATACCTATTTTCAAAATTTTTACACCGGATCTTAATCCACATCAATGGAAGCTAATTGTTGCCAAGGTAGAAGTAACCTTCAAAGGAGAGCTGTTTTATGGCCAGCCTGTCGAAATCAAAACGGCGATTGAAAAGGTTGGTAACAGCTCCTTTGTGATCCTACAGCAGGCCTGGCAGCATGATGAATGCTGTGCCGAAGGGCGCACCGTGATGGTGCGTTATGACTTTGCGGGTAAAACATCTCAACCACTCAGTGATGAAGAGCAGGCTGCGCTAGGCAAGTATGCGTTATAGCGCGCCCGGCCGGATATTCGCTTAGTTGCTTCGGAACTGATGGCCGATGGCCGCTGAAATACAAGGCTTAACAACAAATTCATAGCGGGCAGGATCGCCCTCAATTTTAGTAATTTCCAGCAGTTCGTAGTCGTTTAACTCGATGATCCGCGTGCCTGGTGTAATATCACACCGGGAACGGCTGTCTGATTCATACTCGTAGATAAAGTAAGTCAGCGCGTTTTGCAGATGGCGTTCATACTTGTCGGCATTCTTTTCAAATGCTGACAACTGGACTTTGAGTTCGTTCAGCTCCGCCTGTTGCTCTGCCAATTTTGCTTGTTCTGTGTCATTGACTGCTGAGCCTGCTATGGCGTCAATTGTGGTGTGTTTAAGCGCATTGTCGGCGTCATCTTGCATGGCAATATTGACCTGGATTGACTGACCGGTAAAGCCTTCTACGATATGGCGTAAAAAGCTATTCACGCCACGAGACATGCCCGTTGACGAAATAAACACCGCCATTTGATAGAGTAAAAATAAGCCAAAGAAAAAGCGCACGAGCCCGGTGGTGACAGGATATTGGTAGTCTGGGCTATGCCACCATTTATGGAGCCCAAAAGGGCGCAGCAACATAAGTACGAATAAATAAACTGGTTGAATAAGTTGCAACAGGATCAACAGTAAAATGCTGGTGGTCACGAACCAGGTCGGGACGGATAACAGCATGCTAAAGTTGTGTGAGTAGGGCAGGTGATCTGCATTCACACCCGTGATGTCATTCACCATCCCTGCCGCCTGGGCCAGTGCATAGTTGGCAATGAATGCGTAAAACAGCAAAATCACGGCTTTGCCTGGCAGGCTTTCCCATAGGTGGATAAACCTCGGCCAGAACTCTCTGGTCATGGCTATCAGTGCGAGGACTGAAGCCCCCAGATAAAGTGAACTGTCTTCTGGCAGTTCATTGAAGATGGCAAGCAAACACAGCACGGTTGCTGAAAAGTAGCAGCGTTGTGCCACATTCAAGGTGTGCCAGAATACCAGCCATTTTTTTTGCAGTGCTGAAAAAGGGCCTACAACGGGTTGTATTGCGCTGGGAAGTGTCAGTTTCATTGTTATTATTCCATTCCCTGACCGTGAAAGTGAGTGGGGAGCATGGCTCCCCCTTGCTCGCTCCGTTATAGCATAGGCTTGAGGTATCGACCAGTGTGAGAAGCTGCACACTCAGCAACTTCTTCCGGAGTGCCTGCAACCAGGATCTGACCACCGCCAGCACCGCCTTCCGGGCCAAGATCGACGATCCAGTCAGCTGTTTTAATGACATCCAGGTTGTGTTCTATCACCACCACTGTATTACCATGGTCACGTAAACGGTGCAGTACGACCAGCAGCTGCTGAATATCGTGGAAGTGCAGACCTGTGGTCGGTTCGTCAAGGATATACAGGGTTTTACCTGTATCTCGTTTGGACAGCTCACGGGCAAGTTTGACCCGTTGTGCCTCACCGCCAGATAGCGTGGTTGCCGCTTGGCCGAGTCGAATATAGGACAGTCCCACATCCATCAATGTTTGTAATTTACGTTTGATGGCCGGGATCTTATCAAAGAACTCACGGGCATCTTCTACTGTCATTTCCAACACCTCATGGATGTTCTTGCCTTTATACAGGACTTCTAAGGTTTCCCGGTTGTAGCGTTTGCCTGTACAGACATCACAGGGCACATAGACATCGGGTAAAAAGTGCATCTCGACTTTGATCACACCATCGCCCTGACAAGCTTCACAGCGACCACCTTTCACATTGAAGCTAAAGCGACCAACCTTGTAACCCCGCGAACGGGCTTCCTGAGTGCCTGCGAATAGCTCCCGGATCGCGGTAAAGATCCCGGTATAGGTCGCCGGGTTTGAGCGTGGTGTGCGTCCGATCGGGCTTTGATCTATGTCGATCACCTTGTCGAAATGCGCCAGGCCTTCGATGGACTGATAAGGCGAGGGTTCAGCAACCGTCGCCCCGTTAAGTTCTCTGTGCGCCAGTTTGAACAGGGTATCGTTGATCAGGGTGGACTTGCCAGAGCCTGACACGCCGGTAACACAGGTCATCAGGCCAAATGGGATCCTGAGGTTCACGTTTTTGAGGTTATTCCCGCTGGCACCATTAAGTGCCAGCCATTGCTCACCAGTCTGATGGCGCTCAGCTGGTACGGCAATGGCTTGTTGACCACTGAGATATTGGCCTGTCAGTGATTTCGGGTTTGCCATGATGTCTTCGCGGCTGCCCTCTGCAACCACATAACCACCGTGCACACCGGCACCAGGGCCGATATCGATAATGTGGTCGGCAGCACGAATGGCATCTTCATCATGTTCAACCACAATGACGGTATTACCCAGGTCGCGCAGGTGGGTAAGCGTGCTCAGCAATCGATCATTGTCTCTTTGGTGTAGTCCTATCGACGGCTCGTCAAGTACGTACATGACGCCCACCAGGCCTGCACCTATCTGGCTTGCCAGTCGGATCCTTTGGGCTTCACCACCTGAGAGCGTATCGGCACTGCGTTCCAGTGACAGGTAGTTCAGACCGACATTGATCAAAAAGGACAGACGGTCACGGATCTCTTTGAGTACCTTTTCTGCGATCTTGGCCTTTTGGCCACTGAGGGTCAGTGCGTCAAAAAAGTCACAGGCTTCACCAATACTCATGGTCGTGACCGTCGGTAGATTGGTGGCACCAATAAAGACGTGACGAGCTTCTTCTCTCAATCGGGAGCCATTACACTTTGGACAGGCTTGACTGGTTTGGTACTTAGCCAGTTCTTCGCGGACAGAGGCCGATTCCGTTTCCCGGTAACGGCGATTCATATTGTTTAATACGCCTTCAAACTCATGGTTACGGGTGATTAAATCGCCGCGGTCATTGCGGTAATTGAAGGCTATCTTGGTGCGTCCCGAGCCTTCGAGCACCACCTTTTGAGCATCGCCGGGTAAGTCCTGAAACGGCGTTTCGAGGTCAAAGTCATAGTGCTCAGCGACGGAGCTGAGCATCTGATAATAGTAAAAGCTGCGTTTATCCCAGCCTTTAATGGCACCGCCGGACAGACTCAGCTCAGGGTTTTGTACTACCCGGCTGGGGTCAAAGAACTGTCTGACACCCAGTCCGTCACAGCTTTGACAGGCTCCGGCAGGGTTATTGAACGAGAACAAACGCGGCTCCAGCTCGGTCATGGCATAGCCACACGTCGGGCAGGCAAAGTTGGCGGAAAACACCAGTTCTTCATCCAGGCTGTCGTCCATGGCTGCCACTACGGCAATGCCATCCGCCAGTTCCAGTGCGGTTTCAAAGGACTCGGCCAACCTTTGTTCCAGCCCCTCTTTGACCTTGAAGCGGTCAACGACCACCTCGATGGTGTGCTTTTTATGTAGTTCCAGGGTCGGAGGATCGGATAAGTCGCATACTTCACCATCAATGCGGGCACGAATAAAGCCCTGGCTGGCAAGTTGTTCAAGGAGTTTAACATGCTCCCCTTTACGATTTTTGACCACCGGGGCCAGCAGCATTAATTTGCTGCCTTCAGGGTGACCCAGGACGGTATCCACCATTTGACTGATGGTCTGTGCTTTCAGCGGCAGGTCATGAGTTGGGCAGCGAGGTTCACCAACACGTGCGAACAACAAGCGCAGGTAATCATAAATTTCAGTGATGGTACCTACGGTTGAACGGGGATTGTGAGAAGTTGACTTCTGCTCAATGGAAATGGCCGGCGACAGTCCCTCGATGTGATCGACATCGGGTTTTTCCATCAGTGACAAGAATTGTCTGGCGTAAGCCGACAGGGATTCGACATAACGGCGTTGCCCTTCAGCATACAAGGTATCGAATGCCAATGATGATTTGCCAGAACCCGACAGGCCTGTGATCACGATGAGCTTGTCGCGCGGTATTGTAAGAGAGATGTCTTTGAGGTTGTGCGTGCGTGCACCTCTAACTTCTATTTTATCCATGGTGGCCTTATTTGCTGTACAAACTTACAGTGTTTTTCTCAGAGTCCAAGAGTACCCTATCCAGCCTGTAAAATTAAGCTATCTTGGCTAAACTTACGATAAACCTTGAAAGCGGGGATCACATTTGTACTGGTTCGCTTTAATCTGGGTGCTGTTTACGCCGCTCGCGGTCGGGTGTGAGCTGATTGTCCGGTTTGAAAATTACGCTGCACAATCGCGTTTAGACACTAAGTCGAAGTGGCATGGTCTCGATGTGGATTTTGCTAAAGCACTGCTTGATGAGGCTGGCTGCGGTTATCAGTTTATTAATGTGCCCTGGGGCCGGGCACTGAAAATGCTGGCTGAAGGCGAGCTTGATATGGTGCTCAGTGTCAGTCGCACAGCTGAGCGGGAGCAGTTTGCCTATTTTATTGGCCCGCAAAGAATGGAAACCATCGTATTTGCAATGAACCAGTTGCGCCCTTATCCAGTGCAAACACTGTCTGATCTGTTTAAGCTCCCGGTGCCCGTTGCCATTCAGAAGGGGGCATTTTATGGTCATGTATTTAACGAGTTACTGTTGCGAGAGCAGACAAAAGCTGAGTCGCAACGCTTTATTTATGTGGCCGATAATCAACGTAAACTTAGCTTGCTTAAACATGGCAGGATCGCAGGCTTTCTGGAAGAGAAATTCAATGTGCTGTATCAGTCGCAACATAACCCCGACTTTGCCCACATCACGATGAGTTCGCTGGTGGTTAACCGTGAGCCCGTCTATTATGCGCTGAGCAGGCAGTCTGTCTCAGCTCAGGACTTACGGCAGCTGGCAAGCGCATTTGAACGATTACAGCATTCAGGTCGGCTAACGGGGATCCTGGCAAAGTATGGATTAGATTAAACACCGGCTTTTCTCACTAAAATCTGATCTGGTCGTCAACACTTGGTCACTTTTTTGCTAGACTAGCGCCTGTTTTTGTCTTAGCCAAATAAGTGTCATGTCGAAACAATCACTTAACTCTCTTGAAAAACGTGCAGCCATTTCACTGGCAAGTGTCTTTGCCTTTCGGATGCTGGGGCTGTTTATGTTGATGCCTGTGCTGGCAATCTACGGTCAGTCGCTCACGGATGTGTCGCCACTGTGGATTGGTCTGGCAATCGGTGCTTACGGGCTGACACAGGCGCTGCTGCAAATACCTATGGGCTGGCTGTCTGATAAATTTGGCCGTAAACCTATAATTGTTGCCGGTTTAATCATGTTTGCCATCGGATCTGTGATTGCGGCACTGGCTGAGTCAATTTATTGGGTAACGGCTGGCCGGGCTCTGCAAGGGATGGGTGCCATTGCAAGTGCTTTGCTGGCTCTGGCTTCAGATCTGAGTCGCGATGAGCAAAGGCCTAAAGTCATGGCTGTGATTGGCATGTGTATCGGCATGAGCTTTGCTGTGGCAATGCTTTTAGGCCCAATGGTTGCCGCAGCGTTTGGCATTGCGGGGATCTTCTGGCTCACCGCCGCGTTGGCATTATTGGGGATCGGGATCGTGCTGTTTATTGTGCCAGGCGCTGTAAATCGCGCGCCAAAAGGAGATACCGTTGCCAGCATGGCGGATATTCGTAAACTGGTGCGCCATCCGCAGCTGGTCAGACTGGACCTTGGGGTGTTGCTGCTACACTTAACATTGACCACCTTGTTTGTTGCGCTTCCGGGCCAGCTTATTGCCGACGGCTTAGCCGCGCAAGATCACTGGCAATTGTATATTCCGGTCTTATTACTCGCGTTTGTTTTGATGGCCCCGCTGATGATAGTGGCGATCCGCAAACAAAAAGAGAAGCAGGTATTTTTAGCGTCGATTGCGCTGCTGGTGCTGAGCACGCTGGCGTTGATCCCCGCGGCAAACTCGTTGATCGGCATTGCAGTAGCAATGACTGTTTATTTTATTGCTTTTAACTTTCTGGAAGCAACGATGCCTGCGTTGGTATCGCGCATTGCACCTGCCACTCAAAAAGGCTCGGCGATGGGGGTCTTTTCCTCCTCGCAGTTTTTTGGCGCATTTGCGGGTGGTGTAATGGGCGGCTACCTGGCCCAGCATTTTAATCCTCAAACTGTGTTTGCTGCGGCTGCGGCAATTGGGGTAATATGGCTATTTATTGCGTGGCGTATGCAAATCCCGGTGCGAAGTAAAACACTCAGTTTTGTTACTGAGGTTGATGAGCCTGAAAAAGCCGATGCTTTGGCGGATCAGCTGGTCGCATTACCCGGGGTCATCGAAGCGACCGTTGTCAGTGAAGAAAATCGTACCTACTTAAAGGTAAACGATAAAGAATTTGATTTAAACCAAGCAAAGCAAGCCCTGGGCTTGCGCTAGCTTGCAATAGTGTGAGGAGAGGGTGCCATGGCACGCGGTGTAAACAAAGTTATTTTGGTTGGTAATTTAGGCCAAGATCCTGAAGTACGTTATATGCCTAACGGAAACGGCGTAGCGAACATCAGTATTGCAACGACCGACAGTTGGAAAGACAAAAACACAGGTCAGATGCAAGAGCGCACTGAATGGCATCGTGTTGTGCTATTCGGTAAGCTGGCAGAGGTAGCAGGCGAGTACCTGCGTAAAGGTTCACAAGTCTATATTGAAGGTCGCTTACAGACGCGTAAGTGGACTGATCAAGGTGGCCAGGAACGTTACACCACAGAGATCGTTGTTGATATGGGTGGCCAGATGCAAATGCTGGGTGGCCGTGGTGAACAAGGTGGTGGCCAGTACCAGGGCGGTCAACAGGGCGGCCAAAACTATGGTCAGTCCAACTACGGCAATAATGCGAATCAGGGCGGTCAGTCTCAGTACGGACAACAGCAACAAGGTGGATTCGCGCCTCAGCAGTCTCAACAACCTCAACAGCCTCAGCATAACCAACAGCAAGGCGGTGGTTTTGGCGGTGGTCAGTCAATGGGACAGCAACCGCAGCATAATGCACCTGCGCAAGGTGGCTTTGCGCCTCAGCAAGGTAGTGCAGGTGGTAACGCAGGTGGCAATGCCAGCAGTAATGCAAGTGGCAGCGCCAGCAACCCAATGGAGCCACCTATTGACTTTGATGATGATATTCCATTCTAATCAAAGACTGAAATATCAGTGTTGAAAAACAACCAAAAAGCCGCTTACTAGCGGCTTTTTGGTTTATTGGAAAATCAATGATCCGTTATCTGTGATGCTATTCGATAAATGCAGGTAAAATCTGTTCAGCGACAATTTGCTGTGTGGCATGGTCCACGTGATGCGCCGTTATGGCAATAATTAGATCTAATTCTTCTATTAAAATGATGTATATGCCACCCCCGCCTTGTGCAGAGACACTCGAATATTTTTTATCTTTGTATTGAAGATCTGAACTCCACCAATAATAGCCATAGCCCTGGTTAGAGACGTCTTTGCCATCTCCGAAAATCTCATCATCTCCCGTGGTGATAAGTTTACTGGTGGATCTGGTCATAAAATCACGATTAATTATTTGCTTGCCTTTCCATTTGCCCTTATTTGCAGCGAGTATGCCCATTTTGATCATGTCTCTAGATGTTAAGCTCGACCGCCATATTGACTCAGGTAAGCCGCTCGGTGCAGTTTTCCAGGCAAAATTTGTGATGTTTAATTGCCCCAATAATTCTGTCTTAATGAATGTTTCAATATTGCCGGGGACTACAGCCGCAAGTACCTGCATAATCAGTTGAGGACCAATATCGTAATAAAAGCCTTTTGACTCGGGTGTTATGGGTGCGCTGTGTTCGAAAAGAAATTGAATTTCCTGTTGACCTGGGACTAATTCAGGACGTTCCAGCAAAGACTTACGGGTTGCATCGCTGATCCTAAGACCTGTTGTCATGGTTAAAGCCTGGTGTAATGTAATATGACTTGCACCATCAACAAATTTTGCAGCGTCCAGTTTGTTCAGAAAACCTGCCACGGGTTTGTCTAAGTCATCCATGCTGAGGTAACCCAGTTGAATGGCACGACCAAGCAACATGCCCGTGTAAGCTTTGGTAACGGATGACTGGGGGTGAGATAAATCTACGCGCCCTCTTAGGTAATATGACTCAAATACCAGCTTGCCTTTGTGGTGAATTAAGAGGCTGTCATAATTACCGTGCTGTCCTTTGGCAAGTTCATCAGCCAGTGCAAGAATAGTGGCTTTTTTACCGCCATCAATGCCCAGCTCACCAACGGCTAAGCCATCGTTTCTGGGGGCAGGCTTAACATCAATGAACGCCTGTGGCAGTACCGAGATATCCCAAAACTCACGATTTATGTCAGGTTGTCTCCAGTGTTGTATGATTGCTTCCTCAGCGCTGGCTGTGGGTGCCGTTTTATTTACTGACTTTAACTGTACTTCACTACTTATGCTTGCAAAGCTACAGACAATCAAAGGCAGTAGCAGAGTGTATTTCACGCGAGCCATAACTTCTCCCTATAGTTCTATTTTATTGATGAAATTCAAAATGTTCTGCTTGTAGCTGCTTTAATTTGCGATGGATAATGTAGCTTACTGGGGGCAGCAGATATAAAAGGCAAAGCACACCCGTTGCAACAATGGGTCCTATTTGATTTGCTTCAAAGTGATAATTTGCGATATGCATAATGCCCCATATGTAAGGAATGAAAGCAAGTGAATAACCACACAAAGCGAGTTTTATGATGGAAGCTTGTTGTTCTTTATATAAATGGATGAGCATTGCGATACTGAAGAATGAGATGATGAAAGACTCGAAGTGTATAAACATTCCCCATTCTGCCAGCGCTAAAATGTCCCAAAAGTTGTGCCAAAAGTGTGCACTAAATAGTGCCATATGAATTTTCCCTTGTAACAGTTCATCCCAAAACGTGTCGGAAATAGAGGTGGGGTCGCTCAATATGGACAGCAAAACAATTAAACCTGCCGTCATAATGAACATGATAAGTGGTAAGTAAAAGTTCAATCGCCCCAACATTTCAACTGAAGCCAATTTGTTCTTTAGATAAATCATGCTTGTTTCACGAGTCTGTTGCCAGTACCACTGATTTGCGCGTTTAATATTCTGCTTTGCCAGTATATTAAACTCTTCTTCAAGGTCACCCAGAACGCTTTCTAGCAGTCGATTAGGAAGCAATATAGAGAGGACTTTATTTGCCAATACTGGCGGTTTGGCATCTGATTCTTTGTCAGAGTAGAGGCTCATAGTTATCCCTCCTGGCTTAAAGAATGTCGAACAGAGAGTCCTTGCCATAAAGTGTCCATGGCCTGTCTGGCACGTTTAAGTGCACTGTGGCCTTGTGCTGTTACTTTGAAATAGCGTTTTGCTCGTCCACCTCGCTGCGCGGTGGCTTCACCCAGCCGTGATTCCACCATACCTTTACGCTCTAATCGCTCTAGTGTTGAATAAAGTGCGCCAATGGCGACATTGCGATTCACTTGTTCTGCCAATAGTTGTCTAATCGCTGCACCATACGCTTCATTATCAAGCTGTAGTAATGCAAGCATCGTCATTTGCTCAAATTCACCTAAGAATTTATCTTTTTCAGACATAACGGGAAGCCCTTAAAATTTATTTTTCTTATTTTTACTACAAAATAGTAATTCCCTGCAAGTTATTATTACTACAATGTAGTTTTATTGTGAAGCTCACGGCCACTGAAGTGTAACTGAGGTGTGTTAGGGGCAAAGAGATAGCAGAGGGGGGAGTGGGGGGGAGTCAGCAGGAGTCGGGCCTTGAAGCGTAGGTTAATGGATTAAGACATGATTGCTATAACGCGGGTCTGGCAGAGTTTATTCGCCCGCGGAGGAATCTACTCCAGGCAACTTGAGTTTTAGCCTGTCTTGAACAAAACTTGATACAGGGTTTACTGGCTTGTGTAGCAGCATGCGTCGATTATTAAAAGCTGACAAAGAAGTCTTTACCGGGTGGGGTGTACGCGCGGTGATTGTGGTTGTCTGGTTACTGGTCAACGGCGCGCTTTGGCAATTTACCCATGCACAGATAGTTCAGCAAGCGGGCCAGTTACAAAGCCACTTCGCGCAATTAGACGCCTCCGTGAGCGGAAGTCGAGTCGGTGAGTTTTCTACGCTGGTGCATCATTATGGGTTTGCAGACGAAGCACAGATATCCAGTCTCTGGCTTTGGGCGACAGAAAGCGTCAAATTTCAGTTTGCTGATACAGAGCTGTACCTCTCTCCCGCACCTATTTTGCAAGACTGCCTACCTGTCGTTTTGTTTATGAACTGTTTGATGTTGGTGGCAGGCTATTTACTTTCGAGATGGATGCGCAGCCTGTCCCGCGCAGAATTGTCTGCCGCGCAAGCTCGGGCTATCACGTCCGAATTATCCCCAGAGGTTCAGACTAAAGCTGTAGAGGCGAGCAGAAAAGTGTCCGTTTTTGCGATGCTGAAGTGGCGTCAAACATTACCGGAAGAGCTGGATCCGCAAAGTCACTTTAGCGTGACGCTGGCTCGCTGTTTCTCAAAGTACGAACGCTGTTCTTGTAAGTATTTATCCTCTGGTGCATTGGTGATGACATTAGCCCCCGTTGATAAAGTAGATGTTGATGCACTGGCGAGGCGGATCCATGAAGTGGTGTACCAGGCCTTACTCACATTTCGCCCTGATCTGTCACGCAGTGCAGTGAAATGTGGCGTGTGTTTTTATACCAAAGGCGCCGATCAGGCAATGGTGTATCAGGTTGTACGTTCAGCGCTGAGTATCGCGCAAAGCAACGTCTGGCAACATGTTCATGTCATGCCGCTAAACCATACTTTGAGCACTAGTTTACGTCGGGCAGAAAGTGAGATTATGGATGACATCAAAGCCGGGCGATTTATGTTGTTCTTTCAGCCGTTGTTTGGCTTTGCGCAGCAAGACGTGATCCAAAGCGAGGCGTTGCTAAGGGTGCGTCACCGCTCATTGGGGTTGATGTCCGCCGGGCAATTTATTCACAAAATTCACCGTGCAGAGCATCTGATGCTGCTGGACAAGACCATTTTATGTCATGCACTTAACGCGCTCGCGAAAGAGCCAGCAGGTTTTTCTGTGAGTGTTAACCTGCATGTCCTTAACTGGAGCAACGTAGAGTTTATAGACTGGCTGCGTGAACAGGTAGTGATCTCAGGCCGGACAAGTGACATTGCTTTTGAGCTGGCACTTCAGGACTTCTACCAGCATGAAGAGTATTGTTGTCAGGTACTGACGGGCGTGTCGGAAGCAGGGTGTCGATTTGTCCTGGACCATGTCAATGCGCCGTTAAAACTTGAGGCGCTGCGCCGGTTTGGCCAAGTGACGGCGTTAAAACTGGCATTTGAGCTCATTCATGAGGTGCACCACTCAGCGAAGCGGCGCAGTGTTGTGCGTCAAATTGTTGCTCAGGCCAAAGAGCTCGGCGTTCCGGTATATGCAGTGGGCGTAGAAACCAGAGAAGAATTTGAATGCATCAAAAAGCTGGGTGTGGATGGCGCGCAGGGTTACTACTTTAGCGCGCCCTTGTTACAACTTGAGCAAAGCCTGTAATGCCTGCTCTGTGAGTTGGAGCTAGATGAGTTTACGGTAGCGCAGGCCGTCTAAACCTTGCAGCCCGCCGCTGTGGATAGCGATAACGCGACTGCCTCGCGGAAAATACCCTTGCGCAATGAGTTGCCACAAGGCATACATCAGCTTGCCGGTGTAAATCGGTTCCAGCGGTAGTGCATGTTGCAGGCGCATACGCAGACAAAATTGCCACAGCGCGGCTGAAAATTTACCGTAACCACCATCATGATAGTCATGCAAAATCTGCCAGTTGGTGCGCTGTGCCGCAAGCGGGTTTAACCTCTGTACTTCATCATTTAGGTACTTAGCCCCTTTTAACACACTGATCCCCAGTAACTGACTGTCGCCATTTAGCCCGTCAAGCATTCCTGCTAATGTGCCGCCGCTTCCGACCGCGCAGCATACAAAGTGACTTTCAGGCAGGCTTTGAGCCAGTTCCTGACAACCTTGCAGGGCATATTGATTGCTGCCCCCTTCGGGAACGATAAAAGTATCTGGAAATCGGTGTTGCAACTGTGCGAGATAATCGGGGTCATTACGTAATCTATATTCCTGGCGAGAAACGGCATGCAGCGTTATGCCACAGGCTTTGGCGAAGCGGATGGTCGGGTTGTTCTGATCTAGTTGTGGGCCCCGGATAATGGCACTTCCCTGAATCCCAAACTGCTTACAGGCCATGGCTGTGGCATAAAGGTGATTGGAGAAGGGACCGGCAAAAGTGAGTAAGGCTGATTGTCGTGCTTGCTTCATTGCCTTGAGGTTATATTTGAGCTTACGCCACTTGTTTCCCTGAATTGTAGGATGGAGTAGATCATCGCGTTTGACGTGCAGTGAAACACCCGCAGCATCGAGCTCTGGTGCGCGGATCAGTTGTAATGGCGATTCAGGAAAATCAAGCTTGTCCATCTGAGGTTCAGTCTGTGTCGTTTCGTATCGAATAGCCACTATTATTTCATGAAAATCTTGGTAGAACACTGGTAAGGAAGTGGCTAATAGTTGTAAACTCAGATATTAATTGTGCTAGGCTTGTGTTTTGCTTCTTAAGTACATAGCATTAAGCGCTAAATTATAAAAAATAACAAAGACCAAACAACTGCCGCTGTTGGGAATGGAATTTATGCAAATTGCTCCTTTATCTCTTTTTGTCTCTGCGACCCTTTTATCTTTAAGTGTGTCGGCGCAAGATACTGCAACTGTGACTGCCATTGAATCTGAGCGCACTGAAAAGCAAGCTGAATTAGATAACTATACTCAGGTACTCGATAAGCATCTGAGTGAAGAAACGCGCTTACAAGCACAGCTCGACCTGTTGCGACAGCGTTCGGCGGAGCTGGATAAAGAAAAGAATCAGGCACTTGATGCAATGAATGATATCTATCGGCGTTTGATTGATGATCCCTCGCTGGATATCTCAGCGGCACAGAGCAGATATCAGCAGGCAGTTGCAGAGCACAAACAGAACAAAGAAGACATAGTGATGCAGTTGGCGGCGATTGCATCACATCGCAAAGACATAGAGCAAATCCGTGTTACTAAGCATACGCTTGTGAACACTATTGCCGGCTTGAATGACCAGCTGAGCACCGCCAGAATAGAGCGTTTACGTAACGAGTTTAGCCGTGAAGGCACGCTTGAGGTGGATCACACCATCAATTGTAAACGCACCGAAACCTTAGCGGCATGCGAACAACGCGGTCAGCAATTGGGACTGCAAAAAGCAACCAAGCATTTTATCGACCAAATCTTTGCAAATTTGACTGAACAGCGCGTGGTAGAGCCAAAGCGCCATTTGGCAGGCGCTCAGGTACAGGTAGTAAGCAGCCACGTGGTTGGCAGTGCATTCAGTGGTCAGGGTAATTATAGTGTTAACCTGAGTGTGACGATGCGCGGAGACGTCAATAATAGTCGTCTGTGTAGCTTGCTTAATCTGGATAATCGCTACTGTAGCGAATACGGCTCGCCGCTGGCGCTGGGTTATCAGGCCAGCTATCCGACTACGTACAGCGATGAACAGCTGACATTCTCAAATGAGTTGTCAAAAACGACGCCTGTGGTCAGTGTCGCAACACGGCCAGCGTCCCCGGATATCACGGCGAATATCGCACCTCAGCCACCCAAAAATCGTGAAGTAGAGCTGACCTTACGCTCTAATGTGTATGATGACGAAGTCTTTATTAACGGTGTCAGCTATGGTTCCACGAAACTTGTGGTGAACCTGCCTGCAGGTATGCATGACATTGAGGTACGCAAACTGGGATATGAGCCATACAAGGCTAACCTGAATTTGAGACGAGCCCGGACCCTAAACGCCCGGCTGGTAAAAAAGCCTGAGTCGATTGCTGCACCGACACCAAAAAGCGAGCAAACTCAACCAGCACAACCAGTCGCGATAGCACAACCTCAACCCGTTACAGTCGTGAATCCGGACAGGGTCATTAATGAAACCGTGATCATTCCTGCTGGCAGCTTCAAAATGGGCGACCTGACAGGCAATGGTCTGGCGAATGAGCGCCCTGTGGTAGAAAAAGTGCTCAGTCATTCATATGTCATGCAGAGCAAAGAAGTTACAGTTGCCGAGTTCCGACGCTTTATTGAAAGCTCTCAGTATGTTACTGAAGCTGAGAAAGGCAAGGGTTGTGCCCATTATAAAAATGGCGAACCTGTCTGGGAAATTGACTTTAGCTGGCGTTCGCCAGGGTATGAGCAAGCAGACGACTTTCCGGTCGTGTGTGTTTCATATGAAGATGCCAAAGCTTACGCAAACTGGTTATCTGGCGATCAGGGGATGCAGTACCGTTTGCCAAATGAAGTTGAATGGGAATATGCCGCGCGCGGTGATACCACCTCGGAATACCCCTGGGGCAATGAAATAGGCCGCAACCAGGCTAACTGTGGTTGGTGTGGCAGTGAATGGTCAAACAAAAGCCCTGCACCGGTCGGTCAGTTTTCTGCCAATGCTTATGGGCTCTATGATACCGTGGGTAATGTCTGGGAGTGGACGCAAAAGCGTGCTTCGCAGGACGATGTAACGGTACGTGGCGGCGCCTGGAACTTTGCGCCAAGCCTTGCACGTGTATCTACACGTTTGGCCCTGGCTCCGGATTTCCGTGCCAACTACATTGGATTTAGATTAGTAAGAGAACGCTAAGGCTGTTTAATTATGCCAATGAGGCGGCGTTATTCATGCCTGTGCAGCTGTGTTACAGACACAGAGTGAAATATTTCAACGCAGTGGCCTGAGCCACTGTATGGTTTGCAAAAAGAATTCTTTAAAGGTTACCCAGCCTCATGTTTAAAAAACTACGTGGACTATTTTCAAACGACCTGTCGATCGACTTAGGTACGGCCAATACCCTGATTTATGTGAAAGAAGAAGGGATCGTGTTGAACGAGCCTTCTGTTGTGGCGATCCGTCAGGAGCGTGCTGGTGGACCAAAGAGCGTTGCTTCTGTGGGCACGGCGGCAAAGCAAATGTTGGGACGGACACCGGGCAATATTAAGGCCATTAGACCAATGAAAGACGGCGTGATAGCCGACTTCTACGTCACCGAAAAAATGCTGCAGCATTTTATCAAACAGGTGCACAACAATAACTTTATGCGTCCCAGCCCACGTGTTTTGATTTGTGTGCCTTGTGGCGCAACACAAGTTGAAAAACGTGCCATTCGCGAATCTGCAATGGGGGCCGGTGCCAGAGAAGTCTATCTGATTGAGGAGCCGATGGCTGCGGCAATTGGTGCTGGCCTGCCGGTGTCTGAGGCAACGGGTTCTATGGTTGTCGACATCGGTGGCGGCACCACAGAAGTGGCAATCATCTCTTTGAATGGTGTGGTTTATTCGTCGTCTGTTCGTATTGGCGGTGACAAGTTTGACGAAGCCATTATCAACTATGTACGTCGTAACTTTGGTAGCCTGATTGGTGAAGCGACCGCTGAGCATATCAAACACGAAATTGGTTCAGCGTTTAAGAGTGAGGTGCCGGTTGAGATTGAAGTGCGTGGTCGTAACCTGGCTGAAGGTGTACCGCGTTCGTTTACATTGAACTCACACGAAATTCTGGAAGCGCTGCAAGAGCCGCTCATGGGCATTGTCAGTGCCGTGATGGTTGCACTGGAACAATCTCCTCCAGAGCTGGCCTCAGATATTTCAGCGCATGGTATGGTGCTGACAGGTGGCGGAGCGTTGCTGAAAGACCTTGATCGTCTGTTGATGGAAGAAACAGGGATCCCGGTAGTCGTTGCAGAAGATCCATTGACGTGTGTTGCCCGTGGTGGTGGTAAAGCTCTGGAAATGATAGATATGCACGGTGGTGACGTATTTAGTTACGACTGATGAACCTGTTATTTGGACGGACCATTTCTCTACAACTGCGACTTACTGTCGCAGTTGTGCTTAGCGTACTGTTGATCCTTGGTGATCGATACACCTCCGGCGGTACCTTGGTTCGGACCAGTCTCAATACGCTGGTAAGCCCGCTGCTCTACGTGGCGAATGTCCCCTATGAAGTATTTTCACTGGGTGCGAAAAGCCTGGATACTCGTGACCGGTTGTTTCAGGAAAATGAAGCCTTACGAAAAAAGCAGTTGTTACAAAGTGAACAGCTTCAACAGTATCAATTTTTGCTACGAGAGAACCAGCAATTGCGTGCTTTACTGGGCGCGTCTTCCCGGCAACAAAGAGAGCGCCTGATTGCAGAAGTCTTATCGGTCCGGTCGAGTCGATATAGCCATCAGGTGGTGGTGAATCGAGGTGCCATAGATGGGGTGCTGGAAGGGCAGCCTGTGATTGACGAAATGGGCATTGTCGGGCAACTGACCCAAGTAGGTAGCACCACATCACGCGTTTTACTTATGACGGACACGACCCATGCAACGCCCGTACGCATTCTGCGCAATGACGTGCGCACTGTGGTCGAAGGCACAGGCAAGATCAATTTGGTGCAGTTACAGCATGTGCCACACAGTCTGGACATTCGTCTGGGAGATATCTTGGTCACATCAGGCTTAGGCGGCACCTTTCCTGAGGGGTATCCCGTAGCTGTGGTCACAGAAATTGATCGCGATGAAGGTCTGCCTTTCTCTAAAGTGTATGCTGAGCCCGTGGCACAGCTGGATCGTATTCGTTTGCTCGTGATCCTGGGCAAGATGGCCAAAGAGGAGCCTGAGGCATGAACCGAAGTTACTCACTGGTCGCCCTAAGCCTGTTTATTGCCTTAATTATGGCACTGATGCCACTGCCGTTTTCCATTGAACCATTCCGTCCTGACTGGGTCTTACTGGTATTGATGTACTGGTCAATTGCCTTGCCGCATCGTGTCAATATTGGCTGGGCTTGGTGTACCGGGCTGATAATGGATCTGGCAACGGGATCGCCGTTGGGCGTGAATTCACTGACTTATTCTATCTGTTTGTACATTACGACCAGTAACTTTCAGAAGATCAGAAACTTCTCAATTTGGCAGCAGGCGGTGCTCATAGGCTTGTTTTTAGCGCTGTATCACCTACTGCAGTTTTGGCTGAATCACTTCCTGCTAGACATTTATTTTAACCCCAGATATCTATGGCCAGCTTTGGTGGGTATGCTGTGCTGGCCCTGGGTTTTCCTGTTGTTACGTAAATATCGCAGGCACTTTAGGATCCGTTAATGACACCAACACTTTATCTGGCATCAGCATCACCACGCAGACGTGAATTGTTGACTCAGCTTGGTTATACCTTTTCACAATTTGCAGTGGATGCGGATGAAAGCCGCTTGCCTGGCGAAGCGCCGCAGACGTATGTTGAACGTCTGGCGCGCCTGAAAGCCACCAGTGGTGTGGCGATGGGTTATCAGGATGCGCCTGTACTGGGCAGCGATACAATCGTGGTGCTTGAGCAGCAGGCGCTGGGTAAACCCACAGATCAACACGACTTTACTGCGATGATGCAGGCGTTATCCGGACAAACGCATCAGGTGATGACGGCGATTGCCGTGGCGGATACAAAGCGTGTGATGAGCCAGACTGTGATAACAGATGTTACATTTAAACCCTTGAGTGATGGGGAAATTGAGCAATACTGGCACAGTGGTGAGCCACAAGATAAGGCGGGAGGCTATGGTATTCAGGGACTGGGAGGACGATTCGTTACTCAGTTATCTGGTAGCTATTTTGCCGTTGTCGGCTTACCTTTATACGAAACGGATGAACTGATTAAAGCATTTATGGCGGGTGTAGATGAGTAGTGAGTTATTAATCAATGTGACCCCCAGCGAAAGCCGGGTTGCACTCATTGAAAACGGTGTACTGCAAGAAGTGCAGGTTGAGCGGGTTGGTAACCTGGGGATCGTCGGCAATATATATCTGGGTAAAATCAGTCGGGTTCTGCCGGGCATGCAGGCTGCGTTTGTTGATATTGGCCTTGAGAAAGCCGCATTTTTGCACGCTTCAGATATTGTAAACAGCGCGTCGATTGAGGAAGGCGTCGACGACCAGCCGATTAAGAAGGTTCAGGATATCCGCGAGCTGGTAAAGCAGGGCCAGTTTATTATGGTGCAGGTGGTGAAAGATCCAATCGGTACTAAAGGTGCCCGACTGACCACAGATATCACCATTCCGTCTCGTTATCTGGTATTTATGCCGGATGCCACCCATGTGGGCGTCAGTCAGCGTATTGAAACCGAAGAAGAACGCAGTCGTCTGAAAAAAATCGTTGCTCAGTACAATGATGAAAATGGTGGCTTTATTGTCCGCACTGCAGCTGAAGGTGCCGCAGAAGCGGAACTACAACACGATGCTGAATTCCTTAAAAAGTTGTGGCAAAAGATCATCAAACGTCGGCAGAAAACCAGCAAAGCCAGCATCCTCCATGAAGACCTCACTCTGGCGTTTCGTACCCTCAGAGATTATGTCGGAGAAGACATGGAGCGTATCCGGGTCGATTCCAAACTGACTTACCAGCAACTTAAGGACTTTACTGAGGAGTTTGTACCTCAGTTGTCACAAACGCTGGAATATTATCCCGGGGAGCGCCCAATCTTTGACCTGTTTGATGTTGAAATTGAAATTCAGAAAGCATTACATCGAAAGGTTGAATTGAAATCAGGCGGTTATTTGATTTTTGATCAGACTGAAGCCATGACCACCGTAGACGTGAATACGGGGGCATTCGTTGGTCACCGCAACCTGGAAGAAACGATTTTTAATACCAATGTTGAAGCCACCTCGGCCATCGCGAGGCAACTCAGGTTACGTAACCTGGGTGGTATCATCATTATCGATTTTATCGATATGATTTCTGATGAGCACAAGCGCCGGGTGTTACATTCACTCGAAACAGCCCTGGCGAAAGATCGTGCCAAAGCCAATATCAACGGTTTATCTGCCCTTGGCCTGGTTGAGATGACCCGCAAGCGCACTCGCGAGAGTTTGGAACATATTTTGTGTGACGTGTGTCCCGCCTGCTCTGGCCGAGGTTCTCTTAAGACAGTGGAAACCGTTTGCTACGAAATATTACGCGAAATTGTCCGCGTAAATCGCGCCTATGATGCCGATAAGTTTATGGTTTATGCGTCGCCGGCGGTCAGTGAAGCGCTGGTTAACGACGAATACCATAATCTGGCTGAGTTGGAACTGTTTATTGGTAAGCAGGTCAGTATTCAGACTGAGAGCCTGTACAGCCAGGAGCAGTTTGATGTCGTCATGATGTAGTGACACGATGCAGGTTAAGGCGGTTTGTTTTTTTTGTGTACGAAAAATGTGGCAAGTGTTTGCTGTCACATTGGTACTGCTTGCCGTCCTTGTTTCGGTGGTCAAATACACCCTGCCTTACGCCAATGAATATAAACATGATATTGAGTCGCTGGTTAACCAGCAGCTGGGGGTTGAATTAAACATTGGCAGCATTAGCGCCAGCTGGCAGGGCAATGGCCCGGCACTGGTGTTGCGTGATGTCAGCTTTGAAGACAACGCCCGTTCCCCTATCTCTTTGCATATTGCACAAACCAGTTTGCAGCTTAATCTGGTCGAGTCAGTCCGCCAGTGGCGGCTGGTGTCTAATTACTTTGTGCTGGATGGATTTGACGCTACCGTTGATATCCAGGCCATGGCACAAAGTATGGAAGGCGGTAGCGGGGAGTTTGAGCAACAGGCGCTGATTGAAGAGCTATTTTTGGGCGATACGGGCCATTTTGCGGTTCAGAATAGCCAGGTGACTTTACTGGTCGCGGACGATAAATCACACACCTTACTGGTGCCGGATCTTATCTGGCAAAACAGTGCCGATATGCATCATGGCGAGGGGCAGATCTCCTTCCCTGGACTGGCAGAAGGTCAGTTAAACGCGCGTTTTCGTTTTCATGGCCAGCAGCTTAGTGCAATGGCTGGTGATATCTTCATTGATGCACAGCAAGTTGAACTGATGAGCTGGCTGCAGACGTATCTTGACCCACAATACCAAACGGCCAGTTCGAGCGTGAACATGCAACTCTGGGCGCGGCTGGAGCATGGCAAGTTCAATGATATTCTGGTCAAGTGGTTACCGAGTAGTATCAGTTGGCAGCAGGGGCAAACGCACAAGCAGCTAGCCGTGCAAGGTGGTGCTCTGTATTTGCAACCGGGGCAAAATGGCTGGGCATTAAGCAGCTCTGAGTTGCTGCTATCTCAAAATGAACAAAGTCCCACAACGCTCAGTATTGAGGGGCATTTTAGCGACAGTGAAAGCACATTGTGGATGCAGGGCCTGGATCTTGGGTATGTCACTCAGTTGCTGTCACTTACGCACTTCGACTGGGCGAAACAAGTAGAAGCTTTGTCTCCTGCCGGCAAGGTAACCGCCGCCAGAGTGTCAATGGGCAGTGATACACCGATGTCGTTGTGGCTCGCGTTAGAGAAAGCTGGTTGGCGACAACTCGGGGGGATTCCGGGTTTTTCCGGGCTCAATGCTGAGCTAATGCTTACGCCAGAGCGCGGTGTGCTCAGTCTCAGTGCACAAGATCAGACTTTGTTGGTAGAAGAGCAGTTTATTGCCCCAATCGCTGTCAAAGAACTCAACGGAGACATACACTTTTACCTGGATGACGCACACAAGTGGCATGTGCTGTCGGATAACCTGTGGCTCAGCAACGAGGATTTAAGCGTTGCGTTGGAAATGCACTTGCACTTGTTAGAAGAGCCTGTGCTGGATTTATATGCCGATGTATTTGGCGGCGATGCCAGTATCGCAGGCCGTTATTTCCCGCTGCAACTGATGAATGAAAACCTGGTCAGCTACCTTAACAATGGGATCCAGGGCGGGCGACTCAGGCACACTCAGGTGTTGTTGTCAGGGCCGTTGACACAATTTCCATACCGCGGACATCATGGTCGCTTTGAAGTCCTGGCCCGGATTGATCAGGCTAAGTTTGCCTTCGCGCCAGATTGGGCTGCCCTGCATAATGGTGACGTGACATTGCACTTTGCTGATGAGCGAATGGACATCACGGTTAATAGCGGTGAGCTGTTGAACCAGACGTTGAGCAGTGGCGTCGTGGTCAGTCTGGCTGATCTCGAACAAACAAATTTGCTGACCGTCAACATCGCTCATACGACGGAAGCCAGCACGCTGGCACCGTTTTTCAACGCCACACCAATTGCGGATCCATTGGCGGATATTCTTCAGGTTGCACAGGTTCAGGGGGATGTGACAGGCAATGTCGATCTGTTGATTGATTTGGCGTCGCTGGATGTTAATGTACTGGGGGCAGTCGAATTCAAAGACAATGCGCTCTATCTTGAGCAGCCTGGCATGGCGCTAGACAAGCTAAGCGGCACGCTGAAGTTTATTGACGATAATATTGAACTGGAAAATACCCGGGCGCTGTGGCGAGGGATGCCGTTACTTTTCAGCTTGTCAGGACAGGGCGACAGTGCCCGGTATCAGCTCGGGATTGAGACGCGTTTGAGTGCAGCAAGCGATAAGTTGCTGCCCCTCACGCAAGGCTTGATGGACGACTTTATCACCGGCAATGCTTTATTGGCTGGGCAGGTAATGCTGGATTTCACCGAACAAGGCTTCAGTTATCAGGCAAACTTTAAGTCCGACTTACAGGGAGCCAGTATTGATTTGCCGGCACCGATTGGCAAGCTGGCAGATGAGCGCATGCAGTTAAGTGCTCAGGTACGTGGCGACGATATTTCTAATTTGATCAGTGTCACACTCGGTGACCAGCTCTATTTTGATGGTATTTTAGATAATAACAGTGGTTTGATTGAACGTGCTCAACTTGTCTTTGCCGAGAGCAATCGTGCATTGAGTCAGCCTGGATTCAATGTGGCCATCACTCAACCGCAACTTACATTGGCACCCTGGCTGCCTTTCATTGATCGCATTATTGAACAGGTAGATCAGCCGTCGGAGCAGCCGGGCATATTGCCCGCTTTTGATGCGCTGCGTGCACAGATTGGCCAGTTAAATGTTTTTGATCTCGGTGTGAATGACTTTGAGCTAAGCCTTCGTCCACAAGCCAGTGGATTGCTGGCACGGTTGAATGCCAGGGAGTTAAGAGCGCAAGTGCAGTTGCCAAATGGTAATGCGGCGCAACCCATTCAGATACAAGCGGACTATTTACGGCTTAACCCGCTTGAAGCGACGGACGAGGGCAGCACGACAGAAACGGTTACTATCGGTGATTCAGACGCTGCCCCTGAGGCATCATTGCAGTGGTTAACGAACATACCGGCGATAGAGTTTAACTGCGATGATTGCCGTATAACTCAGTATCAGCTGGATAAGGTGAACCTGGCTTTGCAGGGCAATGGCGAAGCGCTGCAGGTCACTCGCTTACAGGTGGATAAAGGCGATCATGTGCTGCAAGGTACGGGTGGCTGGCACAATGGTCGCTCACACTTTAATGGCACGCTAATCAGCAGTGATTTTGGTCAGTTAATGGAAGAGTTTGATATTACTTCCAGCGTCCAGGATTCCAGTGCTGACATTGAATTTGAACTGAGTTGGGCAGACGCGCCTTACGAGTTTGATGTTGCGTCGCTTGACGGTTCAGTAAAATGGCAATTGGGTGAAGGGCACCTGGCTGAGATCAGCGATCAGGGCACACGGGTGTTTTCTTTGTTGAGCTTGGACTCACTGGTTCGTAAACTCAAGCTGGATTTCCGCGATGTGTTTGCTAAAGGGTTTTTCTACAACCGCATTGACGGCACTTTCCAGCTCGACAAAGGGGTTGTGTATACTGAGGATACCCAATTGGATGGGGTGCCAGCCGACCTGTCAGTCAGAGGGTATGCCGATCTCAATAGCAAAGCCATTGACTATGAGCTGTCAGTCGCGCCGCAGGTTACCTCGAGTTTACCAGTGATTGTGGGATGGATGGTGAATCCGGTAACGGGTCTTGCGGCGTTGGCGCTTGATAAAGTGATCCACTCGGCACGGGTGATCTCAGAGATTAAATTTAAAGTGACCGGCACGATGGATGAACCTGTGGTGACCGAACTGGATCGTAAGAGCCGTGAGGTCGAGTTGCCTAAGCCGCCGGGCTCACAGCCTGAGAAACCGGCGCAGCCCGTTGTCCCTCAAGATGAGGAAGCCTCAGATACGCAAGCTGATATACCCAGACAAGGCGGGCAGACGTCGCAGCAAGACGCGCCAGATACACAGGCAGACAAACCTGTGGAAGCTGAAGTGACTCCTGGCGAACCGAACTCGGAGACAGGTCAAGAGGAACAGCCATGAAAAACGGCCATATCTATGTCGTGCAGATGTGTTCAGGGATACACCCTGAGGAGAATCTCAGGCAGTTGAAAACGTTACTCAGCCAGCAAACACTGACCCAGCCAGCGTTGGTTTGTTTACCCGAATCCTGGCTGGCATTTTGCCAGACCCCGCAGCAAACGCTTGCACAAGCCCAAAATAATGCGCACTGGATCACGCAAATTCAGCAGCTTTGCCGGGACTTTAATATCTGGCTGGCTGCGGGCACCATTGCCCTCACAGATGGCCTGGGTCGTTATTATGCAGCCAGTCTGCTGTTTAACAATGAAGGGCTCGAAGTTGCACGCTATAATAAGATCCATCTGTTTGATGCGGATGTCGCTGACAGTGCCGGACAGTACCGTGAATCCACCCTGACTCGTCCCGGTAATGACATTGTCACCGTGGATAGCCCCTTCGGTCGCCTGGGGTTGAGCGTTTGCTATGATTTGCGCTTTCCAGGTTTATATCAGGCGATGCGTGAGCAGGGCGCGGAGATATTATTGGTACCCAGTGCTTTCACAACCGTCACCGGGGCTGCACACTGGCAGCCTTTGTTACAGGCACGGGCGATAGAAACACAATGCTATGTGGTGGCAGCCGCGCAGGTAGGAGAGCATGAGAATGGTCGGCAAACCTATGGCCATAGCCTGGTGGTTTCCCCCTGGGGTGTGTGCCTTGGCGAAGCGCCAACTCAGGTAGGTGTGATTCATGCCCAGCTTGATCTGACTGATCTGCATGCCATCCGACAGAAAATGCCTGTAGCGGCACATAACCGATTTAAGAGCGATTTTTATGAGTAATTTTGGTAGCGAGCACGTCGAACAACATTTACTGACGGACAGTGATTTAACCCGGGAACAATTGCAACAAACATTGGCATACATTCATCAGCACAAGGTGGATTATGCCGATCTGTATTTCCAATCCAGTTATCATGAAACCTGGGTGCTGGAAGATGGCTCCGTTAAAGAGGGCAGTTATAATATCGAACGGGGAGTGGGTGTTCGCGCTGTAAGTGGCGAGAAAACGGGGTTTAGTTACTCAGATGCCATTAACATGGAAGCACTGAACCAGGCAGCTATGGCTGCCAGAAGTATTGCTCAGCAAGGTGAGAATAAGCAGGTTCAGGTGTTCAGTGATGTTAAAGCTGCGACCCAATTTGAGGCAAGCCAGCCACTGCTGAGCATGAGCGACACCGATAAAGTCTCGCTATTGCGAGAAGTTGAAGCGGCGATCCGTGAATTAGCCCCTGAAGCGGAGCAGGTCGTCAGCTCCATGTCTGCGGTATACGAAGAAGTGCTAATCGCAGCCAGTGATGGCACTTTTGCAACGGATATTCGTCCTTTGGTGCGCTTAAATTGCTCGGTATTGCTGGCAAAAAATGGTCGCCGTGAGCGTGGCAGTGCCGGTGGGGGAGCCCGTCTTGATTACAATTACTTCAGAGAGCTAGTCGACGGCAAGCCGCGTTGGCAGCATTATGTCACCAAAGCGGTTCACCAGGCCCGCGTAAATCTGGAAGCGGTTGATGCACCGGCTGGGGCGATGCCTGTTGTACTGGGGGCTGGCTGGCCAGGCGTATTACTCCACGAAGCGGTGGGACATGGTCTTGAAGGGGACTTTAACCGCAAAGGCGCATCTGCATTTAGCGGGCGAGTCGGCGAACAAGTGGCTTCCAGCCTGTGTACTGTGGTGGATGACGGCACCATGGATAACCGTCGTGGTTCACTGAATATTGACGATGAAGGCACCCCGGCAGGCTACAACGTGCTAATCGAAAAAGGGGTGCTAAAAGGCTATATGCAGGACAAGCTCAATGCCCGATTGATGGGCGTTGCACCCACTGGCAATGCCAGACGTGAATCTTATGCACATCTGCCGATGCCAAGAATGACCAATACATATATGCTGCCGGGTGAGCATAGTCAGAGTGAGATCATTGCCTCGGTAAAGAAAGGGATCTTTGCGCCTAACTTTGGCGGCGGTCAGGTTGATATTACGTCGGGTAAATTTGTATTTTCAGCTTCAGAAGCTTACCTGATAGAAGATGGTAAAGTAACGCAGCCTATCAAAGGTGCCACCTTGATCGGTAATGGCCCAGACGTTATGCAGAAAGTGTCTATGGTTGGTAATGACCTGGAGCTGGATACCGGTGTCGGGGTATGTGGTAAAAATGGCCAGAGTGTGCCTGTTGGTGTTGGTCAGCCCAGTCTTAAAATCGATGAACTCACCGTAGGCGGTACCGCCTAATACATCATCCCGCAGTATCACAGCCAAATTGCGTGATACTGTGGGGCGCTTCACGCTGCTTATGGCAGGATCAGCTCTTTGAGTAATTGAAATAGCTCTTTAGAACCTTTTCCGGGCTTTTCTGCCTGATGCTCTTTTTTCGCCTGACGAACCAGTTGTCTGAGCTTCTGGCGTTCCAGCGTCGGGTGTGCTTCAAGCAGGGTATTGATCTTTTCATCCCCCTTGGCTATCAGTTCATCTCTGAGCTGTTCTACCTGATTAAGCAGGACATCTGCCTGGTTGTTTCTGTTAAGTAACAGATCCAGACCTTGCTGTAAGTCTTCTACATTGCTTGTGGTACGCAGTTGTTTGGCAATAAAGTTCAGATGACGGCGGTAGGCGTCGTGCTTGCCGCGTAGCTTGTCTGCCAGCTCCATCGCTGCGACCAGCTCTGGAGAGAGTGGCAGTTTCTCTCTTTGTTTTTTACCTAATTGCGCGATATCAACGCCAAGTTGATGGTATTGCTGTGCATCACGCTTTAATTCGCTCTTTGAGACGTAAATGATCTCTTCTTCTGGCTCTTGGGTAGGTTTTTTGGCCATTTTACCGCACTTACTTCAGTTATTGATGATCAGATTATATCAGAAGTCAGAAAAAGCAGTAATGCATACATGAATGCGCAACTTGCCCTGGGTGTCATACAGAATCTTTGCGTGAGTCACAGCGCATCGGCGCAGGCTGTGTTAGGATTATAGCAGTACTATGATTTGTGGAATAAAAACATGAGCCAGCAACACGATCCCATTTGGACGCAAATTGATGAAGTAAAACAAGCCGTGTCAGATGTTTTGGACTATGCAAAGCAACTGGGGGCGACGTCTGCTGAGGCATCGATGAGTCGTACCTCAGGTTTGTCAGTCAGCACCCGTATGGGAGAAGTTGAAACGATTGAATTTAATCAGGATGGTGGCCTGGGGCTGAGTGTGTACGTTGGTCAGCACAAAGGTTCTGCATCGACGGCCGATCTTGGTCCGGAAGCGTTACGTTCGGTGGTGGAAAAAGCGGTCGAAATTGCCAAATTTACATCTGATGATCCCTGTAATGGTGTGGCTGATGCTGAATTAATGCCTGAGGTGGTGCCCGATTTAGATCTCTTCCATCCCTGGTCACTGACGCCTGAGGAAGGTGTGAAACGCTGTCTTGAAGCAGAGCAGGCGGCGTTGAATTACGACGAGCGCATTGTTAACTCCGATGGGGCGAGCGTCGCCAGCCATCAGGGCTTGCGCGTTTACGGCAACAGCCATGGTTTTCTGGCCGGGTTTCCGCGTACCCGACACACCTTAAGTACTATGGTGATTGGCGAAGAAAATGGGGTGATGCAACGAGATAATGCTTACTCTATCACACGCGTGCATTCGCAGTTGAGAGATGCCAAAGCGGTGGGCATAGAGGCAGCAGAATCGACGCTGGCTAAATTAAACAGTCGTAAGCTGGAAACCATGCGGGTACCGGTCGTATTCCGTGCTGACATTGCCAATAGCCTGTTTGGGCACCTGGTATCCGCCATTGGTGGCGGTGCTTTGTATCGCAAGTCGAGTTTCTTGCTGGATAGCTTAGGCACTGATGTTTTTTCGTCTTGCGTATCAATCAAAGAACAGCCACATTTGTTGCAGGCACTGGCATCGAGCCCGTTTGACGCTGAAGGCGTGCAGACCACTGAGCGCGATATCATCAAAGGAGGCGTACTTGAGACCTATCTGTTGCCAAGCTACGCAGCCAGACGCCTGGGGATGCGCAGTACGGGCCATGCCGGTGGGATCCACAACTGGCTGGTACAGGCTACCGAGCCGGACCTGGCCGCGTTGCTGCGGACCATGGGGCGTGGTTTATTAGTGACTGAGCTCATGGGGCAGGGGGTTAATACGGTAACCGGTGACTACTCACGCGGCGCCGCTGGTTTCTGGGTAGAAAATGGAGAGATCCAATATCCGGTCAGTGAGATTACCATTGCAGGTAATCTTAAGGATATGTTTAAGTCAATTCAGGCGATTGGGGGAGACATTGAAACCCGCGGTGCTGTTCAAACTGGCTCGGTACTGATAGAGAATATGCAAATTGCAGGTCAGTAACACATAGTTGTATGCATTTGGCTGCTTAGACAAGCAGCCACGTTGCCGTGCCGAGGAAGGCAAAAATGCCTACGATGTCGGTGACTGTGGTTAGTACAACACTGCCCGCCAGTGCTGGGTCGATATTCATTCTCTTGAGTATGAGAGGGATACTGGCGCCAGCAATACCCGCAGCAACCAGGTTCATAAACATCGCAAAGGCAATCACGCCCCCGAGCACAAAGTCCCATTGCCACAGGGCAATTACACCCGCAATTAATAACGACCAGAGCAACCCATTCAAGGCGCCAATGGCCAGTTCTTTACCCAGTAAGAAGCGTTGGTTAGTTGCGTTCACGTGTCCCAGAGCAATACCACGGATCACCAAAGTCAGGGTTTGACTGCCGGCCACCCCACCCATGCTGGGAACTATGCCATTTAGTACAGCAAGGATAGGTAAAATATCTAAGGTGCCTTCGAAAAAGCTGGCAACGAAAGCGGCCATCAGCGCTGTAAGCAGGTTGATCCCCAACCAGATTGAACGGCGACGACTACTTTTCCAGACCGGCGCAAAAGTATCTTCTTCATCATCGAGACCGGCCATGCTCATGAGACTGTGTTCGGCATCCTCACGAATAACGTCAACGATGTCATCGATGGTGATACGCCCCAGCAAATGTGCGTTGTCATCTACGACCGGTGCCGAGATCCAATTATGACGCTCAAACAACTGAGCGACATCGCTTTCGTCCATTGAGATGGGAATGGTTTCACGTTCTTCATTCATCAACTCGTTAACCAGTTTGTCTGGCTGACTGGTTAAGAGCACACTGATCGGCAGGGAGCCTAAAAAGCAATTGTCTTTGTCCACCACGTACAGGTCATCGGTCCCGTCCGGCAGCTCCCCTTTGAGGCGCAGATAACGTAATACGACATCCAGTGACACATCCGGGCGGATCGTCACTGTATCTGTGTTCATCAATGCGCCCGCGGAATGCTCGACATAGGAAAGCGCCTGGGTTGCACGGGCTCTGTCTTGCGAGTCCATGGCACCGATAACGTCCTGATAGACGGGGTCTGGCAAGCTTCTCAGGACTTCACCGAGATCATCATCATCCATGTCTTCCGTTGCTGCAGCGATCAGCTCAGGCTCCATTTTGGCGATGATGCTGAGTCTCACATCTTCAGATAGTTCTTCGAGTACGTCACCCTGTATATCCGGGTCGACTAATTGCCACAGCAGGGTTCTGATTTTATGTGGGGAAGACTCCAGCAATAAAGCGGTGTCGCAGGGCGGAATTTCGGCTAAGGTGCGCCTGACTTGAACAAACTGACCACTGTTAAGGGCATTCGTAACTTGCTGCAATAGCTCCAGTGTGTAGTCTTGTTCAAAAGCTTCAGGCATAGGCATCCCAGGTTGGATAGTCGACAAGCAGGCTTGTCATGAGTATATGGCGCATTGATTATAGGCTTATGATAATTATAGCTGTTTTAATATCAATTGGTATATCTAAAAAAAGCGCAGACAGCCGTCATGAAGCGGCGGTGTTGTGTCTCGAAAATAGGGGAAAAGTGAAGGGGTTTTACTCTGACTCGTTAAACTTATCTGCAATAAGGTTGCCAATGGCATGCAACGCGCGCTCTGCATCTGGCCCTTCGCAGACGACTTTGACCTCTTTACCCTGGCTGCTTTCTAGCAGTAATAAAGCCAGTACACTGTCACCCTCTGCCTCTTTATTGCCCTGAAACAGGGTAATGTTGGCATCGAACTGTGCGGAGAGTTCTGCCAGCACACTGGCTGCACGAGCATGGAGACCCAGTTTATTCTGGATCAGAAAGGTATCTTCAAAGCGTTGTGTCATTTTTCTTGTTCGCGGTGATGGATCTTCACATTGCTGTGGGTACGGGCAAAACGCTCACCTAACGTTTGAGCAAGATACACGGAGCGGTGTTGTCCACCAGTACAGCCAATCGAAATGGTCAGGTAGCTGCGGTTATTGCGCTCCAGGTGTGGCAACCAGGTTTGCACAAAGGTCTGGATCTGCCAGGTAAACTTTTGCACTAAGCTGTGACTAGACAGGTAATCAATAACAGGTTTATCTAAACCGGTTAACGGCTTAAGCTCTGGTTCCCAGTGTGGGTTTGGCAAAAAGCGCGCATCAAACACGTAATCCGCTTCTTTTGGAATACCATGTTTAAAACCAAAGGACTCAAAGGTGATGATTAATTGTTTGTCTTTTTTACCGAGGATCTTTTCCCGGATCCGCTCTGCCAGCTGGTGGATACTCATGTCCGTGGTATCAATGGTGATATTAGCGCGGCGGATAAGCGGGTCAAGTAGCTCTTTTTCTTTTTTAATTGCTTTGTCTAATGACAGATCGGCCAGTGACAGCGGGTGTAGGCGGCGTGTTTCTGAAAAACGACGGATCAGGATCTGATCTTCACTGTCCAGATAAAATATATTAGGTTCTGCAAATCCGGGTAGGTATTCTAAAATATCGTCGAGTTCTTGCTGATCTTTTGGCAGGTTACGTACGTCAACGCTCACAGCAATTTTATCATAGCTGTCTGACACACTGCGCACTAATGCGGGCAGCAAGTTGACCGGAATATTATCGGCGCAGTAATAACCCAAGTCTTCCAGCACGCGCAGAGCGACCGATTTTCCTGAGCCAGAACGACCACTGACAATAATTAACTGCACAGAAACTCTCCGTTAGTTGTCAAACTCTTCAATTATCGAGAATAACTCCTGATCATTGTGAGCTTGTCTGATACGTTTACAAAACACCTTGTTTTTAAGTTTATCAGCGATCGTTGCCAAGGTCTGCAAATGTTGTTGATTTTCTCCCTCGGGTACGATGAGTGCCACAAAAATGTCGACGGGTTGATTGTCAATGGCATCAAAGGCAATGCCTTGCTGATTGACAAGTAGCATTGCAACCACTTTATCTATGCCTGGCATGCGGCCATGGGGCAGTGCAATGCCTTTTCCGATCCCTGTACTCCCGAGTTTTTCGCGGCTCAATAGCGCATCAAGGATATCATGGGCATTACTGTCTGGAAGCTGGCTTTGAGCCAACTCACTGATGTACTCTAAAATACGTTTCTTACTATTAAAAAGGACCGCAGCTTTGCTGCAGTCCTGTGAAATCAATGAGCTTAGTTTCATGATTAGTGTCGAGTTAGCTTCTCTTTGTGCTTGATCACCTGGCGGTCAAGCTTATCGATAAGTCCGTCTATTGCGGCATACATATCCCGGTGTTCGGTTGAGGCAAAAATCTCTCCCCCGTTCACATGTAATGTGGCTTCTGCTTTTTGGATGAGCTTTTCGACATCTAGGATAACATGCACATTATTGATGTGATCAAAGTGCCTTTCTAGCTTCGCAAACTTGTTTGTTACATAGTCTCTTAACGAATCGGTGATTTCTACATGTCGACCAGTTAAATTTAGTTGCATAAGCATTTTCCTTCTGTAGTTACGTCTAAATCAGGCTTTTGCGCTGATTGGACGGTGGGATAGCCAAAGACTCTCGGTATTTGGCAATTGTACGTCTAGCCACTTTGATCCCTTGATCTGCCAATACATCCGCAATCTTGCTGTCACTCAATGGTTTAGCTGTGTTTTCTGCGGCAATTAGCTTTTTGATCAATGCTCTGATTGCAGTCGAAGAGCATTCTCCTCCGTTTTCAGTGCTGACATGGCTTGAGAAGAAATACTTCAACTCATAGATACCGCGTGGCGTGTGCATATACTTTTGTGTTGTTACACGTGAAATCGTGGACTCATGCATGTCGACCATTTCGGCCACATCATTCAGTACCATCGGCTTCATTGCCTCGGGGCCATGTTCAAAGAATGCCTGTTGTTGCTGCACAATGCAATTAGTAACTTTTAATAAAGTTTCATTGCGGCTTTCCAGGCTCTTGATGAACCATTTAGCCTCTTGCAGGTGTGAACGAATAAACTGGCTATCTGTGCTCGACTTGACTGAACGGGACATAGCAGCGTAGTGGTCATTCACTCTAATTTTTGGCATTGAGTCGGGATTGAGTTCAACAACCCAGCGGCCTTTCACTTTTTTAACCGACACATCCGGGATCACATAGTCTGCTTCTTCTTGTACTATGCTGGCGGCGGGTTTCGGGTTTAGGCCGTGGATCAGGGTCATTACTTCTTTCAGATCCGCTTCTTTGAGTTTGGTTTTTTTCATCAAAGTGCGGTAATCCCGGCTGGCTAACAGATCGATGTGCTCAGTGAGGATTTCTTTGGTCTGTGCAAGCCAGGGGGTATTTGGGTCAAACTGGTTGAGCTGAATGCACAGGCATTCTTGCAGGCTGCGTGCGGCAATCCCGACAGGATCAAATAGCTGGATCCGTTTCAGTACGGCCTCTACTTCATCCTGCTCAATCGGCTCTTCATCGTTGTCCTGATTCATGCTTTCGACGATGTCTTCGCAGCTAATGGTCAACAGGCCTGCATCGTCAACCGCTTCAACAATCGCCAGGGCGATGGCTCTGTCTGTTGGACTAAAAGGCGTCAGTTCCAGCTGCCACATCAGGTATTCTTGCAATGTTTCAGTCGTTTTACCCTGGTAAATGGTTTCGTCTTCCGGCATTGGGCCTGAACTGCTTGCCGGTGCGGCACTGATGTACTCGTCCCAGGTTACATCCATTGCCAAATCGTCGCTGACGGTGTCTTTGTTTAGTGCAGCATCGCTGTCTTGTTCGTAGTCGCTGACAGCAGCCTCTTCATAGCTGTCGTTGTCACTCGTTGTAGGTTGTTCCAAATCGGAATCCGACTTGGACTGAGTTTCATTATCTTGTGATTCAGACTCACCTTCTTCCACTTCCAACAAAGGGTTGCTATCAAGCGCTTCTTGGATTTCTTGTTGGAGATCTAGCGTACTCAACTGTAACAGACGAATAGCCTGTTGCAGTTGTGGTGTCATTGTCAGTTGCTGCCCCATGCGCAGCTGTAGCGATTGCCTCATGTATCTCTAACAATCCTTTTTGTTATTTACTTCTAATTTTATAACTATAGCCTGAATTGCTCACCTAGGTAGACATCCCGCACGGTTTGATCGGCCAGAACATGCTCCGGGGTGCCTGCTGCTATCAGTTCACCATGTGACACTATATAAGCTTTCTCACAGACGTCCAGCGTTTCACGCACGTTATGGTCAGTGATTAGTACGCCTATCCCACGGTTTTTCAGGTGTTCTATAATTTTCTTTATATCTAACACTGAAATGGGATCAACGCCAGCGAAAGGCTCATCTAATAAGATAAATTTTGGATCTGCCGCAAGGGCACGGGCAATTTCTACCCGGCGTCGTTCACCGCCTGATAGCGCCATACCCTGGCTGTCGCGAATATGCTGGATATTAAACTCATCTAACAGCTCATTGAGGATGACTTCTCGTTGTTCTTTATTGAGCTCTTTCCGGGTTTCTAAAATGGCCATCAGGTTCTGATAGACGGTCAGCTTGCGAAAAATAGAGGACTCTTGTGGCAGGTAACCAATCCCAAGTCTTGCCCGGCTATGCATAGGTAATAAGGTAATGTCTTGCTCATCAATGTGTATGCTGCCCTTATCACTGGGCACCAAGCCAACAATCATATAAAAAGTGGTGGTTTTACCTGCGCCATTCGGGCCAAGGAGGCCAACAATACTGCCGGCTTCAACGCTTAATTCAACGTTTTTAACAACCTGTCTGCCCTTATAACTTTTGGCCAGTGCGGTGGCGGTTAATTTACTCACGGATTACCCTTCTCTTGTGGTTGTTGGGGGTTCTCTTTCTCAGGTAACAGAATGGTTCTTACGCGATTTTGTTCTTGTTCCCCGCGCTGTGCGCTGATCAGCTTCTTTTCCATATCATACACGATGGTTTGCGCGCTGATTTTCTGTCCTGCCTGACTGATCTCTGCACCGCCTTTGATGGTGAGCATGCGGTTTGCGACGTCATAGCGCACTTCTTTGGCTGTGGCTTTCAGTAATGTGCCATCCGTCTGACGCTCCTGAAATACGGCTGGACTGCCTGTTGCAACTAGCAGTTGTTTATTTTTACCCAGCTCTTCGCGGCGGTGTACTTCGAGGCGATCGGCCAGAATTTTTCGGTCACCGTGAATGATTTCGACGTTTTCTTCGAACACGCCAATATTAGTTTGCAACTGGGCCAGCTGTGTGCCCGAACTGATAATGACCTGATCAGCTGCTGTATTTTCTGCATAAGCTGCAGGATGAAATGCACTTAAAGTGCACAGTAAGATCAGGGAATAGGTTAATTTATTGCTCATAATAAATTGTTTCAGTGTGGTTGATGAGTTCAATGATTTCGGTGTTGAGATCGGCCACTAAGCCTTTACCGGAAATCGTTAAGTTTGGTCCGGTAATTTCTACCGGGTGTTCAGAGCGCATGTGCTTTTCTTTAATATCGACTTGCACGTGATCGGCGTTGATGTGCTTTATCATGGCATCGGCCGTCAGGTTTGTTGCTTGTACTTGACCCTCCAGGATCAGGGTATTGTTACCATACAAGGTGGCTTCATTGGCTTTGAGTTGCCAGTTTTGCTGGTCGTTGTGCAGTGTAAAGATAGGCGCGGTAAAGTGGCTAAACCCCAACTCCTGATAGAGCTCCATTCTGTCTGCGGTAATCTGATAACTGAGCTGCCCATTTTCGGCGTAATTGGTTTGCTTCAGATCGATGGCGACATAATCTGGTTTGGCCAGCACTTCTTCTGAGCGCGGCGCAACCTGGCCCGATTGCGTTAAATAAGGGTACCACAGCCATAACATGGTGAGGCTGAATACAACGAGCAATAAAGCGCGAAGTACGGTCATACGCTACTGCCTTCATAGCCCAATGACTTGCCCTGGCAGAGTAGCAGTAAGTCAGTCAGTTCTCGGACAGCACCAAACCCGCCGGGTAACAACGTTCTATAATCGGCTGCGCGGACCACCATAGGGTGAGCGTCTTGCACGGCCACAGACAGACCGACTTTGAGCATCACAGGTAAGTCAGGTGCATCATCGCCGATATAAGCAACCTCGTGATCCGCCAGCTGTAATTTGTCTTTCAACTCGGCGTAGCCTTGCAACTTGTCTTCCATACCCTGATAGATGTGCTTAACATTGAGGCTAGTCATACGCTGCTGAACAATGTGTGAATGACGCCCTGTTATCACAGCCACTTCAACGCCGCCATTGATCAGGGCTTTAATGCCGAAACCATCTTTGGTATTAAATGCTTTTAGCTCCTCTCCCTGATTGCCCAAATAGATGCGGCCATCAGAAAATACCCCATCGATGTCGCAGATCAGCAGTTTAATCGCCTGCGCTTTTTGTACAACGGTATCGTCGATGGGCTGATATAGATCGGAAAACAGCATTTATAATACTCCTGCTCGCAGCAAATCCTGCATATTTAACGCGCCGATTGGGCAATTTTGTTCATCAATGACAATCAGGCCATTGATGCGTTTCTTCTCCATGATATGCAGCGCTTCAGCAGCCAACATATCTTGTGTCACTGTGGTACAGTGTTTTGTCATGACCGAATCTATCGGGGTGCTGTGCAAATCAAGTCTCTGCTCGATAATACGGCGTAAATCGCCATCTGTGAACAAGCCCTGTAGCTGTCCCTTTGTATCGATGATGGTGGTCATGCCCAGGCCTTTGCCTGACATCTCGAATAAGGCATCGGTCACCGTGCAGCCTTGTGATACAACGGGCACCGCTTTGCCCGTATGCATAACATCTGCCAGTGTTAACAGCAGGCGCTTACCCAAGCTGCCCCCCGGGTGGGATAAGGCAAAATCATCTGCCGTGAAACCGCGGGCTTCGAGCAGTGCCACAGCTAAGGCGTCTCCCATGACCAGAGTGGCTGTGGTGCTGGCCGTTGGTGCAAGCCCTAATGGACAGGCTTCTTTGGAGACTTTAATGCACAAATGAATATCCGCCAGCTTGGCCATATTCGACTCAGGGTTACCCGTCATGCTGATGATTTGTGCGCCAATGCGCTTGATTACCGGCACGATAGCCAGTACTTCGTGCGTCTCACCTGAATTAGAGATCAGTAATACCACATCATCAGCCGTGATCATGCCTAAGTCACCGTGGCTGGCCTCACCAGGGTGAACAAAAAATGCTGGCGTGCCCGTACTGGCCAGTGTTGCCGCGATTTTATTGCCAATATGACCTGACTTACCCATGCCGATCACTATGATTCGACCACGGCATTGCAACATGAGTTCACAGGCCGCAGAAAATCGTGCATCAACATACTGGGCGATTTCGACAATCGCTTGTTGTTCGATTTCTAGTACCTGTTTGGCAGAATCAATAAAATTGTGCGTGCTCATGCTGAATCCTTAAATAATAAAGTACATATAACCACAGAATGCACCAAGGAGTAGCCCGCCTTCAACACGGTTAATTTGTCGGCGTCCTTTGAGGCTAACACTCATCAGCACCAGCGCGGCTGTTGCGCCGAGCATGACATAGATATCCCGGTTTGCAATATTGCTGTCCAGTGTTGCCGGATTCAGGATCCCCGCAATGGACAACACCGCCAGAATATTGAAGATGTTTGAGCCGATGATATTACCCAGTACCAGGTCGTCTTCATTCTTGAGCACGCCGGCCACACAGGCGGCCAGCTCAGGCAAACTGGTTCCGATGGCGATAATCGTCAGGCCGATCAACAGGTCGCTCATGCCAAAGTATTTTGCAATATCGACGGCTGCGTCGACCAGGTAGTCGGCACTTACTGGCAATAAAATCATCCCCACAACCAGCCAGAATATGGCTTTGCTCATGGGTACATCACTTGGGACTTCATCACATGCTTCTGAAATAAGCGGATCGTCCTGGTCGGTTTTGCCGGTTTTTGAGATATAGATTAGGCCACCGATAAACACGAAAAAGCCAATTAACAGCAGCCAACCTTCCAGCGCGCTAAACTGGTTATCACTGATGATCAACCACGCGGCCAGTGACACGACCACCAACAGCGGCATTTCACGCTTTAAAATGCCAGAACCAACTGCCAGTGGGCGCAATAATGCGGTGATACCAAGTACCATGAGGATATTGGCGATGTTGGAGCCAACAGCATTACCAACAGCGGTGTCAGTTTTGTCAACCAGCGCAGCTTGCGCAGCGACCATCATTTCAGGTGCTGAGGAGCCCATTGCAACGATAGTCAAACCCACAATTAACGTTGGTACCCCGAGGTTTTTGGCCAGCGCCGCAGCGCCATATACGAAGCGATCGGCACTCCATACCAGGGCAATGAATCCAAGAATGAGTATGACAAACGATAAAACCATGAAGTCTAAGCCAAGTTACTAAATTCAATGGCGCAGATAGTATCAAATCGCTCATCAAATGTATAAATAAAGTCATCGCTTTTGCGAGCGGACAAAACCCCGAGAGGCGCCTATTTCGCACAACAAATATGGCGAATCAATTACAAAATTTTACCATTAAGGGTTTTCCATCTCACAGCAAAACAACGTATTATTCCACAATTGAAAAAAGTATGATGTGGAGAGCGACTTGACGCAGTCAATAGTTGAAGTCAGGGATTTGACCTTTTCTCGTGGTGAAAGGACAATCTACAAAAATATGAGTTTCTCCGTCCCCAAAGGGAAAATTACGGCTATTATGGGGCCCAGTGGTATAGGTAAAACCACTATGCTAAGACTGATCGGTGGTCAGCTTAAGCCCGATAGCGGGGAAATCCTCTTCTCTGGTGACAGTATTCCATCTATGTCCCGCCAGGCACTGTATCAGGCGCGTAAGCGAATGAGCATGTTGTTTCAAAGTGGTGCCTTGTTCACGGACATGTCTGTATTTGACAACATTGCTTTTCCGCTCCGAGAGCACACTAAGCTCAGTGAAGAACTAATTCGTCTGGTGGTGCTGATGAAGTTACAGGCGGTTGGTTTGCGTGGTGCGCGCGATCTTATGCCATCTGAGTTATCGGGTGGCATGGCACGGCGTGCCGCTTTGGCCAGAGCCATTGCACTTGACCCTGAGTTGATCATGTATGACGAGCCGTTTGCAGGGCAAGATCCGATATCGATGGGCGTGCTGGTGCGTCTGATTAAATCACTCAATGAAGTGCTGGGCTTGTCGTCATTAATCGTCACCCACGATGTAACTGAAGTACTCAGTATTGCCGATCATGTTGTGATCATCGCTGAACAGGGCGTGATTGGTAGCGGTACTCCCGAGCAAATGTTGGCGCATGACTCGCCGCTGGTACAGCAGTTCCTGCAAGGCCACTCCGACGGGCCGGTGCCGTTCCATTTTGATGCCGCACCGTATGAGGATGAGTTACTGGCAGGAGGAAGCCATTAATGGATTTTTTGCAGAAGTTAGGTCACAAAACACTGAGCCGCTTTGCGTCGTTAGGCCGGGCAACTCGCATGTTATTGGGGGCTTTGTGCAGCATGCCCAATTTCAGAAAAGGTGGCCCTTTACTGATCCGTCAACTGTATATGGTTGGCCATCAGTCATTGCTTATTATTATGGTATCAGGCCTGTTTATCGGCATGGTACTGGCGCTACAGGGCTACACTGTATTGGTCGACTATGGGGCAGAAGACAGTCTGGGGCCGCTGGTGGCACTGAGTTTGTTACGTGAACTGGGACCTGTGGTCACTGCATTATTGTTTGCCGGTCGGGCAGGCAGTGCATTGACAGCTGAGATTGGCTTGATGAAGGCCACTGAGCAACTTTCCAGTCTGGAGATGATGGCCATTGATCCACTGAAACGCGTGATTTCTCCCCGTTTTTGGGCAGGCTTTATCAGTATGCCGCTGTTAGCGTTAATTTTCTCAGCTATTGCGATTCTCGGTGCACACCTGGTTGGTGTTGACTGGCTAGGAGTCGATTCAGGTAGTTTCTGGTCCATTATGCAATCTCAGGTGTCTTTTGAGCAGGATATTGTTAATGGTCTGATTAAAAGTTTTGTATTTGCGCTCATCGTGACCTGGATTGCGCTATACAAAGGGTATGACTGTATCCCAACTTCAGAGGGGATCAGTAAAGCCACCACAGAAACGGTGGTTCATTCTTCTCTCGCTGTTCTGGGCTTCGATTTTGTTCTGACAGCAGTGATGTTTTCAAGTTAAGGGTTTGTAGAAACATGAATACACGGAAAATAGAAATACTGGTCGGCCTGTTCGTGGCTTTGGGTGTGGCCGCCTTCGTAATGCTGGCACTAAAAGTGGCCAATGCAGGGATCAGCGGTAATGGTGAAACCTATACTTTACAGGCTAAATTTGACAACATCGGCTCGCTTAAAACGCGTGCGCCAATCAAAGTTGGCGGCGTGGTGATAGGCCGCGTTGAGGGGATCAGCATCCACCCGCAAGAATTTGTACCGGTCGTAAACATGAGCATTGATAGCCATTATGAATGTCAGTTTTCGGATACCACATCCGTGTCGATCCTGACGTCGGGCATTTTGGGTGAACAGTATCTGGGTATTTCTCCGGTGATTGCGTCTCAATCTGCCAAACAGACTTGCCTGGGCGAAGAAGTGGTAAGCAATGATGAGCTCGACCTGGGCGATTTGTTTGGCGTCGAAAGTGCCGCACTGAAAGATGGTGACATGATCACGGACACCAAATCGGCATTGGTTCTGGAAGAACTGATTGGCCAATTCCTGTTTAATCAAAGTAGTGAGTAATAACCATGATGGCGAAAGTTTTGGGTTTCTTCGCAAGTGTTTTTCTAATTGGACTTGCCAGCACAGTATCTGCCAGTGAGGTAGATATGACCAACCCTTATACTATGGTGCAACAAGTTGCAGACAATACCTTTAAACGCGTGACCAAAGATCAGAATAAGATTGAGCAGGACAAAGAACACCTGCGCGTGATTGTGGAAGAAGAGCTACTGCCTTATATCGACTACAAATATGCCGCTTATCGCGTACTGGGCAGCCACATCCAGAAAGTCCGTAACATTGAGGACAAAGAAGAGAAACGTCAGGCAATCGAGCACATCCGTACGTTTATCGACGTGTTTAAGTCTTATCTGGTTGCGACTTATGCAGGGGTGTTTACTCAGTACACAGATCAGAAGGTTGAGTTTGAACCGGCTCGTGATGCTGATGGTGATAAAATCGCCATAGTTAAAACCAAGATAATTGAAGCGGGTAAACCGGACATTAAAATTGATTTCAAAGTGCGTCGCGACAGTAATGGCGAGTGGCGTGCCTTTGACATGATGGCAGAAGGGATCAGCCTGCTTGACGCAAAGCAATCTGAACTGCATGGCATTTTGCGCCAGCAGGGCATTGAGCGTGTGATTGAGTTACTGGACAAGAAAAGCAAACTGCCTGTGCAGTTTCGAGGTGACGACGGCAATGCCTAATTTGCAATTTAATAAACCCGCGGCTGACACAGTCGCGGTGGTCGGTGAACTCACGCGAGATAGCCTGACAAATGAATCGCTTCTTAACCAGTTGTTAGAAAATGCGCAGTCAGTCCTGTATTTTGACCTTTCTGAGGTATCCAGGGTTGACACCGCGGGCTTAGCTTGGTTAATTCACTCTTTAGGCAAATTAAAACAGCAAGACGTACGTCTTGAGTTAAAAAACGTGCCTGACCAGCTACAAAATCTGATGGCGCTGGGACAGGTCAGCAACCTATTTGAGTGAGTCCAATGGAAACAAACCAAGTCGAAGCTTTACTACAAGAAGCGCTGGAACTTGACGAAGTCAAAGTTAAATCAGAAGGCAGTCATTATGAAGTGATCGCGGTTGGCGGCTGCTTTGAAGATTTGCGCCGGGTTAAGCGTGAACAAATGGTCTACGCCCCTCTGATGGAAGTGATCAAAGATGGCACTATTCATGCCGTCAGCATCAAAGCCTTTACGCCAACTGAGTGGCAACGCGAGCGCAAATTTATCTTACCTCAATAATCTGGAGCCACAATGGATCAGTTTGTTATCCAAGGTGGCACCACTTTAAACGGTGAAGTCACTATTTCCGGGGCTAAAAATGCAGCCCTGCCAATTCTGTTTGCGGCGATTCTAGCCGATGGAAAAAGCACATTCAGTAATGTACCCAGACTTAGGGATATAGGGACTACAGAAGCCTTACTGCGCACTTTAGGGGCTGAGGTGAACTGGCGCGGTCAGTTGTTGGAAATTGATGGTGCTCAGGTCGATAAAGTACTGGCACCTTATGAACTCGTTAAGCAGATGCGGGCATCCGTGCTGGCGCTAGGGCCACTTCTTGCACGATTTGGTAAAGCGCAGGTGTCATTGCCGGGCGGTTGTGCCATTGGGGCACGACCTGTGGATTTGCACATTGCCGGGCTGGAAAAAATGGGCGCGACCATTCGTGTTGAGAATGGTTATATCAATGCGCACATCGCACAAGGTGAGCGTTTGCATGGTGCTGAAGTCTTCATGGAAACTGTGTCAGTTGGTGCGACTGAAAACCTCTTAATGGCGGCAACACTGGCCGAGGGCAAAACGGTGCTGGAAAACGCCGCGCGCGAGCCTGAAATTGTCAATTTGGCTGAATGCCTGGTTGCTATGGGGGCCAAGATATCCGGGGCCGGTACGAGTCGTATCGAAGTCGAAGGGGTAGAAGCCCTGCAAGGGTGTGAACACAAAATCCTCCCGGACAGGATCGAGACTGGCACCTTTTTGGTAGCAGCAGCGATGAGTCAGGGTGAAGTGCTGTGCAAAAACACCGACTACCACAGCCTGGAACCTGTGCTGGATAAACTGCGTGATGCGAATGCTCTGGTTGAAGTATCGCAAGACAGCATTTTTGTCAGCATGCGTGGCCGCGAATTGCAGGGGGTGAATATCAAAACGATGCCACACCCGGGTTTTCCAACCGATATGCAGGCGCAGTTTACCGCGCTGAATGTGGTCGCAAATGGCAGTGCAACCATCACTGAAACCATCTTTGAAAATCGCTTTATGCATGTCCCTGAACTGCAACGTATGGGGGCAAATATTCGCCTTGAAGGTAATACTGCGTATTGTGGTGAGACCGCGTTTCTGTCTGGTGCACAGGTGATGGCGACTGATCTGCGGGCGTCGGCCAGTTTGATCTTAACCGGGATCGTGGCCGAAGGTGAAACAGTGGTTGACCGTATTTATCATGTTGACCGCGGTTATCAACGCATTGAGGATAAACTCAGTCAACTGGGTGCTAAGATAAAGCGACGCCATAATTAGGCTGAACAGGTATGCTAAAAAAAGCGAGCAATGCTCGCTTTTTTGTTGCCTTAAAATTGGTTTAAGGACTAATAAATTGGGGTTTCCAGTTCAGCTACTTCCACCATGAAGGTGAGGTGACGATTGCCCCGATACACTTCAAATTCCAGTTGTGTGCCCGGTGCTGTGTTGCCTATCTTACGCAAAGTCTGCTGCGGGTTTTTAACGGGCTCACCTGCCACTTTTGTGACTATGTCATTTTCTTTCATACCGGCTTGCCAGGCTGGGCCCAGCGGGTCCAAGTCGCTGATCCGTAAACCCACAATAGTGGTGTAGACATTCGTTACCTCCTGACCTGTATTGTCGACTGGTGTGCCTCTGAAGCCGAGGTAGCCACGGATCACCCGGCCATCTTTGATCAGTTTAGCCATCACATCCTTGGCCAGTGAGTAAGGTACGGCAAACGAAATGCCCTGGATATCGATATTGTATCGGGCTCTGAATTGTGCAGATGTGATCCCGACCAGATCGCCATTGGAATTGACCAGCGCGCCACCTGAGTTACCCATGTTTACCGCTGCATCCATTTGCAGCAGGCTGTTGTACTGGCTGTCTGTGAGGGTTTGCTTGCCGGTGGCACTGATGATCCCCTGAGTGATGGTTTGTCCCAGGTTTAACGGATTACCTATGGCCAGCACGACATCTCCGACTTGCGGGGTGAAAGCATCGTCAACCGGGATAACGGGCAAGTGCTCTGCCTTGATTTTTAACAGCGCGAGATCCGTAATGGTGTCATACCCCACCAGTTGCACCTCGTTGAATAAGCGGCCATCCGGCAGCAGCACTATGATCTGATCGGCGTTATTAACAACGTGATAGTTAGTCAGGATATAGCCTTCACGGCTCATGATCACACCAGAGCCGAGTTCCTGGACGGTATTTTGTCGTTTGAATCTCGGTTGGTTACTGAAGCTCTCAGAAAAAATCGATACCACGGCCGGGGCTGCGCGATTCACACCGGATGCAAAGCTCATGTGCTGCGCTGTGTAATGGCCGTTGAGGTCAAGGCGCAGGGCATTTTGGCGCAAGTCGGGCGTGAACCAGATGATAATCAATGCCAGACCTAATCCGACAAAGACTGGAGGCAGAATAAGCTTGAGTAATTTGAACACGGTTATTTTTTATCTAGTTATCTGTGTAGAGGGTAATAATGGCATAATTAACAGCAATCTGCATTAACACATAGCTGATTGGAGCGCTAAGCCGATCATCCAATCTATAAAAAATTACTTATCAGAACAAAAGAGTAGAAAATTTCACAGGGCGCTCGTTGTGCTTCTTGCTCGTTTAATGTGACTTGTTTAGAGCGGTGAACAAATAAAAACACAGCGACAAGTGTCGCTGTGTTTTCGTAACTATGGTGAATGGGTTGGCGTCAGCACATTACTGAATAAGGTAAAATACTGAATCGCGCCCACGTTTAATGCCCAGTACAATATTGCCCTGAATGTCGTCTATCAGGCGTTTCATGTCCCGCACTGAGGCTACACGTTGACGGTTGACCTGCATAATGACATCGCCTTCTTGCAGTCCCACTCTGGCGGCAGGTGAGCGCTCTTCAACCGAAACAACGACGATGCCCTGATTGCCGTTGCGCTCACCGCTTTCCAGCACGGCGCCTTGTAGGCTCGGGTGAATACGGTCGGCTTCGGCGCGTTGTTCACTCTGACCTTTTAATTCAACCTTAAGCGTCCGGGTATCACCATCACGATAGACGTCAATCTTGACTTTTTTACCTTCGCCGAGGGTCGCAATCTTACCGCGCAGCTCTTCAAAGCTCTCAATCTTGTCGCCATTAAGGGCGATGATCACGTCATTGGCTTTAATACCGGCTTCATCTGCGGCAGAGTCTTTAACAACCTCCTGAACAAAGGCACCTTGTTTGACATCAAAGCCCTGTGCTTTGGCCAGGCCTGCGTCCAGTGTACGGCCTCGGATCCCAAGCGAGCCGCGACGTACCTGACCATATTCAATAATTTGGTCGACCAGGTTTTTCATCATATTTGAGGGGATGGCAAAGCCGATGCCGACATTCCCGCCTGAGGCACCCAGGATCGCGGTATTAATACCGATAAGTTCACCTCGTAAATTAACCAGTGCACCACCTGAGTTACCCTGGTTAATGGCGGCATCGGTCTGAATAAAGTCTTCGTACCCTTCGATGTTCAGTCCACTGCGTCCCAGGGCACTGACGATGCCTGAGGTCACAGTGTGGCTGAGGCCAAACGGGTTACCGATAGCCACTGAGAAGTCACCGACTCTGAGTTTGTCGGAGTCTGCCAGCTTCACTTCGGTGAGATCTTCACCTTCAATTTGTAATAGTGCAATATCTGATTCTTTGTCTGTACCGACCAGCTCAGCTTTAAACTCCCGGCCATCTTTGAGGGTGACCACGATATTGTCTGCTTCGTCGATAACGTGGTTATTGGTAACCACATACCCTTCATCTGCATCTATGATGACGCCGGAGCCCAGACCACTGAAGGGGCGTTTTTGAGAGCGCGGGGCAGGGTTACCAAAAAAGAAATCAAATGGATCAACGCGTCGGCGTACTTCTTTGGCACCAGAGACCTGGATGCTGACCACCCCAGGGGTGACCTTTTCCAGCATCGGAGCCAGCGTTGGCAGCTGTTGGCCATCAACAGCGACCGGCAGGCGCGCATGACCGGTTTCTGGTAATAAAAATAAGCTTGAAGAAAGTAGCGCTGCGGTAAGTAATGATAATTTCAGTTTCATAGTCGTGGAATTCTCCTGGAAACAGCGTTAGTCCGTTGGGCGACGCGCATTTGCGCATCTCCCATTATTCAATTGCTATTTCTACTGACTATGGGGTCAAAAAAAAGTTCATCAAGAGGCTTTTAATTGCTCATTTTGTGACCCTTCTCCTTTGAACAGGCCGCTTTCTCCTTCGACATAATCACTGGGTGGGGCATCGTGTGTTTGCTCATTGGCACGACGTTTCTCACCTCGCATGTGTAATGATGCGTGTAATTGCTCAGTGGTCTCTTTTGAGAAGAAAGGCTCGCTTGGTGTTGATTTTTCCTGGCTAAGGAGCTGTTTGCCGTCTTCAAAGTGACGGTTCAAAAGGGTGTAGTTTTCCTCCAGTTTGGCCATCAGCTTTTTGCTGTCTGCAAGATGATCGCTGACATCCTGGCGATACTGTTCCAGTGCATGCTGCGCTTCTTGCGCTTTTTGCTCCAGCTCATCATGCTTAAAGCGTTTTTTAGTCAATTGCGTACCGGCAATAAATGCGGCCACTGCAACGAGTACAAGGATCCCGAACCAGGCGATTGTCGTCATAAAATACTCCTGTTGATGATGCGACTAAGTGGCGCACCGAATGCAAAAAAATAATCGACTTAGATAGCTTAAATATACGCTGAGTTTCGATGCGTGTTAATATAGCGGGCAAATAAAACTGCTCTTCGACAATAAAAAAGATGATGACGCCCTGGGAAAAGTACCAACAAGACTTACTGCGTGATGATTTTCACCACGACAGCGCGCAGGAAAATGCCGTCCGACACCTGCAAAGACTTTATGATGATCTGGTCAATCAGGTGCCGGTCAAAAAAAGCCTGCTGGGCAGCCTGTTTGGACTGAAAAAGACACAACAGCCCAAAGTCAAAGGGTTGTATTTCTGGGGCGGCGTAGGGCGTGGAAAAACCTATCTGGTTGATACGTTTTATGAGGCTTTACCGACTGAGCGCAAAATGCGGGTCCACTTTCACCGCTTTATGCATCGCGTTCATGATGAGCTCAAAAAACTGAAAGAAGTGAAAAACCCACTGGAAGTAGTGGCAGACATTTTTAAAGCCGAAACGGATATCATCTGTTTCGATGAGTTCTTTGTTCAGGATATCACCGATGCCATGTTGCTCGGTGGCTTAATGGAAGCGCTGTTTGAACGTGGTATTGTGCTGGTTGCGACGTCCAATATCATTCCTGATGAGCTGTACCGTAATGGCTTGCAACGCGCACGCTTTTTACCTGCAATTGCGCTGGTGAATGAAAATACGGAAGTGGTCAATGTGGATTCGGGGATCGATTACCGCTTACGGACCCTAGAGCAAGCCGAGATATTTCATAGTCCGCTGGGCAAAGAAGCCGACGATAACCTGTTTGAGTACTTCGATAAACTGTCGCCTGAACCAGGCAAACTGGACGAGCCGATTGAGATTGAAGGGCGTCTGATCCAGACCCGTAAAGTGTCTGATTGCATTGTGATGTTCGATTTTAGTGCGCTGTGCGAAACGGCGCGCTCTCAGGTGGATTATATGGAGATCAGTCGCCTGTATAACACCGTTATCTTGTCTGATGTTAAACAGATGGGGCAGAACAACGATGATGCGGCAAGACGTTTTATTGCGCTGGTGGATGAATTCTATGAGCGCAACGTGACGCTGATTATTTCTGCTGAGGCGCCCATCACGGAACTTTACACCGAGGGTACACTGAACTTTGAGTTTAAGCGTTGCATCAGTCGTTTACAGGAAATGCAATCACTGGAGTATCTCGCCCGCGAGCACCTTGCTTAAGTCCCTAATACTGTGAGGTTCACACTCATTTCAGAGAATGGCATGTTTTTTGTGGAAAAAACAGCCATCCCCTAGCATCGTGGCAAAACCCTTGCTATAATCCGCGGCCTGCCACGTTGCGTTACTATTGCCCTCGTCGGCTTAGCCACTGACTTGAGCGGCAAAAAAGTCTTAAACTCGAAGGGGTTAAAGCACCAAAAAGTAGAGCGGTAGTCATTCGGACTACCTGTGGTTTTAACTGAAAACTTTGGATTTTTAATAATGAAAACGTTTGTTGCTAAGCCAGAAACTGTAAAACGTGACTGGTACGTAGTTGACGCTGAAGGTAAAACTTTAGGTCGCATTGCTACTGAAATCGCTTCTCGCCTACGCGGTAAGCATAAAGCTGAGTACACTCCACATGTTGACACTGGTGATTACATCATCGTTATCAACGCTGAGAAAGTTACTGTAACTGGTAACAAAGCTCAGGACAAAATGTACTATGCACACTCTGGTTACCCAGGTGGCCTTAAATCTGTAAACTTCGAAAAGCTTCAAGCTAAAAAGCCTGAAATGATCATCGAAAAAGCAGTTAAAGGCATGTTACCTCGCGGTCCTCTGGGTCGTGAAATGTTCCGTAAACTGAAAGTTTACGCTGGTAACGAGCATAACCACGCGGCTCAACAGCCTCAGGTTCTAGACATTTAAGGAGCACTACTCATGGCAAATCAATACTACGGTACAGGTCGTCGTAAAAGTTCAAGTGCTCGCGTATTCCTACGCCCAGGCACTGGCAACATCGTAATTAATCAGCGTTCTATCGAAGAGTACTTCGGTCGTGAAACTTCTCGCATGGTTGTTCGTCAGCCTCTAGAGCTAGTTGAAATGACAGAAAAGTTTGATCTATACATCACTGTTGCAGGTGGTGGTTCAACTGGTCAAGCTGGTGCTATCCGTCACGGTATCACTCGTGCACTAATGGAGTTTGACGAGTCACTACGTCCTTCTCTACGTAAAGCTGGCTTTGTTACTCGCGATGCTCGTCAAGTTGAGCGTAAGAAAGTTGGTCTTAAGAAAGCACGTAAGAAGACTCAGTTCTCAAAACGTTAATTTATTACGTTTCAGAATTGCAAAAACCCAGCCTCGTGCTGGGTTTTTTGTTTTTTGCAGTCATAAATCTGCGCAATTTTTGCTGTCCATTTTCCTTCTCAATGCCACGTTTAATCCTTCGGCCAAATTTATGGTCAAAAAAGTTCAATAATTATAATAATTAGTCGAGTTCGGACGATATCTCAGCGCATTTTTTTGCTACAATTGCGGGGCAAGTAATGAGTCGCGAAAACACTGGTTAAATTTTGATAGCTCGCCTGCTGAGCTTGATCTTAGTCAGTGAAAGGTCGCGTATGACGTTTTACCATAGTAAATCGGCTTCATGCTCGAAGTAACCAATCCCCTAATATTCGTGGGTTTATTCGGGCATGGTGCTGGAATAACCTTGTTTTAATCAAGGGATTTATTTATGATCGCGTCTATTTTGTAGTTTCTTAAAATTAACCTGCTGTAACTGATGTTCTCAATATAGCAAGTGTTGAGATTCATAGTGGAGATAAGTGGATGAGCAATGCGCCTGTAGACAACAGCCGACGTCGCTTCTTAACTATCGCTACCTCTGTCGTAGGTGGCGTTGGTGCGGTTGGAGCTGCTGTTCCTTTTATTGCGTCTTGGAATCCGAGTGAGCGAGCTAAATCTGCAGGTGCGCCTGTAGAAGTAGATATCAGCAAGCTTGAGCCTGGACAATTGATTCGTGTTGAGTGGCGAGGCAAACCTGTATGGGTTGTGTATCGTACGCCTACGATGTTGGATGAAATGAAAAAACACGAAGGAAACCTTCGTGATCCTAACTCAGAAGAGCCACAACAGCTCGACTCTGCCAAAAACCCTCATCGTTCTAAGCGCCCTGAGATTTTTGTCGCAGTCGGTATTTGTACTCACTTAGGTTGTTCTCCGTCGTTCCTCAATGGTGGTTTTGGTGAGAAGGTTGAAGGAACGGAGCACGGCTTCTTCTGTCCTTGTCACGGTTCTAAGTTTGATATGGCCGGCCGGGTATTCCAGGCTGTACCAGCTCCTCTGAACCTGGAGATCCCACCTTATACCTTTATTGACGACACTACCATTTTGGTAGGTGAAGAAGAAGGGGTTGCATAATGACTGCGAAGGTTGATAAGCCAGGCGCAATCGGCGCTGTGATGAACTGGATTGACGATCGTATTCCAATGACCCGTGTCTGGAATATGCATATCGCGCAATACCCAGCACCTAAGAACTTTAACTTCTGGTATTTGTTTGGCTCACTGGCTATCCTGGTACTGGTAAACCAGATCCTGACGGGTATCTGGTTGACTATGAACTATGTTCCTTCAGGCGAAGGCGCGTTTGCTTCAATTGAATACATCATGCGTGATGTAGAGTACGGTTGGTTACTTCGTTACTTGCACTCGACAGGGGCGTCGGCATTCTTCGTCGTTGTCTATTTGCACATGTTCCGTGGTATGATCTACGGCTCTTATCAGAAGCCGCGTGAGTTGCTGTGGGTCTTCGGTATGCTTATCTTCCTGGCGTTGATGGCTGAAGCATTCATGGGTTACCTGTTACCTTGGGGCCAGATGTCATTCTGGGGTGCTCAGGTAATTATTTCACTGTTTGGTGCAATCCCGGTTATTGGTGATGACCTGACGTTGTGGATCCGTGGTGACTACGTAATCTCAGGTGCTACCCTGAACCGTTTCTTTGCATTGCACGTGATTGCACTGCCTCTGGTACTGGTTATCCTGGTATTCCTGCACATTGTTGCGCTACACGAAGTGGGTTCAAATAACCCTGACGGTATCGACATCAAGCGTAAAAAAGGCACGGTTGCTGAAGAAGACAAGCCTAAATTCAAGTTCCACGAGTACTATACAAGTAAGAAAGACATCGTTGATGCGATCCCTTTCCACCCGTATTACACCGTTAAAGATATTCTGGGTGTGGCTGGTTTCTTAATTCTGTTCTGCTGGGTGGTATTCTTCATGCCAGAAATGAACGGTTTCTTCTTAGAAGCGCCTAACTTTGAAGCGGCTAACCCGCTGAAAACACCAGAGCATATTTTCCCAGTTTGGTACTTCACGCCTTTCTACGCCATCCTGCGTGCAATCCCTGATAAGCTGCTGGGTGTTATTGCGATGGGTGTATCTATCGTGATGCTGGCATTACTGCCTTGGTTAGACCGTGGTAAGGTTCGTTCAATCCGCTACCGTAGTGGTATCCACAAGCTGAACATTGCTCAGTTCGTTGTTACCTTCTTCATCCTGGGTTGGGCTGGTGCAACACCGCAGACAGTGACTTCAACGATTCTGTCGCAAATTTGTACCGTAACTTACTTCATGTTCTTCGTACTGCTGTTTGTGTACTCGAAGAATGAAACTACTAAGCCATTGCCTACGAGGTTGACGAAATGATGAAAAAGCTACTAATTGGTTTATTCGCATTGCTGCCTACCTTTGCAATGGCAGCCGGTCCGTCGGTTCCTTTACTGGAGTCGAACCATGACCTGACTGATAATGCGTCTTTGCAACGCGGTGCTAAGTTGTTCATGAACTACTGCCTGGGTTGTCACCAGATGCAGTATCAGCGTTATGAGCGTACTTTCCGTGACATCGGTATCCCGGTTGATATTGGTAAAGAGACCCTAATTTTTGATGGTTCGAAAGTGGGTGGTCACATTCTGAATGCCATGGATACAGATGACGCGGCAAAATGGTTTGGTGCTGCGCCACCAGATCTAACTTTGGTTGCTCGTGTACGTGGTGCTGACTGGATCTATACTTATCTGAAGTCATTCTACGTTGACGAAAGCCGTCCGTTTGGTGTGAACAACTCAGTGTTCCCACTGGTTGGTATGCCACACGTACTGCAAGAGTTACAAGGTGTGCCTACTGCGGAATTTGAAGAAGTAGAAGAGAACGGCGTAGTCGTTCAGAAAGTGAAAAGCATCTCAACAGATGGTTCAGGTGAGCTAAGCTCAGATGAATATGATCAGGCCGTTCGTGACCTGACTAACTTCATGGCCTATGTTGGTGAGCCTTCACGCCTTCAATCAGAAGCAATGGGTATTAAAGTACTTGGCTTCCTGGTTATCTTCTTCATTCTGGCATTCCTGCTGAAGAAAGAATACTGGAGAGATGTCCATTAATCTGGACATTTACCAGCAATTGATGCAATAGGGGCTTAAGCCCCTATTGCTGTTTTTATCGATTTTATTACATAAAATTGGTATTAAAGTGATTTTATTACTTTGTCATTAATTTATGGAGGTAGGCATGGCCGTTGCTGCCAATAAGCGCCCTGTTATGACTCTTTTCTCCGGTGCAAACTGTATGTACAGCCATCAGGTTCGTATCGTATTGGCCGAGAAAGGGGTAAGTGTCGATATTCATCTGGCCGAAAAGGACAACTTGCCAGAGGCACTACATGAGATTAACCCTTATGGTACAGTTCCCACTCTGATCGACAGAGAATTAGGCCTGTATCAGGCAAATATCATAATGGAATACCTAGATGAGCGTTTCCCTCATCCTCCATTAATGCCTGTCTACCCTGTTATGCGTGGTCGTAGCCGTCTAATGATGCACCGTATCGAAACAGACTGGTATAGCCTTGCAGAAAAGATTGCGCAAGGTGGCGCAGATGCTGAACAGGCGCGCAAAGAGCTGACAGAGGCGTTACTTGCGATCGCACCTATCTTCAGTGAAGCACCTTACTTCATGAGTGAAGAGTTCAGCCTGGTTGATTGTTACCTGGCACCTCTATTATGGCGTTTGCCACAGCTTGGCATTGACCTGTCGGGTGCTGGTGCAAAAGAGCTGAAAGAGTACATGCTGCGTTTATTTGAGCGCGATTCATTCCAGGCTTCATTAACTGAAGCTGAGCGTGAGATCCGCAGCTAATGACTTCAAATCGCCCCTACCTATTACGTGCTTTCTACGACTGGATTGTCGATAACCAGTGTACACCCCATATTGTGGTTGATGCTGAGTTTCCGGCGGTTGAGGTACCACGTCAGTTTGTTCAGCAGGGGCAGATAGTGCTGAATGTTAGCCCTTCAGCAGCTGCTAACTTTTTAATGGACAATGACGCACTGAGCTTCAACGCGCGTTTCTCTGGTCAGCCCATGCAGGTTTATGTACCAATTGGTGCTGTGCTGGCAATTTATGCGCGTGAGAATGGCGAAGGTACGATATTCTCTGAGCCGGAGCATCCACAGGATGACATGCTCTCTGAAGATGATGATCAGACTCAAGCAGAAGAGCGTGAGGAGTCAGTTGAAGCCACTTCAACCGATAAAGAAACGCCTGAAAAGGCGAAGAAAACCTCGCATCTGAGAGTGATAAAGTAGCACGTCAAAACATAAAAAAACCTGCCATAGGGCAGGTTTTTTATTATTTATTTCCTATAAGATTTCAAAAGCCTTCACGACTTTCTGTACCCCGTGCACATTGCGTGCAATATCAACGGCCCGTTCGGCTTCTGTTTGATTGACCAGGCCCATCAGAAAGACTTCGCTGTTTTCAGTAACTACCTTAATATTGCTGCCATCTATGTGATCGTCGGCAATCAACTTAGTTTTTACCTTAGTGGTTAACCAGCTGTCATTTGTCTGAGTGGTGATACCAATGTTGCTGCCGATCCGCAGCTGATTGTAAATCTGCTTAATGCCCTGAACACCTTGCAGGGTGCTGTGAGCTTGCTGTTTCATTTCTGTGGTGCTCACCTGGCCCACCATCAGTACGTGGCCGTTGACACTCACCAGGCTAATATTAGCGTGGTTAGCCAGTGCCGGAATGCGCTTAAGTGCCAGGGTTCCTTTGATCTCGATATTGTTATCATCAATTTGTGAGCCCAGTGTTCGTCTGTCATTGGCTGACGTGACAGCGCCAGCGGTACCGGCCACAACCGCGGCTGCGCAGCCCTGGATCAGTAACACGGAGCAAAGTATCAGTGCAGGTCGTTTTAACATCTTTTATGCGTCCTGTGGGAAGAGAATATTGTCGATTAACTGGCTCAGGCAGTGTACGGTAAATAAATGGGTCTCGAGAATGCGGCTGGCACGTTTACTGGGTACGCGTATTTCTACGTCATTGGGTCCCAGCAGCCCCGTTAGCTCGCCACCATCATCGCCGATCAGCGCAATGACATTGAGATCATTGGTCAGCGCTGCCTCTACCGCACTGATCACACTCTTTTCATGTCCGTCGATGGCCACAACAAACAATAGATCATTTTCATTTGAGATAGCGCGAACCTGGCGGGCAAAATAATCTGATCCCTGGTTCTCGTCGTTATTGCTGAGGTTGATCTGAGTCTGGCTCAGGGTCAGTGCAGGCAGACACGGGCGCTCAGTCTCAAAGTAATTCACCAACAGATTGCTGAAGTGTTCCGCCATCATGTGGCAGCTTGGTACGCCACAACAGATCAGTTTATTGCCGTTGATGAGGCACTGTGCAATTGCATAAGCCGTTGATTCAAGTACCTCAGGGAGCGCTTCACCTGCGGCAATTTGTGCTTGAATACTTTCGGTAAAGATCTCTTTAATTGATTCTTGCATACTAAGTTATATTTCTAATCCATCGGATATCTGGGTTTTTATCGCCTTGAATTGCTACAAAGTCGATTCGGACAGGGACATTGTGCAAAGCAGATTGTTGCAGGTAATTATATATACTGCGACGCAATTTTTGTAACTTACTTTGACTCAGCGCCTGTATTGCGCCACCAAAGCCTCCGCCACGGCGGAATTTTACTTCGACGAACACCCAGGTATCGCCTTCTTTCATGATCAGGTCTATTTCACCATAGCGGCATAAATAATTACGTGTTATGGCTTTAAGACCCTGCTTTTTAAGATAAGTTTCAGCAACCTTTTCATAGTGTTGGCCTTTTTCTCGGCTATGACTGAACAGGTTGCCAAACATCGTTTACTGCTGTGCCTGGTAATTGTCATACAGCTGTTTCATAAACAGCGGCGTAGGTGGGCGCTGGTCCAGGCTCACCAGTCGGATCTGCTTTTTGTGATATTGTGCCCAGCTCAGCTGACGATCAATCCGGTTCGCTTCTTTGATGGTGAGTGCGCCAGTCAGGCCGTCAAATTCTTTGCCTGGTATTTTACTCAGCTGCTTAATTTCAGGGAGCAGGTTTAGGGCATCATAGGCCATGGCAAACAGGCGTTGCTCAATGTCTGATTGTTCCGGCCACAAGACAGAGTGTTGTTCGCGCAAGTTTTGCAACTTTACCGCACCGGGTAGCATCCAGGGTACTTCGGTGAAAAATAGCCCTTCTAGATCCCCTTTGTCTGTTTTGTCTATCTGCTTGCTGTAACTCCGCGAGCTGGCATAGAGCGGAATACGATCGGCAAAGGTACTGACATTGACGTCCAGATAAGGCTTGAGTAAACGAGTTTCAATGGCATCCCCTAAGATATAGATGGCATCTATATCACGACGTGAACGGGTCTCGCTTTCCAGCTCTTTGCGAAACATACGCTTAATGGTGTTGATCCGCTGTTTTGAGCTGTCTACTTCAAGCAATTGGCCAACCACTTCGGCCATGTTTTCACTGTCTGAGTAAAAGCCGACTTCCGGGCGGGTTTCGCTATAACGCTGCCACTGGGTTTCAAAGTGGCTGATCAGGCGTTTACCGGATGCGGTATCGGGAGCCAGTAACATCGGCTTTTGATAGCCTTTGGCGAGAAAGTGCACCATGGCCTGCTCAACCTCATGCTCGGGGTCCAGCGCAAAGTAATAATGGTCTGGATTTCCGGCCTGTGAAGCGGTATCCAGGGTATTTAAAAACAGGGCAGGTGTGGTTGTTAAATATGTACTGGCGGTGAGCTTTTCTACATTGCTTTTGAGTAACGGACCAATGACAAATTCAGCCTGACTTTGTTGTAGCTCTTTATCAATTTGTGCAACATCCAGCGTTTCATCAATAAAGAAAATCTCTTCAACCCGGTTGTTGTCCATTGCGGCCAGGAAGCCATTTTTGAGGGCTCTGCCCAGGCGTTCACTGTTGCCAGAGGTTGGTAATAAAACCGCGATGCGGGTTACGTTATAGGGTGCGAGATCCAGCGTGGTTTTTACCTCAGTGGGGATAATCTCACTGCCCGGGTGGCTGGTATATCGACGTTGCCAGTTATTTAACGCCTGATGAAGTTGCACCGTCGACCCGAGGTAGATCTGATGATACTTGGCCAGTTTAACCCAGCCTTGCTGGATAACCGTGCCGCGATCGAAGCGTTCCAGCGCATAGGAGGACAACTGCTGCAATGCCTGCCAGATGTCCCGATTCAGACCGGCAATCGACAATTGGTGTTTGTTGGCCAGGTCGGCACTTTTAAAATAATGGACCAGTGCTTTTTTGGGCAACTGCTGGGCGGCATATACGCTGCCCATTAAATACTGATGCCAGGCCTGATGTTCGGGCAGTTTTAATTTGCTCTCCAACGTTTGCAGTAAGGCCAGCGCGCTGCTGAATTTCTGCTGTTGTTGTCGGGCCAACGCGGTATACAGTTTGTTTTGTACATGATCGACACTGGCTTTGCTTTCAAGCTCGCTACAGGCCAGTTCCAGAATGGGCCAGTTTTGTTCGTCAATGGCGGCTTGCCTTGCCAGATAGAGCAACTGGATTTTACTAGCGCCTTGTTTGCTGCTGGCCTTATCGAACAGACCTTGCGCATCCAGTTGTTCAGCTGGTGCGGTAGAGGCTGTGGCCAATGTCTGTTTGTCTTGCGTTGATGCCGTTTTAGGGGTTGTGCCACAGGCAGATAACCCTGACAATACCGCAATCACTAGACTTATATTTTTCAGTCTCACTCGCAAACCTATACTCATACCTTTTGTTTGTGGATATCTTACTGACTGACCCTGGAGAGCTCAATGACAAATGCCGAAATCTCAGACAAAATTGGCACCCTGTATATCGTTGCCACACCCATAGGCAATTTAGAAGACATCAGTGAACGTGCGCTGAAAGTGCTGGCAGACGTCGACTTAGTGGCTGCCGAGGACACGCGCCACACAGGTAAATTATTGAGTCATTTCAGCATAAAAGCAAAAACCTTTGCTTTGCACGACCACAACGAGAAACAAAAGGCGCAGCAGGTTTTGGACTGGCTGGAGCAGGGTATGGACATCGCGCTGGTATCCGACGCTGGCACGCCGCTGATCAGCGACCCTGGCTATGCGGTGGTGAACTTATGTCGTGAAGCCGGCGCTCAGGTTACTCCTGTGCCTGGCGCCTGTGCTGCAATTGCGGCAGTGAGTTGCTCTGGTTTGCCAACGGATCGCTTCCAGTTTATTGGTTTTACGCCTGCTAAGAGCCAGGCTCGCCAGAGCTTCTTTAAAGAGGCACATGAGTCCGGCATCACCAGCATTATGTATGAAAGTACTCACCGTATCATGGCCAGTCTGGCTGACTTGCAAACAGCACTGGGTGAACAGCAGCAGGTAGTGTTCGCCAAAGAGCTGACTAAAACGTATGAAACCTTTTTCAGTGGGCCAGTGTGTGAGCTGATTGCGTTTCTCGAAAACGAACCTGAGCGCCAACGGGGCGAGCTGGTACTGATGCTGCCGGGTAAAACCCAGGTGAGCAGCGAAATGTCGCCGGAAGCCAAACAGCTGATCGGTTTGCTGGAAGGGGAAATGCCGCTGAAAAAAGCCTGTGGCATTGCCGCTGAGTACTTCGGATTGAAGAAAAACGCCCTGTATAAAGCCATCATCGCCGAGCGCGAAGGGGAATAATGGCAAGTAACGCAAATTAATGCTGCGTTTTATGGTAAAGGTGCGTATAATCGCCCGCCTGAGTCAGCCGGATAATCGCTGCCTGTGACGAAAATGATCAGGGGGAGGAAAGTCCGGGCTCCATTGGGCAGGGTGCCAGCTAACGGCTGGGGGGCGTGAGCCTACGACAAGTGCAGCAGAGAGAAGACCGCCTAAGTTCTTCGGAACCGGTAAGGGTGAAAGGGTGCGGTAAGAGCGCACCGGGCCACTGGTAACAGTTGGTTGCAAGGTAAACTCCACCCGGAGCAAGACCAAATAGGGTTCCTTATGGTGTGGCCCGCATCGGAACCGGGTAGGTTGCTCGAGCTTGGGAGCGATCCCAAGCCTAGACGAATGATTATCGATCTCCCTCGGGAGAGAACAGAACCCGGCTTACAGGCTGACTCACCCTTTTACATTAGCAAACGCTTGTGCATGCAAGCGTTTGCTAACCTACTTTTAAAGCCTATCTCGTATTTTCACGCCTTAGCTACGCAAAATGTTACATGACAAATGTGCTTGTATATATCTCATTGTTTTAGTCCAGTTAGTTTGGGTTTTTAGGCATGCTCAAGGCCCAGAAAATTAATGAGAAATGTCTAAACTTCCTTATTGTATACATATTTAAATCTCATTTTTGTGAGATAAATTCATATCTTAAGCTGTATTTACCGACCAGGTAGAGGGGTATGAATACTATAATGCGGAACAAACTGTACTTGGCACTACTGACTGTGGGGACTAGTTTTCCCAACTTTGTTCAGGCAACGCCGGCCCCATTGACAATAAATGTTGATGAAAATACTAAAGCGAACACGATCATTGGTACTGTTAGCTTCCTTGATGGCGAATCAGACAAAAAGGTACGTTTAGAAGTTGGTAAAACTGAGATAAAAAACTGGGTAACAAATGGTGAAGCGTTTGAACCCATTTCATTTACTTCAACCTTTACACAAGCACCAATCGTGTTTGGGCAAATCCAGTCAAACAGTGACTATCAGGTAGAGTACGAAGTAAGTACTTATTCTTATTCTGGCGTAACAAGCAAGAACAATAATCGCTTGTTAATGCGTCATCGCCTAGACAATGTAACAGCCCTTGGTTTTGAAGCGGTATTAGAGTCAGAGTTAGACAAAAAAGGCACTAGCGTTATCCAAAGCTTCCTTGACACTGGCGAAGGTGAAACGCTAGGTTGGATTGCATTTGCTGAGCCTATTTCAGCTTTTTGGAATGACAAGCCTATCGACGTGTCAAGCACAGGCACTTCGGTAACACACAATACTCACGGTCACGCGTTTAGTGTGCCGATGACAGACACTCCGAATATTTTAACTTCTTTATCGACGTACAACGGCACTTCGCAAAGTGGCGTGGCAGTTGATGAATTGTCTGCAAATAAAGTAAAAGTTCATATTGATAATCTTGATGATGCTTCACACGCTGCGGAAAACGTAAACGTATTTGCATTACAAGGTACAGGTTTATTGTTTACTGAGACGATGGCTATTGTTGGTGAAACAGGTGTGATCACGGTTGATGACACTGACATCGAAAATCCATTCTCAATTACTTTCTCAAAATCGTATAACAATCCGGTTGTTTTTGTACAAGCCGTTGGCAAAGACAAAGAGATTTTCGATGCAGCCGTACGCTTAAACTTCGTTGCCCCTATGATGCTAGAAGGTTATCTGCATGCAGATAATGAAAACCTTGTACCAAATCGTTTTGGTGAGTTCGAGCTTCATTACCAAATCTTCGAAGCAGGTCGTTGGGATATCCCCCTTGAGCACTACACTTACTCTATTGTATCTGGCAATGATGCCGGGGTATTTTCAGTTGATCCGGTGAAAGGTGAAATTAAAGTTGCTGACCAAACGCAATTAGATTTTGAACTTGGCAACAACCAATATTCATTAACAGTTCGCGTTACAGATGGTGCGGGAAACCAATACGACACCCCTGTGACAATTAATGTGAACGACATCAATGATTCATTAAATAACAACGCGCAATCCATTGATGGTCTTGCCGCGGATGACTGGGCCGGTTGGTCAGTAGCCCCTGCTGGTGACGTAAACGGTGACGGTTTCGACGATATCATTGTAGGCTCTCCACAAGCAGATGTTTATAGAAATGACGGCACCTTTATGTACGAAGATAATGGTGCTGCTTACGTTCTTTTCAGTGATGCAACGGGCACATTCCCATCATTAACAGAAGTGATCGGTGGTACTCGTGGTTTTGGTATCATGGGAGCTGAGTCTGGCGACAACGCAGGTTTTGCGGTTGCTGGCGGTGTTGATATTAACGGCGACGGATTATCAGACGTTGTAGTTGGTGCTCCTTATGCGGGAACCAATGGCGATTACTCTGGTTCAGTATATGTTGTATTTGGTAAAACAGGTACTAACTATGTGCCATTGTCTGATATGAATGCTGGCGGGAGCGATTATGGTTTTGCTATACACGGTGCATACACAGAAGATTATGCAGGTGGTACGTTAGTCGTTGGTGACGTTAACGGTGACGGTCTGGGTGATATTGTTATTGGTGAAACGGTTACTCGTTTCTTAGCGGGCACAGGCTCTTTTGCATTAAGAGATTTACTTGAAGATGGGACAGCTGATCCTAACCTAGCGTATGTTGTTTACGGTAAAAAAGACAACAATGTTGTTCAGTTAGCTAACGTTGCGACTGACTACAACGAGCAAGGTTTTGCGATTACGCGTCCAAGCAGAAAGTTATTTAGCGACTGGTATTATGGCGCACAAGTTTTACCAACGGGTGACTTTAATAGCGATGGCTTAACAGACTTTATTGTTAGCCACGGTTTATTTGTTGATACCTCTGGTACAAGTTACGTTGTTCATGGCCGCATCGGCGGAGAGGCTGTGAAATATAACAGCATTAAATCCGCAGGCAATGGCATCAAGATCACGCCACAGGGCAGCGGCAATTATGGTTTCGATTTTGGTGATGCAACTCTTGATGCACTTCCTTCTTTTACCACCTCTCACGTAGGCGATGTAAATGCTGATGGTGTTGACGATATCGCGTTATTGTTGACAGACATAGGGTGCTGTTCTGGTATTGAACACCCTCGTGCATACATCTTATTTGGCGGTGTTGACGTTGCTGATGAAATCAATCTAGCGGATATTGCCAATGGCAATGGCGGTTTTGTAATTCACAATGACGCGTCAAATATCGACCACAATGACTTACAAGTTATTTTAGGTTCAATCGGTGGTGCAGGTGACTTAAATGGCGACGGCTTTGACGACATCATCATCGGTGATCCGTTTGCAGAGGACAACAAAGGTCGCGTTTACGCTGTTTATGGCCGCGCAGGTACAGAGCCTGTTTATCTTAGTGAGATCATTGAAACCCAACAAGGTTTTTACTCCGAAGGTAATGGTGGCGAGCAGCTCGGGCAATTCATTGCAAGTGCTGGTGATATTAATGGCGATGGTATCAAAGACATTCAATTTGGTACGCCTTCTGCGAACAAAAACAATTTAAACAACACAGGTGCTGTGTATGTTCTAAATGGTGACGGCAAGTTAGTAACGCTTTGGGGGACTGAGGGTAACGACACAGTCACAGGTACTGCGTCTGCAGATAATATTGCCACTGGTACAGGTGACGACGTTATTCGAACTAACGGTGGCACTGATGCCGTTTACGCAGGTCCAGGTGAAGATACCATTTATATTTCTGACAACACCTTCACGCGTATTGATGCAGGCGGTAACACAGATACATTAGTATTTGACGGTTCAGGCATTAATCTAGACCTTGCAACTCAAGCCTCACGTGTACGTAACGTTGAAGTATTTGATATCCGTGGTTCAGGTGCTAACTCAATTACGCTTAATAAGAGCGTGAGCAGTAATTCAAACTTACGTATTTTAGGTGACAACGACGACTATGTTGGTGCTGCAAATAACCAGTGGGTTGACTCTGAAACAACACAGGTTATCGATAATGTGACTTATAAAGTGTTCACATCTGGCTCAGCGACTATGTTAGTGCAAGATGGTTTAACAGTTACAGTTAATAACGCCCCAACGATTGAAGACCAAACGTTTGCTGTCAGTGAAATTGCTGCCAGTGGCACAGGAATTGGCATACTTGCAGCCGATGCAAATGATGTTGGTGACTTCGTTACGTTCCAAATTTTAAGTGGTAATGAAGATGGTGATCTCGTATTGGATGCACAAACAGGTGTATTAAGCATAAGCCCGGCCATCTCTCGCTTAGATTTTGAAAATACCGCAACTTACACATTACAAGTGATTGTGTATGACCAATACAATACGACTGACACCGCACAGATTACTGTTGACGTATTAGATATGGATTCAATGGAAATTACGTTAGAAGGTGATGTAAGTGGTGAAGGTAGTTATTGGGGCGATAACACTGTACTTGAACTATTAGGTATGAGCTCTCCGCAGTGGGCGTCAACTGAAACGAAGCATACTTGGAATGTGCCAGAAGAAAATCTGCCTGATGATCCTGCGATTATTCGAATTGAATCACACGGGAAAATCCATTATGTCGGCGGTATGGACTTATTCGGTGGATGGGTTGAAGCTGACATTCCGCTTGAGCTGGATTTACGCTTCCCGGATGAAATTGCAGCAGGTCAGCCGGTTAATTTAGCAACCAAGTTTACCGTTGGCGAAAACGCAAACTTCATTGCGTCGTCTCCCGGTGTGCAAATCTCAGCTGAGTTAATTTTTGAAGACTATTTAATTAAATATGAATCAGCATTGTTTGAAAAACTAAATGGTCAAACCAAAATTGATTACGCGTCTTATGAGAAAACGGTCGGTTCAGAATCGTTTGGTGTATACGGTGGCAACTGTGCCAATGCACTCAATCGTTCTAAATGTTACAAGTTAGATGATGGTGTTGAAGTTTACGATTTAACGCGTGAGTTGACCGATGAGAAACTTACTTCATTAATTGAAAATAACTTCTACGAGTTATCAGTTGTTACCGCTGAAGACCACGCAAGAGATGTGAGTGATAACATTACTCACGGCACCAGCATGGTTAATGGTGTTTATATTATTGACGTTGTATACGCTCATAAAGGTGCAGTTGATGGTATTGAAATTATCAGTACTGATGTCTCAGACCCAACAGCCACAACAATCTCTTTCATTCCTGCAAACATGACGAATGAACAGATCATCTATTTCATTAAGAATCTAACACGTGACTCTTTAGCTGAGGTGCCTTCAAACGCAAGAAAGGCGATTGAAAAAGCGATTGGTTTAGAAGTAGATAAACTGCGTTTCTTAGCTGGTCACGATCTAACTGACTGGGTATCAGAAGAAATTTACTGGGGCTCTAACTGGACTAAGTGGCATGCACAAGCTGGCATGGAGTCAATGGAAGGCACGTCTGAACAATGTATTGATAACTATTTTGCACCTGCTGGTGAAGATTTATATCGCAGATACAAATTCAGTACACTTGATACTTTTGTGAGTGCAGCGCTAGATTTACACCAAGACTTTGAGTTGAACATTGAATCTACGGCTATTTTAGTTCTTGAAGATGGCACTGAGGTTTACTTTGACCCAGAAGAAGACATTACCTTTACGCCAGAGCTTACGCATGACGTTAATAACGACGGTATGATTGACGCGACATTAACCGTCAATGCTGCATCAAAATTTGTTAACAACACGAAAATGAATGCATTTTTTAGAATGCCATTTAAATTGCTTGAGTTTGAATACAATGTCCAAGAGGCCGTTTGTACCGCAGATAACATCTACACTATGGGTAACCAAGGTTTGATGTTTGAAAAAGGTTCTTATGGGCCATTATTAGACAGCGAAAAAGAGATCCAATATGACACCACAGACTTTGGTGGGCCAACGGAAATCACTATCGCGCAAAACTCATTCACAACAGCGTTATCATTTGATTTATGTAGTAACAGTGCTGCATGTGGTGAACCGGTGCTGTCATATGGTAACAATGCTCCAGTGGCTTCTGAGGTAACATTAGCTGGCGATTTTATCGGTAAATCTACAGTATCAGCGTCATACACTTATACTGATCATGAAAGTGATATTGAAGAGCGCTCACGTTATCAGTGGTATCGTTCTGCGACAGGCAGTAATGATGATGCGCAAGTTATTGATGGTGAATTCTATCAATCATACACCTTGTCATTGGAAGACATTGATAGCTTTGTGGCTTTCTGTGTAACCCCGCATGATGGTACTGATTTTGGTAACCCTGAGTGTAGTGAGTGGAGCCCTGTTGAAAGCCCATATCATCAAGACTTATCTATCATGAGCGGTTTTGGCCAATCTATTGTAATCAACGGTACTGATCAGAGCATGGTTCAAACTATGGACTCTGGTTTTAATCCAAACAGTTCATACACGATTGAAGCGTGGGTAAAAGTGAACTCGTTGAATCCAGAAGAAAACTCTAATTTATTCACTTTTTCAGAAGACGCAAACTCTTCAAAGGCTGCGGTGAGAATATTCTCTGATGGTCGTTTACGTGTGAAAGCCACAAACACCACGTTTAAGTCGACTGAGACAATCACTGTTGGTCAGTGGCAGCACTATGCTGTGAGTTATGATCAGCCGACTCAGCAGTTGTCAGTATACTTAGACGGTGAACTAATCATTTCTGAAGTAGATGCTGCAAAAGATAGTAACGTTTACTTTGTGTGGGGTTCTGGCAACGATGGTATTAGCAAGAAGTTAGATGCGAATATTGACGAAGTTCGTATTTGGGATTACGCAAAATCACAAGAGTCTATCGCGGCAAATCGTTACTTAGGCGCTTCGTTAAGTAACTCAAACCTAGTTTCTTACTATCACTTTGACAGTATGGTTAACGGTGAATTAGAAGATCTAACAGGCGAGAGTACGATGACGTTAATGAACGGGCCTGAGCTTGAAAAGCATAATACATATTTAACGTTTGACGGCAATGGTGACTACGTTGACTTTGGTGACCCGACCGATGGTTCACTTGACTTCGGTGGTGACAACTTCACAGCACAAGCTTGGATCTATTTAGAACCAGGTTCTGGCAATCAAACTCGCATTATTCTCAATAAAAAAATTGGTGGTGCCAATGGTTATAAAGGCTGGACGTGGAGTGTTAACACAAGAAATCGTTTAACGTGGAATCATGATGCGTACAGCAATGGTAAAAAAGGATATGAAGCGACTGGTCAAAAACTTACTACCGGACGTTGGTACCATGCTGCAGTTGTTGTTGATTGGGAAAATGCCGCTAAAGTGACAATGTATCTAGACGGCAAGAACGTTGGTAGCAGTGCTTTAGGTACAAAACGTAACTTGAACAACCACGTACCACTTCGTATTGGCGCTTACAGTTCGACAGATACAACAACAAACACCTTTAAAGGTCACATTGATGATGTTGCGATATGGACTCGTGCACTATCTGAAGATGAGATAAATGCTTGTAAAGAGGAAATGGAGCTAGGCTGTCAACAAGATTTACTGTTGTATCACGACTTCGAACAAGATGTCCGAAAAAATAAAGCGATTGATAGATACAACGGTACTATTTTTGGCGCGGTTGAAGTAGATAATAGCCTTGATGTTAAGTTTACTACGACTGAGTATGCTGCTTTTGCTGGCAAGCTACCAGGTGGCAATGGGGTGACATTTGGGTTGGCAGATGCGCCAGCTTTCGGCGACGTAGCCATCGGTGAATACTCTGGTGAATTTATTTATACACCAAATGGCAGTGCAAATGGCGCAAGCGACTCATTTAGTTATTACATTTACACTAGTAGCAATGGTCAAAGCCAGAAGCAGATTGTCACCATTGAGTTTGAATAAGCTCAATAGCGTATAAAAAGTTTGAAGCCGCGATACCAAAAAGTGTCGCGGCTTTTTTGTTTCGATAATATTTATGAGATCGTTACGCTAAAGGCTGTGATTTATTAGGGCCGTTGGTAGGGCATATTTTTGTACTAAATGCGTGCGATAGAACAGGGGGCTATTGAATTGTGCATGGTGGTTTTGACTAAGATTAAGCGCAACATAATTTCTCGTCAATTTTACGCTGCTATGCTCCCCCCGGTATCACGGTCATTTTTTGTGATGGCTATTGAAAAACCGTTTTGCCGTCTATATCTTCACCCCATGAGTTATGAGACATTTGCCAAAATATTGCGGTGTTTAGTGCCGCTTTTGCTGCTATGTACGCTACTGAATATGGGTAGTCGCGATGCTGTGGCCGCAGATTGGCAAACCCAGCATGTTTCAATGGCAGTGTTATCACAGGCTGTGAGTGTTGATACCGAACCTGACACCAATGACCTCTGGCATAAAGCCACCGACACAGCACTGATAAAGCACTTGTCTGCGCCAGGTAGCGAGGTGTCGCATTCACAACCGGCAAGCTATCCCGCGCAACTGCCGTCACAGAGCCGATTAACGCATCCCAGTTACTTTCTGCATCCGGACCAACAGCCAGATTATGATCTGCTCTATGTCTTTGCTGATCCCGACTTGTACCGGGTGAGCCAGCAATATATTCACCAACCGTTGAAACGACCCTGGCATCAGTGTGCCTCGCGTATGCGCACAGGTCTTATTAATGACTGCCAGCCTGCTAATTTAACTTACCGTGCAAGACTGACTTATCAGCTGAGCGCCTGATCTCACGATACGTAGCGACCAGAACCCTGGTTGGGCTGCGACATGTTTTATCAGGTAAATAGCAAAGTGTGAGCTGCTCAGCGATGCAGCTCATCGATAAGTGAGTCAAATTATGAATAGAAAAACGAACGCTGCGAGTACGGTCTGGCCGGCGCGGCTCAAACGGCTGTTGGTGGTTGCGGTGATCCTTGTATTGGGTTTGTGTGCCATGCCCAATTTATATCAAAACAAAACCCAACTCAGTATCAGTGCGCTGCCACAAGCGCAGACCTTGCCCAGTCCCGACACGCTCGTGCAACTGCTACAAAGCCACGGCTTTAGCGTTGCACAGATAGGTTCGGGCGAGCCAACGTTGGTGACGTTAACGTCACAGACTGCCTCAGCCTCAGCACAAGCGGTGTTGGCCGAGGCGTTGCGGGATCAGGCGACCGTAAAAGTGGTTGAACAAGCCACTGCGCCATATTGGTTGCAACGGCTGGGGTTATCACCCATTAAGCTGGGCCTGGATTTAAATGGTGGGGTGCTGTTCGTGTTGAAAGTCGATACCGACAAAGCACTGGAAAAGCGCATGGAAAATATCGCGCTGGAGGCAAAGTCTCAGCGCATCCGCGATAAATTAAAAGGCGTGCGTATTGAACGCAGTTCGGTTGCAGGTCTTGAGTTGGTGGCGCTCCCCCAGGGAGCGGCGGCATTGCAGCAGTTACAGACGGCATTGCTGGCCCAGTTTCAGCACCTGAGCGTCCAGACACATAAACACGGTAATTTATTGCGGGCAACACTCAGCTACGATGAGGCTGGCAAAGCAGCCTTTGAAAAACAAACCATGACCCAGGCGCTGACCACACTCAGATCGCGGATCGAAGAGCTGGGCATTACAGAAGCTGTGACCCAGCGTCAGGGGGCCAATTACATTCGTATTGAACTACCCGGGGTTCAGGAGCCGGCGGCAGCAAAACGGATCATCGGTGCGACAGCACAACTGTCTTTCCATGCGTTGCAGGAGTTTGGTGGCAAGCGCGTCAAAGCTGAGTATGGCATGGTGGGGTTAGACCCGCTGGCTATTTTTACCGGGGCTGATATTGACTCGGCGCAGGCTGGCCGGGACGAGTATGGCAAACCTCTGGTGCAGTTATTTTTATCATCCCGGGGCGGCGATAAAATGTTGCGTTTTTCCCGTGCCAATGTGGGTCAGCCTATGGCGACTATGTACAGTGAGTATATCGCCGATAGCCGGGGTGAGATCCACCAAAGTAGTCAGGTGATTTCAGTCGCCACCATTCAACAGGTGTTGGGACAACGCTTCAGCATAACGAACCTGGGGTCGTGGCAAAAGGCACAGGATCTGGCGCTGTTATTGCGGGCAGGATCTTTAGATGCGCCCTTAACCATAGTAACCGAACGCACCATAGGGCCTAACCTGGGTGCGCAAAACATCGCGAGTGGTTTTGGTGCACTGGCACTGGGCCTGTCGCTGACATTGGGGTTCATGTTGTTGTGGTATCGCAAGCTGGGTGTCATTGCCTGCATGGCGCTGGTGGCGAATCTGGTGTGTTTAGTGGGCCTGATGTCGTTACTACCGGGCGTTGTGCTGACCTTACCCGGCATTGCCGGCCTGGTCCTGACGATAGGTATGGCGGTCGATACCAATGTGATTATCTTTGAGCGGATCAAAGAAGAAAGACGACAAGGAAGCAGCATGCGCGGCGCTAAAACGTGGTTATCAGCAAGCGCAAAGCAGCATTATAGATGCCAATTTGACGACCATGATCACCGCGCTGGTGTTGATGTCCATTGGCTATGGCCCGGTTAAGGGGTTTGCCATTACTCTGGCGCTGGGGATCATCACCAGTATGTTTTGCGGCGTGGTGGTCTCCGGCCAATTGTCGCAGTGGTTCTATCGCACCAAATCGGAAAAAGGAGCCTGATATGCATAAACTCTGGCAAACACTTCGTACCTCGGGATTACTATTGAGTCTGATAGCGGTCATACTTAGCGGGGTGCTTATCAACCAGCATGGACTGGTGTTTGGACAGGACTTTACGGGTGGCTATGTCAGTGAGTTCCAGCTCGCTCAGGATATCTCCAGCAGTGAGTTACGCGACCAGCTGACGCCCTATGTTTCCGGGGAGTTTCGATTATCTGAGCAAGGGGCGCTGCACTGGCAATTATTTCAGCCACCGCACAATAACAGCCCGACACCGCTCGACTGGCACACTCAGTTGCCCGACGATCTGGGGGTGGAGATCCTCGACAGCCGCTATGTGGGTGCGCAGATAGGCGCTGAGCTCATCGAGCAGGGCGGGCTGGCATTGCTCGTGAGCCTGTTGGCAGTGGGCCTGTATCTGATCGTGCGATTTGAATGGCGACTGGCTGTATCAGCAAGTCTGGCCTTGCTGCATGACGTGCTTATCACATTGGGCTTTTTTGCAGCGACCGGAATGGAATTTGACCTGACGGTACTGGCCGCCTTGCTGGCCATCATTGGCTACTCATTGAATGATTCGATTGTGATTGGCGACAAAGTCAGAGAGCTGGTTCGCGCCCGTCCGGATAGCACTGTGAGCAACACCATTAATGCGGCGTTGGGCAGCACCCTGGGCAGAACCGCCATTACCTCGCTGACGACACTGACCACCATAGCCGCACTTTGGTGGCTCGGTGGGGCCAGTTTGCAGGGATTTGCGAGTGCTTTATTCATTGGGGTGGCAGTAGGGACCTGGTCTTCCGTTTTTGTCAGTGCAACCCTACCGCAGTGGCTGGGCCTGAGCTACAGTAATTATCAGCGCACGCTTAGCGAGCAGGAAAAGCAACAGCTTGCCGAGCCTTAACCCGTGCATTGTGTTGCTCAAGGGGCTGATCGTAGCCTGCCCCTTGAGTAATGCTGTTAATCAGCCAGTAGTAACTCCACCACTTCTTTACGCGATGTAAGTTGTTTGATGAGGAGGATTTGCGCATCGTTGACGGCGGAAATGCGGATAATATCATTTTCCACCGTAGTTATGATCTCAAAATCACCGCTGTGCAGATCGTAAGACCACAATTGGGCATCCTCGTTGATCCCATATAAGGTATTGCCAAAGGCAGTAAACAGGCGATCGCTGCCTTGCGTCAATAGCGGCTCAATCAGCTGATCTTCAACCGGGCCGGATCGCCAGAAACGATCCATGTGATCGGTATAAACCAGGCTCCCGTCGGCGGTTTTGAGTGCCCAGGTTACGTCGCGGTCTTTGAGAATACGCACATCAGCGGTGTTCAGATCCAGCTCTGCAAAGGTGAGTATGCCATTGACCCGGATCAGAGATAAGGCTGTCTGGTTGCGACTGTCCCAATGAAACAGCTGCACCACCGGGTAGTCCAGTGGCACAGTGTGTTGGCTGCCATCGAGGTTGAAACGCACCAGTGTTTTGTCGGTATTGGCTAACAGCTGTGTCCCATCGGCGGACCAGTGGGTTTCATATAAAGAGGTGTCCATAGGGAAATTGCTAAGCTGACGGGGGACTTGTCCGTCACTGAGCCAGATCTGCATTTGTCCGGAGCGCGCAGAATTAAAGGCGAGCAGCTCGCCCCCTGGCTGAAATAGGGCGTTGCTTTCTTCCCGGTTCGAGCGTTCTAAAATTTGATGTGTTTGTGCCTGTGTTGCCTGGTGTAAAGGCATGGCATAAATATCGCTGTCGTATTGTCCCTTGATCACCAGCATACGGCTGCCACTGGGATGAAACACCGGTGAGCCCATAGGTTCATCCACAGGCAGCGTCACCGGGTTAACCTGCCCCTGATAGGTTAGGGTGTATAACTGGCGGCCGGTGCTGAAGGCGAGTTGATTCTCATAGGGCGAAAAGTTGGGGTAGATAGACTTAAAGGGGGCAATGGTATTGGGGTAGTGAATGCGATGGCTGGATACCTGCTCGCCATTGGGTTTGAGCATATCTATATAATGATGTGACCCTTCGCCGAGGCGCACGACCGCCAGCAGGCCGTCTTTACGCGAGTAATCATAACTGATGATATCGCCATCGCTGACCTCATAAAGAGGGGTGCTGGTGTTATCTTTCAGTGAGTAGCGAATTAATTTCCAGCGCTCATGGTTTTTTTGCAGCAGCGCAATGTGGTCGCTGTCCAGCCATTGCGGCTCTCTGATCTGTGAGTTTTTGCATTCCAGCACGCGAGTCGGCGTTTGTGGTGTTTGCAGTGCTTTATCGAAATCCAGCATCATCAGGTGATAGCAGAGCTTTTGTGTCACGGGCTGAATACAGTTAGAGGTTTGTACAAAGGCCAGCGTTTTGCCATCGGGCGAAAACTGATGTTGTCCGTTGATATCCAGGTTGTCCGTGAGACGAAACTCCTGCTGGGTATCGATGCGTTTTGCCCAGATATTATTACGACACACTTCTGTGGAGTAACGGTGAAACACAATATATTCACCATCAGGGGAGTATATTCCGGCAACTTCGCGGTTATCTGTGGCAGTCAGTGGCCGGAATTCGCTGATCGTGAGCTGTGCGCTTGAGTTTGGTTCGAATAAGACAGAGGCTGCGAGGCCAACAATAAAAAATGCCGCTGCAAACAGGGCAAAACCAAATTGGGAGCGGGAGCGTACCTGAGCGGGCGCTGGTGTGGGGTTTGGTTCGGGTTGAGTGTTCTCTGTGTGCTGTTCAGGTGTCGTACTTTGCGATTGTGCTTGCCAGCGTACTTCGCATTCCAGGCTGTAGCCCTTCTTGGCATGGGTCTTGATGATATGCTGCTCTTTGCCATCATCACCTAATGCTTTTCTCAACTGCGCAATGCAACGCTGCAGGGTGTTCGGCGAGACCACTGTATCTTGCCACACGTGATCCAGCAGCATGTCCTGACTGAGCACTTGCCCCTGATGTTGTGCCAGCACCGTGAGTACAGACAGTGCCTTGGGCGCTAAGGTTTTTATCTCTTCTTCGACGGTGATTTGATTACGTGATAAGTCTACAAAAAACTCACCTATCCAGTATTGCTGTGTCATAACATCCCTAATGCGCCTGGCGCTTTTACTACTCACCCACCGACGTTTGGTCAATGCGGATTTTCTTATGTTTATTCTTATTGTGTGTTTGGCTCACCCATTATCCTAACTCGGTTATTTGTTCAGGTTGTGAATAAGCGCACCACAGCAGAATATAACATCGGCGTTGAATTACCAGTGTTACCCTGTCTCATTTTTCATAAGCTAACACCATCTGGGATTAAGTAAGGTCCAATGTACAACTTGTTCTAAGCGGCTGAGTAAGTCTACTTTTGGTGTCCAGCCTAATTGCTTCATTTTTTCACCGCATAAGGCGTACCTCAGATCGTGTCCGGGCCGCGAAGAGTGAAAGTCGACGAGTTCGTAACGCAGCGGTTTGTTTTGCACCTGTGCAATGATTTGGGCCAGCTCCAGGTTATTTAGCTCCTTTGCGCCAACGATATTGAATTTAGGGCAAAGGGTTTGTTCATTGTCTGTCTTCTCAGACCAGTTGCTATCAACCAGAAAGAGCAGGGCATCGGCAACATCCTGCGCATGAATATAAAAGCGAGAGCCTGGGATGGTACAGGTTTTGTCACTGTGGATCGTGACGGTTTCTCCTTGTTGTATTTTTCTGATGCTTTGCGGAATAAATTTCTCCGGGTGTTGCCGCTGACCAAAAACATTCATGGTATGGGTGATCACGACAGGTACTTTATATGTGTTGTGGTAGGCAACCGCGAGTTCCTCGCCCCCTGCTTTGGTTGCAGAGTAAGGGTTGGTACTGTTATAGCGGTCATTCTCTTTATAGCACACATCGGCGGGGGCCGGACCAAACACTTCGTCTGTACTGAAGTAAAAAAACCGCCTGAGGTTATCCTGGCTACGGGCAAAGTCCAAAATGTTACAGGTGCCCACGACGTTATCCAGCACAAAGCTCATTGGATAGGCAATGCTTCTGTCTACATGAGATCCTGCAGCCAGATGAAAGACATAATCTACCCGGCCAATTTCCTGAATAATTTGTGGGTTTAATGCCGCTTTTAAGTCGTGAAACACAATTTTTACCCGGCGTGTTACGGCCGGAGGGAGGTCGCTTAATGCATCCTGCAGGCGGTTTAGGTTACCGCTGTAGTCGAGTCTATCCAGTGTTGTAATGTGCCAGTCTGTTCGCCGCAGGATCTCCAGCACCAGGTGGTGGGCAATAAATCCGGCACCCCCAGTGATTAATACACGTGTTTCAGCCATTAACATCGCTCGGTGGATAAGTGATATGTCTAACTATAGCTGCTCATTACGGGGGCACAGATCAAACTGCAATTGGGAAGTCACAAAGTAAATAGACCATGAAAAAGATTATTCAGCTTTTTGCATTGAACTTGGCGAGTTATTGACCATACTCTATGAGTACCCAATTACCTTGGAGGTACTCATGACTTTGAACTTAACACGTGTTGCAGTGGCTGTGCTGATGGCAACATCGATGCAAGTCGCCGCCAAAGGCGAAAAAATCGATGTGTGTCACCACAGTCGCTATGATGTACACGTGATCACGGTATCGATTAAAGCGGCAAATAAGCTGATACGTCGCGGGGATTTTTTACCCTACACACTCTATCAGGATAGTGATTATGATGGTTTTGGCAATGCGGATGTCAGTATTCAAAGCTGCGTAGATTACGTAGATGGGTATGTTGATAACGATACCGATCTGGATGATACAGACCCTAATGTGACTGACCAGCCTGTGGTGACCCCCCCTCCACCACCTGCGCCTACAGCCATGCCGCCGCCACCGCCAACCACCTTTGGCATACCACCACCTCCGCCGCCCACAACCTTTGGCGGGGCACCACCTCCACCGGTATAACTTAGCAAAGCATCATTCGTTGTAATGGTGCTTTCTTATTATTGCTATTTATTAAATGGTTTTTCTCTAAACCAGGCGCTAATGATGTACTTGAATCCCGACTCAACCGGCTGGCCGCAGTGGTAGGTGTATTCGTTGGGCTTACCCAGCGGTGACAAGTTGTTCCAGCACAAGGCCATGCCGGTGCGGGGCGTGACCGTGATATCCAGCTGGGTAAAGTGTGTGTTTCCGCCGCTAAAATCATCGTTTAAATAGACAACGCATGTCCAGGTACGCTGGCCGACACTGTCGATGCATTTTTGGTAGCTGGGGGACGACTCGTGAAAGAAATCGCAGTGCACTTTGTACTCTTGCCCGGTGCCATAGCGCTGGATCTGTAAAGACTCCAGATACGCGCTATCAATACCCATCAGGGCACTGATTTTATTTTTTATTTTGATATTTTCCTGGTGACTGATCTGTTCCAGGCAGGCGGTGCAGGAGGTACGGTAACCCTGATTGCTGTCGCCCTGCTGGTCAACGACGGTCGAGGGCTGAAAGTGGCCCTCCAGGCGGGTAATCAACGACTGGCATTCCTGCTCAGATAAAGCTCCCTCAAAACGGAAAATTTGTGCGCGTACATCTGCAATGCGGATGCTTTTTGGGTTTTGCGTGATGGCGATGTTGGCAAAAGCAAAATAGAGACTCGGTTTGGTGTGTGTGCTTTCACGCAGGCTGGCATCTTCTATTTGCTCGGTCTTTATTTTCGGTTTGAATCCATACATGGCTTTTTCGGCCATTTCCATGGCGTAGCCAGATTCAATCAGATCTCTGTATACCTGCGCCTTGCTTTCACCGGCCTCAAGCTTTTGGCTAACCCATTCAATTAAGTCAACAGAGGGGTGAATGTTCACCTGAGCATATCGCTGTCCGTTGTCTGCTCTGTCTTGATTTGTTGGCAAAACGCCGGGCAAAGTCAGCTGAGTGCGTTGTTTATCAAAACGTTTAAACTGGGGGATCTGCAAAGGAGACAGCGCAGAGCTATCGGTGTGGGCTGTATCCTGACGTAGTGGCAGCGTGCTGAGCGTCAGAGCATCGGGCGTAACGGCGACGGTGTGGGTTGAGGCTAACCAGCTGAGCAGGTGCGCTATCTGAGTCTGACTCAAATAAGGGGTTCGGATCAGCCCTTCGTTTAAAAGTATTGATAACGCCTGCGCGGCAGAGCGCGGACCTGAAGGCAGTTGTTCAGTGGCCATAATACAGTGATCAACCTGATAGCGCGTTTGCTCGTCGCAGGGCAGGGGTTCACAGATATGATGCAACTGGCCATTAAAATAGGCGCTGGTAACGGGCTGAGTGTGCAATGCTTTACGCTGTTGCGCAGGAATTATGTGTGGGGCGCGAACAGCCTGAACATCGCCATTACTGGTTAACTGAAAGCGGCCGTAGCTGAGGACCTCGACTTGCTGTGCATCCGGGGTCTCAAGGCTGACAGCGTTGTGGCTGAGATCTGAACTGCAAACCGCAATCACCTGATTGCTCACCCTAAGTAGCAGGCCGTTGAGGTAAGTGGCATGCTGCGTGGTTGAAGCCTGGAGCGTTTGCAGCAATTCAATTAAACGATAGAGGGCCTGATCTGCGTAGAGTAACTCCGCATCCTGTTGAGCATTCAGATACACACTATAAAATTCCCGCTCTTCGCGCAGCTCTAGATGGTGATCCCAGTTGACTGGCCAGTCACTCCGGAGCTGGGTAAAGAGACGCTTAAAGTCATTGCGTAGCCTATCCTGCTGGATGACCACGACGACGGCTTGCTCTGCCACATCGAGCCAGAGCGGTTCGCACCAATCGCGCAGCAAGCCTTCCTGGCTAAAGTTTGCTGTGATAGCTTGGATATCGGCGTTGGCATGGGCCACATCGGTCCCATACTGACGATGTAGCGTGAGCGCGATGTCGGATACTGACTGATTCGATTGCAGCCCCTGCCAGATGGTACTTGCCAAGGGGTCGAGTAAAAACCAGGTGTCGTGGAGTGGGCTGTTAATAAACACCTGTTCGTCAATCTGAAAACCCCGGGTGACAGGGCATGAGTTTGGATTTTTATTGGGTACGTGTGGCGACGATGGTGAGCGGGTTGGAATTCTGGCACACCGACTGAGTGCAACATAATCTCTTTGCCAGCGAGGCTTAAGCTGTACGTCTCCCAATGGCAGTTTCCCCGAGATGGCCAGCTGATTAACAATATAGCCGGCATGATCGCTGATACTGGCGCAATTTCCGCCGACCTCGGATGCATGAAAAGCGCCTGATGACTGCCAGCGATAGACATAAAAAATATCTTCCCATGGCAATATTTGCGTGTGTTTATCGCTTCCCAGCGCACGAAACAGCGCTAAATCAATCGCACTGACATCATGCTCTAAATAGCCGCCAATTTGCTGCCACACAGTGCGTTCAATCGCCAGGTTGCACTGATAGAGATTTTCAGAATATTCAAGCTCATGGTTGCTGTTTTCCAGCCAGGCCTGGCGGGTATGGAAAACGCCATCACGGATCTGCGCGGCGCTTACGCTGAGTCGCCAGGGCAGATAAATGTCATCGTCCTCCCAGGGCATTAAGATGTCACCCGTGCAGTAACTGGCAGCCAGATTGAATTTTTTACCCAGGGGAACAACGCGGGTCGACAGATTGATAACGGTCACTTGCGGGTGTTCGAACAGTAAACGATGCCCGCTGAAGTCATTGAGAACAATTAGCTCTTTCTCACCGGCATAATCCTGGCGCAGAAACGATTCAATGGCCTCTTCTAACAAATGCGGGCGGCCAAAGGTGCAGCAAAAGCAGGAAATCTTAGGTAATGACATAGTGCTCCTCTAACGCGTGGCCTTAGTTTCTGAGTTTTGAGGGTAAAGTTCGCCATCCCGGTATTCGAGTGCCAGCAATGACAAGTATTGCGAGGTTGTCCGGGCCTTTCCCAGCGGGAAGTGTTCGACAGGAAAACTGTCATGGGCTGGGTCAAATGTGTGTTCAATCAGTGCACGCAGGCGGATCTGCGCGCGGGTATTGAGCGCCACCCATTTAGCGTCGTCATTCCAGTGTACATGCTGCTCGAATACGGGTTTTTCTTTACCGTACTGGTGTAATACAAGGTGCTGAGACGGGATAAAGCAATCATATCCTAAGGTCCAGAGCTTCAGAGAATGGGTAAACTCTTCCTGGTTAAAGTACATGATGGGGTCGATAGGTAAGTCGTGATTGAGTTGACCCTGTGCAAAGTAGAAACCACAGGCACATAAGTGACTGGCAATGGGCGCTGTGTGCAGGGTTGTGTCAGCATCAAAAAATGGCTCGAAACGGACACTGCCGTCCATGACTGGCCCTACTTTTAATCGCGCAATGGGCGTATCTGCGAGGGATGTTTGTGCCCGAAAAGGGGCTGGGTAGGTGGTTAGTACGGGTTTGTCACTCGGGCAGCGTGTCAACTCCTCTATCATGCGCTTGTCCCAGTTGACGACGAATCGAGTATGGCTGTCGACGGAGAGCACATAATCTTCGTCACGATATAAATTTTGTGCTACGTGGCGCGCCCAGCAAACGCCTTGCGCCTGTTCAACAGGCACCGCAACCAGTCTGACATCGGCATCTAGCTCAGAGGGAAACAACAGGTATTCATCCAGCCCCGGGATATACTGCCAACATACACCGAAAACAAGCCGCTGTGGGTCGCTCGCATTGTCTACTGCGCTCCTTATGGTGGCTAGTAATTCAGGATCCCGATAGGCCGCAATTTGAACGAAAATAGACGCATTCATAACGGAGTTACCCTATCTACTGTATATAAAGCGTAGATTAAAAAACCACTGACATCACGGTGCGTGTTTGCTTTCAGTTGTTTACCCCCCACCCAATTTTTTTGCTATCAGCATCTGCATATCTCAACTCATACCTGTAGAAGCATCACACTGAAATTTAATAAGGTATTGATAAGTAATATTTTAATTACGTGAAGGACAAAATCAGAGAGAAGTCATCGTCAGGTCCGGTGTTTGGCTCAGCCATGGGTAATGTAAGGGGGATATTTATCCATTTACCAGGAGAACACAGAATGAAGCCTCAACGACTTACGTTAATTTTGTCTGCTGTGAGCTTGTTGTTATGCAGTAACAGCGATGCACAACATGTCTTTTCTGACTTGAGCGGCCCTTACCTGGGCCAGGAGCCACCTGGGTTAACCCCAAAAGTGTTTGCTCCGGGACTCGTGTCTACACCCGACTGGGGCGATGCGGTGCATTTCGCGCCTGATAAAGACGTGCTCTATGTGACTCGCTGGCGGATGAACAATGGGCAGCGTGAAACGGCATCTGTGACCTTTACCCGGGAGGCTGGTGGTTGGCAGAAGGTCATCAATACGCAAACGGGAAGAGCGCCTTATTATGCGCCGGATGGACAAAGGGTGTTTTACGGCAAGCAATATAAAACGCGTACCCCGGACGGGTGGTCTGAGATGAAAAAGCTGGGTCCGGCCTTTGATGATATTCCGATGATGGGCCTGAAAATGTCGCTAAAGGGCACAATTGTGTTTGACGAGTTTACCCGGGATGGTAAAGGGGTACTGAGGTACTCTAAATGGGAAAATGGTGAGTGGCAGAAACCAAAGGCCCTCAGTAAAGCAATCAATACCGGTAAATGGAATGCGCACCCCTTTATCGCTCCAGATGAATCTTATGTGATGTGGGATGGTCATCGGGAAGCTGGATTTGGCAGTGCTGATCTGTATATCAGTTTTCGCCAGCCTGATGGGTCGTGGGGCGCGGCGATTAACCTCGGGGAGCAGGTCAACACGGCCGCCGAGGAAGGTGGGCCACAGGTAACTCCTGATGGTAAGTACCTGCTTTTCAATAGAATGGTTAAGGCTGTCGGGAAACAGGGTAAAGCGCAGTCCGACTTATTCTGGGTTGATGCAAGCATCATCGAAACGCTCAGGTCCACTCAATAAGTTAATGAGGGTTGCAACGGCCGGACGTGTGCAGTCAATACGCTTTCGGCACTTGATGTAGTTATGTATTTTTAACTATGAGTAAAAGATATTTGACATTGGGTGGTATTTTGACCAGTATAAGTCAAAGATTTTTTACTTTGGGTTAAGGGTGATATTCATGACAAGCAATGAAAAACTGAAAGTGCTGAAAGCATTACTCGACTCTCTGAGTTTTCGGGACCTGACGCTGACGTTAGATCTGCTGGTGACCGGTGCTGTGGTGTATTTCTATGCCACCAGCCTGATGGCGGCCAGCGCTGAGCAACTAGCCAGCGGTACCTGGATATCTCAGTTGTTGATTAAGGTGGTGGGGATCTCTATTGTCTTGTCAATTATCAGTCAGTTGTTACTGGAGCTGGTTAGCGACGGGGATGTCGAAAAACCCCTGGATGAGCGCGAAAAACACGTGTCGTTGGTAGGCAATAAGTATGCGCTTTGGATCCTCCAGGCTGGGGTGTGTTTTGCGATTGGCCAATATGCATTTGAACAAAACGGCCTGGGCGCTGCGCAGCGAACGGAGCTGCCGTTTCTGACTTTGCATATCATGGTCGGCGCTTTTTTACTGGCGGAATTGGTGAACTATGCCACTCAACTGATCCAAAATCGGATGGGAACCTTCTATGGCTGAGTGTACAATCACTAACCAGATCAGAATGTTGCGATTTATGGCCGGTGAGATGACCCAGAAAGAACTCGCTGAGCGTGTTGGGGTAACCCGCCAAACCATCATGGCGATTGAGGCAGCTAAATACTCACCATCACTGGAAGTGGCATTTAAAATTGCCGAGGTTTTCGATCAGCCACTGGAGTCTGTCTTTCAGTATAAACACCGCGCCGAGCCGTGAAAAAGGTTTGTATCAGGAGGGACGCTGATCAGTAGAAGGTATGATATTTCTGGCACCCTAATTGCATTAACAGAATGTAAATAGCGGGCCTGCTTAGTTTGCCGTAGAGAGATGACCCGCCTTAATCTCCCCCAAAGGAAGGATATCATCTATGAATGCAATCAATGCAAGCGCTGGTGCCAGTGCAGCCAGTCAGGTCTACGCAACACGTAATACTTATAATGCCGAGGAATCATCTGACAATCAGCATAAAGCCGGGGCAACAAGCGATACGGTCACACTCAGTGACAAAGCCCGGCAAGCGGAAAATAAGTGGCAAGAACTTGCAGCCAAGTATGACGTGCATAACATGTCGGCAGGTGAAATGCGCAGCTTGTCCAGAGAATTATTTGATGGTGGATTTATCGGGACGGGTGAAATGATGGCCATAGGCGCGCCCACTTCGATGAATGAAGATCCGTTCAAGAAACATGATTTGCTGAATGATATGAAACATACCTATCAGCTGTCATCAGCTATGGGTGGCCATAGCAAAGAATCGAGCGAGTTGTATCTGAAGTCCATTGAGATAATTCAAAGGCTGGGTCAGACTAGAAATGGCTCAGTAGCCTAATCAAATGGGTGCATAACTGCACTATGCACCCGTGCTACTCTGTATTAGTTGATATACAAAGAGTCGCTCCAGTAACCAAACGGAGAGGCAACCGAGTTGGCAGAGGCTTTCACCTGACCTGCAGACTGGCCGGTGAAGTCCCAACCGTATAACCAGCCTGTGACTGTTTCACCAGCCTGGCAACGGTGCAGGTCTGAGCCACATCGTGCTTCTCTGAGCGCCGCAGACTTTGACACACCATTCATGGTTGCGTTGTTTGGATTGCCGTAGCCGACCTGCCAGGCATATACATATAAGTAGCTGCCACCGTGATTGGTGCCCGTAGAAAAATCTCCGGCAAGAATCGTTTGATCGCCACCAAACTGCGAGCGAACCAGGCCAAATTCAAAGTAGGAGATACCGGTGGCAGGTGCCATGGGTTGAACATCAAAGCGCGGATATTGCTGGGGTGCTGCTCTGTACTCAGGTGCCTGTTTAGCAATATCAGCAACCTGGTGCGCGACGCCGTAGTAATTCTCTGCATTTTTCATAATGCCATTTTCAATATCACCTGCCAGTGCTGAGCCTGACATGACGGCAACTAACCCTAATACTGTATTTCGTAGATTGTTCATTAAATTATCCTTTTACAAAGTGTGTTTCACTGCGAGGCAGAACACCCCGCAGAGTTGTATTGTTTACTTTTTGTGAATCTTTTAAAACTTTTATTTTACATTTTTTGTGCGGGATTGTTTTGGATCAACAAAGCTGTGGTGTCTGAACCTGAGCGCAGAGGCGGTAACGCGTTGCTTGATTGGTATACAGAAATGTTAAGTATCTGATAAGGTGACAAGAGGCCTGTCTGTCAGGTAGTCATAACAGGATAACAACACATAAAAAGGAGTGGATATGAGTGATAAAACAAAAGTAGGTTTGTTCGGTGGTATTGCCTTGTCGGCGATTGCTGTTGCCGTACTTTATGCCAGTAACAAGCCATCTATCAACGATATAACCCCAAAAATCAAAGTACACGAGAAAAATATTCGTGAACCGGATAAGTCGATGCAGGGCCTTATTCGAGTGAATCCGGCACATCAGTTAGATATTCAGGCTAAATATGATGAAGCATTCAGACAGGTTCAGGCATATCGTGCGCGTGAGTCATCAGAGTATCAGTGGGAGAGCCTGGGTCCTGAACGTGTGGGTGGGCGTACGCGTACTTTGGTATTTCATCCGCAAAACCCCGACATTTTGTTTACGGCAGGTATTTCCGGGGGAATATGGAAGTCTGTGAACGCAGGTGAAAGCTGGCAGCCTGTTGCCAGTGAGTTGCCCAGTATGGCGATTGGTACCCTGGTCTTTGATCCCGATGACAGTGAACGCTTGTTTGCAGGCAGTGGTGAAGGTGTCTATGTGGGGCGTGGTTTTACTAACAGCATCGGATTTGCCGGTGATGGCATTATGACATCTGAAGATGGTGGTGAGACCTGGTATCAGCTCGAGAGCACCAATAACAATGTCAATTTTCAATATGTGAACAAGCTACGCTTTGGTGCGCAAGGTCGTTTGTATGCAGTCACAAATACGGGGATCTGGTTGTCTGATGACAAAGGAAAGCGCTGGCAGCTGGCACTCGATCAAAGTGATGTACTGGGCGGATGTCTGGAGTTGGCTGTGAGTCCTTTGAGTGATGAGCAGGATCGGGTCCTGGCCAGCTGTGGCAACTTTGGTGAGGGGGGGGCAGTCTATCTGAGCCAGGATTCCGGTCAAAGCTGGCAGCCTGTGATTGCCGAGCCTAATCAGGGCCGCACAACGCTGGCTTTTGCTCCATCAGATCCCACCATTGTGTATGCGCTGGCAGCTTTTAATGCCCAAGGGGATATACCGCATGCGTTGCAGGGTCTCTACAAATCAGTGGATGGTGGTGAAAACTGGGCACTGGTGACCGGGCCACAACACCCGGACATATTTGGACGCTATGTGCTCTCAAACCCCAACGGATTGTATTGCCCCGACCCGGAACAAAGTTTCATTTATGGTCAGGGGTGGTTTGATAACACACTCACCATTGATCCTACTGATGCCAGCGTGATCTGGGTGGGGGCTGTTGAAGTGATGCGCTCAGAAGACAGTGGTCAAAACTGGCAACAGATGTCCTTCTATTACCGGGATGCTGACGCACCGCATGTCGATCACCATGGCTTATATTTCCATCCAGAGTATGACGGCGTGAATGAAACGCGCTTATATAATGTCAATGATGGTGGTATCGCATTGACCAGCAATCCTTTTGCTATGGGTGTGAGTGCCTGCAGTGAGGAGCCTGCAGAGATTGCCTGGCGTTCTTTGAATTCAGGCTACAATGTGACCCAGTTTTATCATGGAGATGTCTCTCACGACGGCAGCCAGTTAGCCGGTGGCGCTCAGGACAACGGTAGCTGGCTATATTCACCAGATGCGGGTTGGCAAGATGTAGGACCAGGTGATGGTGGTTATGCCTTTTTTATCGATGAGGCGAGAATGTTGGTATCAAGTCAAAATGGCAGCTTGTTCCTACGGGAAAATGGTGAAAACCGTTTCCTGGAAAAGGCCGAATACGAAAGTGGTCTTTTTATCGCGCCTTATGCCGTGGATCCAAATTACCCCGACCGTATCTGGCTGGGTGGGCAAAGTTTATGGCGGCTGGATGAGTTGTCAGACGGCATGTTCGAGCGTGCTTCAGAGCGCTTTACCGAGGAATATCGTCGCGGGATCACGGCGTTAGTGGTGAAACCAGGCGACAGTAATACCGTGGTTTATGCACAGACGGATGGCGCGCTGAAACGTCTTAACAATGCGCTGAGCTCCGACAGCACAACCACACCACAAGATATCAGTTTTTCTGATAACGCCTACGTGCGCGAATTACACTACAGTATCCACGATAGCTCGGACATGTATGCGGTTGTGTCAACGTTTGGCGAAAAGCACATCTGGAAAAGTGAGGACGAAGGTACCAGCTGGCGTGCACTCGATGATGAAGGCGAGGGCGCGTTTCCAGATTTACCGGCGCATACCCTGGTAGAGCTAAGAGAAGATCCTGACACCTTATTTGTGGGCACTGATTATGGTGTATATCACACAGATGATGGAGGAGACAGCTGGCAGCCTTTCATTCATGGTCTGCCCAATGTGGCGGTATACCGTATGGTGTTAAGACGGATTGAGCACGTTAACTACCTATATGCCTTTACCTATGGCCGTGGCGTGTATCGTATCGCACTGGATATCGCTAATCAGGCACCGCAGTGGCGTCAACAGCCTGATGCACTCAGTGTTAAGCCTGGTGAAGCCATATCCATGGAACTGATTGAGCTTGTGGTTGACCGCAATGGCGATAACTACTTCTTCAGTGCGCCCGAGCTACCTGAGGGCTTTGAGCTGACGGACTGGGGTAAACTGACCGGGCAGTTCGCGAGTGCGGGAGAATACCCGGTACATATAGAGGTTAGTGATGGCCAACTGAGCCAGCAACTGACATTGCTATTTGAAGTGGAAACATCGAGTGATGATTCAGGTGGTGACTCAGGTGGTGACTCAGGCGGTGACTCAGGCGGTGATTCAGGCGGTGACTCAGGTAGTGACTCAGGCGATGATTCAGCAGATAACCCGGATACGTCGAGACCGGACGGAAGCAGCGGCATGTTAGCGTATCTGTTTGGATTGCTCAGTGTCGTATGCTGGCAGCGCAGAAGAAGCATGCGGCGTGCTGCGAATACGAAATCACCATCGCTTCAGTAGACATCGCTGAACTCGGTATAGATGGGCTAAGCCACCTGATAGCTGGGTGGCTGGCCTATGATATAAGTGTATTTTCAAATAACTATATAATTCTATTGCTTTTTAAATTTTCAGCGAAACATCAGTAAAACTTCAAGTAACCCCCGGGGCTATCGCTAAGCTAGGTCTGTGTTTGCAACAGATCATGAGATTACCTTAGCCAAAGGAGTTTTATTATGAAGTTAACCAGATTACTGGTGATGCTGTTTTCAGCGTCACTGACGAGTACCATCAGCCTGGCTGAGCAGGTATCTGATGTGCTGACAGGCCCCTACTTGGGTCAAGAAAAGCCAGGCACGACGCCACAAGTCTTCGCCCCGGGTGCCGTCTCCACACAGCATCGTGACTACAATGCGTTCTTTTCACCCGACATGACGGAGTTTTATTTTACCCGCAGGGATAACCATACGGGGAGGTGGACGTTAATATCCTACATCCAACGCGACAATCAGTGGCACGAGCTGGTGGTGGGTCCACGGGTGGGGCGTCCGTTTTTAGCGCCTGACGGGAAAACCATGCACCTGGGAAAATACTATATGACGCGCACAGCCTGTGGCTGGGGGTCGTTGCAGGTATTGGGCCCAATGTTCGACAAGGACGACTGGGGGATTATGCGTCTGACATCATCCAGCAATGGCACGTATATACTGGATGATTACAAGAGTGGTGATGTGATCCGCGTCTCTGAGGTTGTCAACGGAAAGCGCCAGCCGCCGAAGGCTTTGGGTCCCGAGGTGAATACGGGTAAATATAATGCACATCCGTTTATAGCGCCTGATGACTCGTACATTATTTGGGATGGCCAGAGAGACTCCGGATATGGAGAGAGTGATTTGTATGTCAGTTTCCGTCAAAAAGACGGTAGCTGGGGTGAGGCTATCAACCTGGGGGATAAAGTGAATACGTCCGGCCGGGAAGCATCAGCCAGCGTGACCCCGGACGGTAAATATCTCTTTTTCAATCGTGATGCGGGCGATGAAGAAGGGGATGTCTACTGGGTTGATGCTCAGGTCATTGAGGTGCTCAGGCCTCAATAAGATCCCGGCGGAGTAGGATATGTTTGTTCTTTTTTTGTACCATTTTGCTCAGGCCTGTGTTAAATCTGGATGGCCCTCTGAGGCACTAACATTAAGATTAAGGACAGAATATGAAACTGAAATTAAATAAAAAAGCAGTGAAAACCTTACAGAGCAAAGGGTTAAATACAGAGCAGACACAAGCGATCGCGGGCGCTGGCAATCAGGCCAGTGTTGATATTTGCTGGACACACCCGGCCTATGCCGCTTGTCGAATGCACTAAGTTGTAGATGCGATGAATTAACTAAAATGCCCGCGATTTGCGGGCATTTTAACGTGCGTTATACCTAGGCTTCTGTCAAAAAGTGCAGTTCCGGAGGACACGTTAACGCATCCTGATATAGTCGATATACCGCCTGGGTGTACGGCTGGCGGTGATGCAAATCAAATGCGCTTTGCCGGGCAAATCGTTCTATCAGGATCAGCTGAGTGTGCGTTGTGTTTTCATACAATTCAAAGCGCTGGCACCCGGGCTCCTGTCGAGTTATTTCCATGATCTCTTCTATCGCAGACTTACAGTTTTGGTAGTAGGCGGCTTTTGGATTAATATAAGCAACCAAATTGATTGCCTCGTTGTTCGGGGTGTGTTCAGTGTCATTTGACATGGTTTCGCTCCAGAATAAAGTGAGTGAGGGAGTGGATTGGCCCGCTGAGCAGATAAGCCGTGACTAAAGCAATGGGCCAGGCATGAACAAACGCCCTGAACCAGTGCTGCAAAAATCCGGGCGCTACACCCAGATTGACATAGGTGACCCAGCCCGACATCAGTGTCGACAGGCAAAATGAAAATAAAGTCGTGAATATCAGTTTTCGCATCGCGTTCCTCCGTTTCATACCCATCATAGCGGGCGCGAGCAGAAGCGGAATGTCAGAATAAGCAAGCTAAGATTAAGGAAAACCACATGCTCGATGATCTGCTGCTCTTTGTTGAAGTGGCTCGCCGGGGCAGCTTTGCGAAAGCAGCTGATGCGTTAAGTCTCAGCGCACCAACCATTTCTAAACGGATTGCCGCGTTGGAAGCTCGGCTTGGTTATAGTCTGTTGAATCGCTCAGCACGCGGTGTGTTAGCCACATCTCATGGCCAGGCCGTCTATGAAAAAATGGCCCCGTCGTTGCTGGCCCTGCAAGCTGACTGCACCGCGTTGTTAAGCCCGCAAGTCAGTGCATTTCACTTATTGTGTCCGCAGAATTTGATCAATGGCCCTTTATATCCTGTGGTTGAGTCTTTTCAGCGCACCCATCCGGACCTTGTGTTGCACATTGAACCGGACAATACTAATGTGTTGCTGAGCCAGAAGCGTTTCGATGTGATTATTCGGGTAGGCACATTGCAGGACTCCAACTGCTATCACACGCGTATCGGCGAGATTGCACTAAAGTGTGTGGTGCCTGAGCAGGCTAAAGAAACGAGCACCTTGTTCATGCCATTTAAAAAGGAACAAATTCCGGATTCTCCACTGTGGCGCGATCTATTGTCCCGCTTTGACCAGTTCTCTTACGTGGGAGACATCACGTTAGCCAGGCAAATGGTTGCATCCGGCCTCGGAGCGGCCGTCTTGCCGATGACAGAAGTCGCTGAACTGGACAAACCGTTTTGCTATGTGGGCGAGTGGCAACATATGCGCCCGGTCTATGCATTGTGGGCCAACGTACAGCAACCGGCCCCTCTTACGCAGGCGTTTATTACTTTGTTGCGTCAGGCGAGTCAGTGCTCAGCTGTGCTTCGGGGTAATCTGGTTGATGTGGTGAGCAAATAAGTTTTTATCGGTTTGATAAAAGAGAAAACGCGCACTTAAAGTGCGCGTTTATCAGTGCCGTCGCGAAGGGGGTAGTTTGGTACACCGTACCGCGAACCCTTCATCTTATAAAACGAGCGGTCTGGATATCCGGATCACTCATTTTTCATTTTTTGTCAAATTTACAGATAAAGTCCAAAGCGGGCATCACCCTCTTCGCGATAGGTGATTTGAGTATCTGTTTCACCTTGCACTGCCAGATAGCAGCTCCCGAAAGCTTCAGGAACTTGATAGTTTTTCACCGGCAGCTCGTTAAAGCGCTGATAGCCATTTTGACAGTACAAAGCGACAGTGCTCAGGCTACCTTCTGCACTGAATGAAATGGTGCTGCGGTTAAGCGTATGGCGCCAGGTGCGTAATTCAGCCAGTTTGGCAGTGACCGTAATGACTGGGTTGGCGTCAATTTGTTCCTGCAGCTGCGCACTAAACTCATTGATAGTTTGCTTAGACAGCTGTTTATTTTTGATCCCTCGCATGTTGAGCAGGGTGGCAAACGCATTACCGTATTGCTTCTGATAGACTTCCAGGTTCATCAGGCTTTGCATCGACATCAATGCCAAATCTGGCGTAAGAAAGTGATGTAGGTGTACAGCTTCTCTCAGGTGATATTCGTACTGGTGCCAGTCTTGTACGTTGTAGAAATAGGCGCTCAATAACCAGGCGCTATAGGCACGTTCTGTGAGGTTTTTAGTGTGATCCTCAACCAGGCTATCGAGTGCGGGTTTGGCTTTGGTCATTTGGTTACTGACCACTAATGCCTTTGCCTCGTCAAAATACTTGCTAAACACAGTGGAGACATTGTCGTTGGTGTATTGCTCAAACACCTTATTGAATCTGATCGGTAACTGACTGGCAGAAGAGATTGTCTCTCCACCCAGCCGGGCAGGTTGATAAGTGCGTATTGTCAAAGCTGATTTAGCTCTGTGAACAGACTTGGTAGAAGAGGCTTCGACCAGTGTATGTATGGGTTTGCCGTTCGGGTCTACCATGTAGTCGACAAAAGCCCAGTGTTCGCGTCGACTGCCCTCTATCGCTTCTGAAGGGCGTATTGAACTACCGTCTTCAATTAATTTGGCCGACACAAATCGCGCATCAGCGAATACGGGTGAGGAGAGTAGGCCTGCAAACAGGCAAAGTAGTGCTTTATTCATTGTGAGTATTCCAATTTCTGGCTCCGACAACCATATCAGAGCATTGCGCCTAAATAAGTCGATTAAGCGCGAAGCGAAAATTATACACGTGTCATCCGTGCGTGATAAGGGCAACTCGTGGGTGAGTCCCTGATATGGTTTCAAATGAATATGACTGTTGTATGTCTGTGGCTAAAGCAACCTGCTGTTTTTTCCATCATAGTAATTCGTTTTATCCGCTTTACAGCTTCATTTCCTGCGACTAACTTTGAACTTTCAGTATGTTGCTATCATGGAGGCACAATATGGTGCAGTGGTTAATGGGATTGTCGGTCAAGAGCCGATTAGTGGTCGGGTTTGGTATTGCGCTGGCATTATTGGTCGTGATGACCATTATTGGCAGTAATCGCGTAGCATTTATCGATCAGACGCTCACAGAGATCACGGACGTCAATTCGGTGAAGCAACGTTATGCAATTAACTTCCGAGGCAGTGTGCACGACAGGGCGATTGCTATTCGGGATGTTGCGATTGCCAGAAGTGCTTCCGAAATAGCTGAATATGAAAGGGAAATCGAACAGCTTGCCCGTTTCTATCAGGATTCAGACGCAAAAATGACGCAAATGATCAATTCAGGCGGGCACTTTAGTGCTCAGGAACGTGAGATCCTGACTCGAATAAAGCGCATAGAAGCTCGGACATTGCCGCTTATCCGCACCATACTGAGCAATAAAAAAGCAGGCCAGAGCGTCGATGCTCTGGTACTGGATGAAGCGCGCCCGGCCTTTATCAGCTGGCTCAATGTGATCAACGAGTTTATTGATTACCAGGAGCAGCAAAATCAAACGTTGACTCCCGCAGCGCGTGAAGCCGCGGGTGGATTTTCCCAGCTTATGTTGTGGTTTACCTTTATTGCCGTGGCCATCAGTGTGCTGGTGGGTTGGGCGATAGAGCGCAGTTTCCAGCGCTCACTTGGCGGTGAGCCTCAAGATGCGGCGGCTGCGGTGACGCGGATCGCAGGGGGCGATCTGACTATGCAGATTGACACCGACTATCCCGATAGCATGCTGGATTCTGTCTGTCGAATGTCTGGTGAATTAACGCGGATTGTCACCAGCATTAAAGAGGTGTCTGAGCAGCTTTCTGTGCAGGCCAGCGCCGTGACAGGCGCATCGGGTGAGATTTATGATGCCGCGCAGCATCAGGCAGAAGCCACCAGCAATACGGCACAGATGCTCGACTCGTTGCGGGAAAATATGATGCGGGTAAGTGACATTGCCAAGCAAACGGAAGAAAATTCAACACAAACGGTGGCTTTTGCTGATCAGGGACGCCAGGCCATTCGTAATACATCTGATGCAATGGATACTATAGCCCAGACGGTTGATGGCACAGTATCGCAGATCCAAAAGCTGGCAGAGCAGACCAAACAGATAGGTGGCATCGCCAATGTGATCAGTGGTATCTCTGAGCAGACCAACTTGCTGGCACTGAACGCTGCCATAGAAGCGGCACGAGCCGGTGAATCAGGACGCGGGTTTGCGGTGGTGGCAGATGAAGTCAGGCAGCTGGCACGCAGAACCTTTGAAGCGACGGATCAGATAGAGACCATGATCCGGGAAGTGCAAAGCGAGACCGCTGCCACGGTTGCTGCGATGGAAAAGACGCAGCCTCAGGTAGAGCATGGCCGTACACTGACGTTTGAAGCCACAGAGTTACTAGAACAAATAGATAATCAGGCACAAAATTCACTGTCTCAGGTGGGCGAAGTGGCCAGTGTTGCACAGCAACAAGCATCGGCCATTAATGACGTGGCATCGAATATGGAAGAGATCACTCTGGCAGCTCAGGATGCGATGAGCGCTTTGAATGACAATAAACAGGCCACTGGAAAACTGTCGGAAATGTCTGGTGTATTGAGTAAAAACATCGGCTTCTTTCGGATCTGAGTGTACTTACCAGATTGTGCAGGATATGATCCAGAGTCTCATCAGCCCGCCGTGTTGCGGGGTAAGCAAGCCGTGGAGTAGTTATGCGTTTGAGCCGTAAAGCATGGAATAATGTGGTGATCTTCTCTATGTTGATCATGATCTTTTTCCTTAACGGCATACATCAGAAAATTAATCCGCCAGCGGAAGAGCGCGGGAGTATGCCGCTTTTTGAACAGCAAAGCTTCGTACTGGCACTGGGTTTTCCTGGCTATAAGATTGAGCGTATAGGTACATCCTGGCGACTCAGTGCCGATGCTCAGGCCGATTGGCAGGCGCAACCGAGCACCTTAGAGGCGTTGATCACCCAGTGGCAGGAAAGCGAGCTGACTGTCACTGACAATCCAGGCCTGCCAGCGAGCGCCGCAGTGAGTGTGGCTCAGTTCTGGCTGGCTGGCAGTGAACTGCCGCTCAGCTTTCAGCTGTATCACCAGCAACAAAGCTATTATCTTTTTGCCAGACAACCACAGCGTTGGTTTAGTGTCAGTAAAGCACAGGCGCAACAGCTATTTGCCCCAATTGAGTTGAAGTAATGCCAGAATTACCAGAAGTCGAAGTCAGCCGTTTAGGCATTGAACCCCATATCCTGAGTCAGGGTGTCAGTAAAGTTATTGTGCACCAGCGTCAGTTGCGCTGGCCGGTCCCTGAGCAGGTAAGCCTGTTAGAAGGGCAAGTCATCAGTGCCGTGAAGCGGCGGGCAAAATATTTATTGCTGGAAAGCCCGTTGGGCACGGCCATCTTACACCTCGGCATGTCGGGCAACCTGCGCGTTGTGGCGCAGGATACGCCGTTAAAAAAGCACGATCACATTGAATTTCATTTTACCAATGGGCTGGCATTGCGCCTGAATGACCCGCGGCGTTTTGGCGCCTGCCTGTGGCAAGGGGCCGCTGAGGAACACAGCGTATTTGCAAAACTGGGACCGGAGCCGCTTACGGAAGCGTTTACCGCCGATCACTTGTATGCAGCCAGTCGTGGAAAAAAGGTGGCAATCAAACAGTTCATTATGGACAATCATGTCGTCGTCGGGGTGGGTAATATCTACGCCAATGAATCTTTGTTTAAGGCCGGGATCCACCCTAAACGGGAAGCCGGTAAAGTGTCATTGCAGCGCTACCAGCGCTTAACTCCCATCATTAAGGAGACCCTAGCGAGTGCCATAAAACAAGGTGGCACCACCCTGAAGGATTTTGCGCAAAGTGACGGTAAACCGGGCTACTTTGCGCAAGAGTTACTGGTCTATGGACGCAAGGGCGAACCTTGTGTCAGCTGCGAAACAACCCTGAAGGAGATCCGCCTGGGTCAACGCAGCACCGTATATTGCCCACAGTGCCAGCGTTAATCGTTGTCGCTTAGTGCAGCTTCTGGCTCGGCCTGATAGCACAGGCTGGCCAGGATCTGTGTTACTTGTTCAATACGCAGTGCAAAGCTGGACTTCAGTGCCCGCTCATGGATGGTGTGATCGCCATCGCCGTAGGGCCCAAAACCATCCAGGGTAGGCGTCCCAGTTGCGGCTGCGGTGTTTGCGTCGGATACCCCACCGCGATGTTCCACTGGCAATTCGTATCCCAGGATCTCATTGATCTCAGACAGTAAAGCGGATTGTTCATCCGTTGGTGCCATCACACCGCGTTGCAACCCGCCCTCTAACTTAACGGATACACCGGTCACTTCAATGGCCAGACAAATGTTCTCTATGCCTTCGAGTAAGCGTTGCTGTTCAGAAGCTTTGGTGAAGCGGGCTTCAACGACCATAGTGGCGGACGGTGAAATGGTATTGGCACCAATGCCACCCTGGATTTTGCCCACATTGACCGTGCTGCCTCGTTTCAGGTCGGTCAGGGCGGACATTTCCATTAACATGTTTGCCAGTGCGAAGTTGGCATCAATGCCATCACGATAGTGGTTACCTGCATGGGCTGCTTTGCCGCTAATGGTGATGGTAAAGGTCGCAATGCCTTTGCGGGCCACAACCAGTTCATGATTTTTACCAGCAGCTTCAAAGACCAGGCAGGCATCATATTGCTTGGTGATTTTTGTCGTCAGCGCTTTGCTGTCATCGCTGCCAATTTCTTCATCGCTGACCAGCAACCAGTCAATGTTATGGAGCTTGCCATATGTGCGTTTAAGCTGGCGCAATGCGTTCAGTGCAACCCAGTTGCCGCCTTTCATATCACAGACACCGGGGCCATAAACACACTCTTCGTCCTGGCTAAATTCGACAAAAGTTTCTGGCGGATACACAGTGTCCAGATGGCCCAGCAACAGGATCTGTTTGCCTGCGCCTCTGGGGGCGCGCAATAACAGATGATCGCCAATATGCTCCCTTTGATATCGAGTCAGTGTGTAGCCCAGAGGGGCGGCCAGTTCAATCATCTGCTCGCCGTGTGCATCGACACCCGGTTTGTGTTTACTGTAAGAATTACAACGAATTAAAGACGCGAGCTCATTAAAGTCAAGACTATCCATAACAGGTCCCTGCGGTAATTTTGGGCCCATCGTGGCGATTTTCGATGACAGTTGGGTGACGGAATTATGAACAGTTTTTGGATCCCGGGAGGTACAGAGGAACGATCAAAAATCTGTCACACAGTGCCCTGTAGAATAGCCTTCCTGACCAAATTTTATGCACCTGTTCAAGGACCAAGGAGACACTTTATGACACGCTCTGTTGCGGCGCCGCACGTTGGCATCTGGATGTACGAAAATGGTGGAGGGCGCGAGATTGAGCAGCGCCTGGTTCACGCTCTGGCTGAGCGCGGGATCCAAACCAGCACCGGGCTCAATTTACGAGATGCCCGGGCAAAAGATGGCCAGATAACCTGTAATGGTGTCGTGATGGAACAGCTGGATACGTTTTTGAGTTACAACGCCGGCCAGCAAACCCAGTTTCAGGTGTATCTCTATCAGGCGCTGAGCCAGGCCATTCCCACGCTAAACAACTATGATGCGTTTGCGCTTGCCGAAGACAAATTTCGCACCTCACACCTACTCAACAGCCAGGGGATCTGCACCGCGGACTATCGTCTGTGCCATAAAAACGACATGGATGGGTTAAAGCACGCACTCAGAGACTTTGGTGGCAAGCTGATTTACAAGCCCACTGATGGCTGGGGTGGCGTTGGCATTGTCAAAATCGACAGTGAGCAGGCGCTGGACATGTTGTTGCCATTTCTGAGTCGTACCGACTTACGTTACTTTTATGTTGAGCGGTTCATTGACTACGATAATACCGACTTCCGTATCGATGTGGTGGATGGCAAATTTGTCGGCTGTTATGGCCGTAAAGCGCCCAAGGATGACTGGAAAACCAATATCACCAGTGGTGGCTCTGTGTTTGTCCGTGAACCCGACGACGAAGTGGTCGATCTGGCGATCCGCGCCGCGAACACATTAGGTCTGGAGATAGCGGGTGTTGATCTGATCTACGATCGGGAGCGGGAAGAATATGTGGTGCTGGAAGTGAATACCATACCGGCTTTCGCAACACCTGAGCAAGAAGCGCTGGGGATCAATTTTAACCAGGCCAAGATCGACGCCATGGTGGATTTGATTGAGCGCACTGCGACTCAAAAGCATGCCCTGCATACGCACAAAGTGGCCTGATGGCCATATTACTGACCCATTTTACTAACCCATTAATTTTGCCAAGGTGGCCCGAGCAATGACTGCAAAACCCAAACTCCCAAAGATTGGACTTCTCTATCTGGATTACGTGTTACGTTTTTTTGATAAATCCAACTTCAAAGGTTGGCCAGATAAAATCGAAACTGTGGTATATCACTGGGGCAATGACAAAGCGCGCTTTATTGCCGAAGTGAAGCAAAAGCAAATTGATGTGCTGATTGGCAATATACCCGCAACTGCCTATGAAACGTTCCGCGAAATTGCCCGTGCATTGCCGCATGTACGCTTTTTGCCCTCGCTGGACAGTCAGTTTTCTAATAAATCAAAAGAGAACGTGACGCATTTTTGTCGTAAGTACAAGTTACCGGCACCGCATACGGAAATCTTTTACGTACCTGAAAAAGCAAAGCGTTATCTCAGCCAGGCCACGTACCCTAAGATCATCAAGCGCTCGTATGGTCCGTCAAATTACGGCGGCTACTTTGTGCATAAAGTCGATAACTACGACGAAGCGATGGCATTACTGACAGAGAAAAAATACTACCCGGCTTATGTACAAGACTTTGTGCCGATGGAAGCTGATATTCGCGTTATGCTGGTGGGTCACAAACCCGTATGTGCTTTCTGGCGTCGTCCTCCTGAAGGAGAGTGGTTAACCAACACCAGCCAGGGTGGCAGCATGGATTATCAGGCAGTCCCTAAGTCGGTACTTAAGCTGGCGACCGCCGCCTCAAAAGCAGCCAACGCGGAATACTGGGCCTGTGATATTGCGCTGGGCAAAGATGGCAAGTTACGCATTTTAGAATGTGCCACGGCATTTGCTGCGTTCCCTTATATTCGAGATTGGATAGGCCAGTATCTGATGTGGCTGCTCTCGGATGGTCACTTCCGCAAGCCAACGATCCCGCTGTATAACTGGGAAGAGCTTGGCAAAATTGATTCACGTCTGCTGCGCACGATGCGCCATATCGGCTTTTCCAGTTACACACCAAGTCAGGACTGTGGCGAGGTATTTCATGGTATGGATGAGCAGCATTTTCCTATCCTGGATACCCAGTACCAGCGCCTTGAAGAGTGGCCAAGTGAGATCTGGAATTTGCAGGACAACTTTGTGTTGCACGCTAAATCGGCCGCAGCCAAAGCCTGCCAGCCTATTCCTGGCAGTGATGAGCATGCTGGTCTGGAGCTGAATAGTTATCCCGCGCCTGTGTTCGATGATGCTCAGATCCGGGAGATCCTGGCACAGGTGAAAGGCATTGGCGACAAGATGATCGATGAGATCATGTCGACCTTTGGTGCACATGGCGTCGTTGAAGCGCTAAACACTGAGCCGCAACAACTTTGTGTGGTGAAAAACCTTAAGGACAAAAAATTAGAAAAGATCGTCGCACACTGGCAACAAGTCATGCCGTCTGGAATGACCACACATTAGTGTTTCTTGCTGTACCGGATCAGGCAGGCCTGATCCGGGTTATAGCTTTTCGTTTTCCGCAACTGAGCAACCGCTATGAAAATCCAATACGCGTCCTATCAGGACACCATAGAGTTCCTGCAAAGCGCCATGAGCGCGCATCCCCATTTGATCCGTTTACAGAGCATAGGTGAAACCTGGGAAGGCCGACCGATCATGCTGGTGACCATCTCGCTGGATGTCACCTACGCCGACGATAAACCGGCGTTACTGTATACCGGATCAATTCATGCGCGGGAGTGGATTGGCAATGAGTTGGCGGTGAAGTTTGTTCAGTATGTGATTGATAACTATCGTTTCAACCCGAAGCTACAAAATGCTTTGACCCGTAATACTTTGTATATGGTGCCGTGCCTGAATCCGGATGGCTTTGAGTATTCCCGCAACCACTTCTCATTCTGGCGCAAGAATCGGCGTAACAATGGTGATGGGACGTTTGGGGTGGACTTAAACCGCAATTTCGATGCGAAGTTTATGCGTAATCAGAACACAGGATCGAATACCTATGGCGGGCCTCACGCGTTTTCTGAGCCAGAAACCTGTGCTATTCGTGATTTTGTAGAAAGCCACGAGAACATTCGTATCGCACTGGATTATCACTCCCAGGGCAATGTGTTTTTTCCGGCACATAAGTTCAATCATGAAGTAGAAATCGAAGGGACCGACTTGAATGTGCTGTGCGCTAATATGAACCACGAAATCAAAAAGGTGACTGGTCGCCAGTACGGGATCCATCGGGGCAAACCGCCAGCTCAGCTGATCCACGGCAGTGGCCGTGAGTACTATTATCGCAAGGGGATCATTGCCACCGTGGTGGAAGTGGGCACGCGTAACATTCCGGATTATATGAAAAATATGTCCGAGAGTGTGGCCGAGAATATTCCAGCCGTACAATATGCGCTGAGTGAGGCGATCAATTACTCGCCGTTGGCACCCAAGCGAGTGGCAGGCTTTACCATCAAATCCGTGGCCCATGACAGTGTTGAGCTGGAATGGCAATATGAGGATCGTGATGATATCTATTTTGAAGTCTATCGCAGTCAGCATAACAAAAACCCATGTGGTGAAGAGACCTTAGTCGCCATTACTAAAACGCTGAGCTTTACGGATAGTCAGCTGCTCAGCGGACACAGTTATTTTTACAACATTCGTGCCGTGGACAAGGTGACTAAGATAAAGTCGCCATTCAGCCCGGAGCTGCGGCTGAAAACCCGTCTGGCACGAACTGAAAGTGCCCGTACTTTGTTCCCTGCTCGTGAGTCGGTGGGCTACTTATCGCAAAATAATCAGGTCAAAAATAAAGAACACTTTGGTTATAACTCTATGTTTATTGGGGTTGATAAGAAACGTGGTGTCAGCATGGGCGTGGTGCAGTTTGATCTCAGCAGTATCAACGCAGGATCGCAGATCTTAAGCGCCCAGTTCTTTATATATCCTATGAACCGGGTAGCAGCCAAAATTGAAAAATATGGTGAGTGGTCGGTGGCGATCCTTGATGCTGAGCAGATTGAAGACATCTATGACTACGCTGCCATTGCAGAGGCTAAGCCTTTGCATACGCTGGGGCAAACCATTGAGTCTGACAAACTGACTCAGGGGATCTGGCTGAAATGGCAATTTAATGGCGTTGAGCGTAGCTTGCTGGCCAAACTCTTAAAACAGCAGCGTCTGTTACTGCGGTTGCAGGGCCCTAAAAAATTGCCGCTGGGCAAAGACTCTCAGGTGATGCAGTTTGATATCGGCTATGGGCCATTTGGTAGCGGTTTACATTATCGGCCCAATCTGGAGCTGGTTTATCAGTTGCCCGAACAGCAACTGGTCCTGAGTCCATTGGCCTGTAATACCATTTATAAAGACAAGGTGGTGGCCGAAAAATTGGCATCCGGGTTCGATACCGAAGGCGATATTGTGTACGGACAGATGTCGTTTGACTTAAATGTGGACTTGCCTGTGGAGCGTACCGTGTTTACTAATGCCTGTCTGACGGTGCGCTCGTGCAATTCCATCGCATCTGCGCGGGATGTGCGCTTTACCATAGAGTTGGTGGAATTGCGGGACGTGGATTATCAACACGTTAAGCAACGTCAGAAAATAGAGTATATCGGCTATGAGGTCAGCAATGAGCAACTCAGAGAGCGCGCCGAGCATCACTTTATTTTCGACAGCTATAGCTTGCAGGAGCTGGAGCGTTTACATCAGGCACAGACACCCTTTTACTTTATTATTCGCGCTACGGCGGAGTCGCAGGCAACGGATGCACTGGTAAACTGGACCAACTGTCAGGATCAGCAACCCGCTCAGCTGAAAATAGATTACATTGCGCGACGCAAACATCCGGTGGCCGCACCACATAATCTACAAACTCAGGTCGAAAACGGCGTAGTGAAACTGACCTGGGACAATGCAGAGGATGAAGATCTGGTGGGCTTTTTCGTGGTACGCAACCGCTTCCATCCGCCACGTTCCCCATTTGATGGCGTAAAGCTATATGGCGGTCGGGACAACTATACCCTGGATAATTTTGGTACGCCGGATATTGCTAAGTATTATGCGGTGTTTAGCTATGATGATGTGCCCAATTACTCGCAGCCGGTGACGATTTACTATCCGGGCAAAACTGAGGGCTGAGTTTTTTGCCCATAAACTAACAGGGCCAGTCTGAGTGGACTAAGCTTACTGCATTCTGAGCGCATCGGTTAAGGTGGCTGGTATGCAGTTTGAGTCTGGCATTCTGGTCCTGGTATTTTTGATTTTGGCCCTGTTTATTGGGGCGCTGACCCGTCATGTCCTGAAAAATACCCAGATCCCCTATACCGTAGCGTTGCTGGTGATTGGGATCTGTATTGGCCTGGCACAGCGTGGCGATGTCTTTAGTGGTGACACTCAGATGGTCGGCGATACCTTAACCCTGGTTGCCGACATCGACCCGCACCTGTTTTTATTTTTATTCCTGCCGACACTTATCTTTGAGAGCGCTTTTGCGATGGAAGTGCATTTGTTCCGCCGCATGTTTACCCAGATAGCTATTTTAGCCGTGCCTGGCCTGATGCTGGCCATCTGGCTGACGGCCGAATTATTACATATGAGCGTGCCCGAGCACTGGCAATGGAGCTGGGCCATGTGCCTGATGTTCGGTGCCCTGATCAGTGCTACCGATCCGGTTGCTGTGGTGGCTTTACTGAAGGAAGTGAGTTCGCGTAAACGCCTCGAAACCCTGATTGAGGGCGAGTCTTTGCTCAATGATGGTACCGCCATCGTGTTTTTCAGTTTGTTCTATGTCTGGGTGCTTGCCAGCAGCGGCGGAGAGGGAGCCATGATGGCTTCACCGGTGCAAGCTGTCGGGCAGTTTGCCGGTGTGGTACTGGTCGGTTTGGCGATAGGTCTGGTACTGGGTGGGTTATGTATTATGTGGATCGATCGGGTGTTTAACGATCCTATGATAGAGATCACGCTGACCATCGCGGCAGCATATTCAGCCTTTTTTATCTCCGAGTCGTTTCATGTTTCCGGCGTGGTGGCTGTGGTGACGCTGGCACTGGTGCTGGCCAGTGTGGGGCGGACTCGGATCAGCCCCGAGGTGGCGGGGTTTTTACATCACTTTTGGGAAATGATGGCGCACATTGCCAATACCTGTATTTTTCTGCTGGTGGGGATCCTGGTGGCCATTCGGGTGCCGCTGGATGATCTACAGGCGTGGCAAACACTGGGTATTTTGTACGTCGGGATCATGCTGATCCGCGCGACATCCATCACTGTGTTTACGCCATTGTTGAGCCGCATAGGGGTCGGTATTACCTTCGAAAAAGCCAGTGTCTTATGTTGGGGCGGGTTGCGAGGGGCTGTATCTCTGGCGCTGGCTTTGACGGTGGCAGCGAGCGAGGCGATCCCAAAGGAGATCAGTGATCGCATGTTGTTTTTATGTGCCGGGATTGTGGTCCTGACGATTTTAATCAATGGCGGCACTATGGGCATGTTGCTGAAGTTCCTGCGCCTCGACAGTCTGCCCCCGGCCAAACAAGCCACGGTCGACAAAGCCAATCAGCAAGTGGCCAATACCCTGCAAACCATGCTGCCGACTATGATGGATAGCCCCTTCTTGCGCGGGGCTGACTGGCAACAGGTGAAAGCCCAGGTCAAGCTCGGAGCTATGGCGCAAACCGATCCGGATGCGCCGATCGACCAGGCGGATTTAGACACGGCTTTTTTGCGCCGCTTACTGGAAACCGAACGCAAACATTACTGGACTCAGTTTGAGCAAGGCACATTGGGAAAACGGGCAACCAATTTGCTGGTTGAAGCGGTTGAACTGGCGCTGGATGGTGAGCCCTGCATTGGTCAGCGTGATAGCTTGCTGGCAACCTGGCAAGTACCCGGCTGGCTGGAGCGAATGCGGGGTATAGCCTGGTTAGAGCGGACGTTATTACGATTATACTTTGAGCGTCTGGTGGTGGGGTATGATGTGGCCAGGGGCTTTATTCAGGCGCAGGAAGCGCTGGAAAGTCATATTGATACCTTATCGCCGAACGCCCAGATAGCGGCACAGGTGCGCCAGCAGGTGCAGGATAACATGGCTCAGACCATCGCACGCATCAATGAGCTACAGGAAACGTTTCCGGATATAGTGCAGGCGCTTCAGTCACAGGCTGCAACCCGGCTACTGCTGAACCGTGAGCGTGCTGTGATTAAAGAGCAGCTCAAGCTGGCAGTGCTCGACAAACCCGAAGCCAGCCGGTTGCTGGAAGACGTCGAAAAGCGTATGGCGGCGCTGCAACAGGCATCGATTTTTCGCCAGACGGAGGCGGCACAATTGGATCAGCAGATCCCCTGGTTACACGGCGTCACACAGAGCACCCGTGAACAAATTAGCAGTTGTCAGGAGCGCGGTATTTACGATGTGGGTCAGGTGCTGATAAGACAAGGTAAATCGCTGAGTAAACTGGGTGTGATTTACCGGGGCAGTGTGCGAGAAGTGGTTGCGGGTGGACAGGGCAATAGCCAGGTTGTTGTCAGGGGGCCGGGCGAGACGCTCGGCATAACGGCTTTATTAACGGGCTCATCTGCCCTGGATTATCTGGCTGAAACGCCCTGTGAAGTGGTGTGGATCCCAGTTGATAAACTGAAAACACTGATGCAGGAAGACCCCAAATTGATGCATATCCTCTGCCAGCAATTGGCACTGTGGTAGCTTTGCATTTGGCTAAAATATATGCAATGGTGGTAGGGTGCTAAAAAGCACGTCTTTCAAAATAATACCAATTTCACTTAATACCTGGTCTATTTGAAGGAGCAAATAGGACGCTAACAGCGTTAAAAATTTCTCATTTAGAACAACTAAATAGCAAAATTTTTGCCTTGTTATCGACCCTATTTTCTCGCCTCAAAATAGATCACTTAATTAAGCAAATTGGTATAACAATAAGGAAATACACTATGAAATTAAAATTAAACAAAAAATCGATGAAGCAGTTGGGTGGCCAGGCGCGTTCACTGGATGGTGCACAAACACCGCAGGTTGCCGGTGGCGTAAGGTATACTGAGCGCGACTCGTGTAACACGGTTGCCGTTATATGCGATACCTATCATTTCAGAAGCTGTCTTTGCTAAGGCTGGACTGGCTATCTAGTGGCTCATCATTGAGCCACTTTCAGACAGATAACCTACGTTTATAATTCAAACGGCGCGACGCCAACCGCGTCCATCTTATAACCGGTTTGCGCCAGATCACCCTTCCAGGTTGCGACCTTCATAGTACCCGTTACAGTAATTGCATCATACAGGCTGTCGATGGGCACCCCATTCTTGATTTTGACATGTACAATCTGGTTGGGCGGTGGGGGTGGTACATGAATACATGCCCCGAAGTAAGGCACCAGTAAGAACTCAGTGATCACTTCACTGTCTCCTTCAAGCGGCACTACAAACCCGGGCAAGCTCACTTGCTTACCATCTAAGCTTTTCACGACCGGGGCATCAAGATCCGGCTGTACCCAGTTTTGCTGATCGCCATCATGACTGGCCGCGGCGTCCTGATTGCTGATTTGGACATGGCCTTTTGGGATCAGATCATCCCAGAAAATTTCTTTAGGCGGTGCTGCCTGTGCCTGCACGCAAAACAGCATCAGCGTTGTGCATAGCCAGAAAATAGTGCGTAATGGTGTCATTCAAAACCTCTTATAGCTTAATGCTCATGCCATCGCTGAGCGAATAGAAATAGGCCCGGGTTGCAGGCAATATGCCCATCAGTGTGCCGGCCGCCATAATAACGCCGATCAACATGAGTTCATAGTGACTGAGCAGTGAAATGCTCAGGCTAATCCCGAACTGACTTTGTAGCGTACCTTGTGCCAGTGCAATCAGGGCGTAAAACAAGGCAATGCCTAATGTGCAGCCTGCTGCAGTAATTAAGATAGCCTCGCTGCTCATTAGAGTGAAAATGTGTCGTGGTCGCGCGCCCACAGAGCGCAAAATGGCCAGTTCTCGGCGGCGCTGGTTGAGCGTCGCCAACAAGGTGGTCAGCATGCCCAGCAGGCTGATCAAAACCACCACGGCAGAAAACAGTAGCAGGATCTTTTCTACCAGGCCCAGCATGCGCCACAGCTCACGTAATGTGACGCCGGGCATGATGGCCAGCAGCGGCTCTGCTTTGTAATTATTGATATTCCGGCGGATCTGCAAGGTGTATAACGGGGAGTCCAGCCCCATTAAAAATGCCGTGATCTGTTTGGGTTCACCAATCAGATCGCCATGCAGATCTGCGGGTGCTGGTACCGCAACTGCGATGGTGTCGGGCTTATCGTGTCCGTGACCGTGGTCATGGCTGTCATGGTGCTTATGTTCATCTGCATGGTCGTGGTCATGGCTGTCATGGTGCTTATGTTCATCTGCATGGTCGTGGTCATGGCTGTCATGGTGCTTATGTTCATCTGCATGGTCGTGGTCATGGCTGTCATGGTGCTTATGTTCATCTGCATGGTCGTGGTCATGGCTGTCATGGTGCTTATGTTCATCTGCATGGTCGTGGTCATGGCTGTCATGGTGCTTATGTTCATCTGCATGGTCGTGGTCATGGCTGTCATGGTGCTTATGTTCATAATAAGGAAATACACTATGAAATTAAAATTAAACAAAAAATCGATGAAGCAGTTGGGTGGCCAGGCGCGTTCACTGGATGGTGCACAAACACCGCAGGTTGCCGGTGGCGTAAGGTATACTGAGCGCGACTCGTGTAACACGGTTGCCGTTATATGCGATACCTATCATTTCAGAAGCTGTCTTTGCTAAGGCTGGACTGGCTATCTAGTGGCTCATCATTGAGCCACTTTCAGACAGATAACCTACGTTTATAATTCAAACGGCGCGACGCCAACCGCGTCCATCTTATAACCGGTTTGCGCCAGATCACCCTTCCAGGTTGCGACCTTCATAGTACCCGTTACAGTAATTGCATCATACAGGCTGTCGATGGGCACCCCATTCTTGATTTTGACATGTACAATCTGGTTGGGCGGTGGGGGTGGTACATGAATACATGCCCCGAAGTAAGGCACCAGTAAGAACTCAGTGATCACTTCACTGTCTCCTTCAAGCGGCACTACAAACCCGGGCAAGCTCACTTGCTTACCATCTAAGCTTTTCACGACCGGGGCATCAAGATCCGGCTGTACCCAGTTTTGCTGATCGCCATCATGACTGGCCGCGGCGTCCTGATTGCTGATTTGGACATGGCCTTTTGGGATCAGATCATCCCAGAAAATTTCTTTAGGCGGTGCTGCCTGTGCCTGCACGCAAAACAGCATCAGCGTTGTGCATAGCCAGAAAATAGTGCGTAATGGTGTCATTCAAAACCTCTTATAGCTTAATGCTCATGCCATCGCTGAGCGAATAGAAATAGGCCCGGGTTGCAGGCAATATGCCCATCAGTGTGCCGGCCGCCATAATAACGCCGATCAACATGAGTTCATAGTGACTGAGCAGTGAAATGCTCAGGCTAATCCCGAACTGACTTTGTAGCGTACCTTGTGCCAGTGCAATCAGGGCGTAAAACAAGGCAATGCCTAATGTGCAGCCTGCTGCAGTAATTAAGATAGCCTCGCTGCTCATTAGAGTGAAAATGTGTCGTGGTCGCGCGCCCACAGAGCGCAAAATGGCCAGTTCTCGGCGGCGCTGGTTGAGCGTCGCCAACAAGGTGGTCAGCATGCCCAGCAGGCTGATCAAAACCACCACGGCAGAAAACAGTAGCAGGATCTTTTCTACCAGGCCCAGCATGCGCCACAGCTCACGTAATGTGACGCCGGGCATGATGGCCAGCAGCGGCTCTGCTTTGTAATTATTGATATTCCGGCGGATCTGCAAGGTGTATAACGGGGAGTCCAGCCCCATTAAAAATGCCGTGATCTGTTTGGGTTCACCAATCAGATCGCCATGCAGATCTGCGGGTGCTGGTACCGCAACTGCGATGGTGTCGGGCTTATCGTGTCCGTGACCGTGGTCATGGCTGTCATGGTGCTTATGTTCATCTGCATGGTCGTGGTCATGGCTGTCATGGTGCTTATGTTCATCTGCATGGTCGTGGTCATGGCTGTCATGGTGCTTATGTTCATCTGCATGGTCGTGGTCATGGCTGTCATGGTGCTTATGTTCATCTGCATGGTCGTGGTCATGGCTGTCATGGTGCTTATGTTCATCTGCATGGTCGTGGTCATGGCTGTCATGGTGCTTATGTTCATCTGCATGGTCGTGGTCATGGCTGTCATGGTGCTTATGTTCATCTGCATGGTCGTGGTCATGGCTGTCATGGTGCTTATGTTCATCTGCATGGTCGTGGTCATGGCTGTCATGGTGCTTATGTTCATCTGCATGGTCGTGGTCATGGCTGTCATGGTGCTTATGTTCATCTGCATGGTCGTGGTCATGGCTGTCATGGTGCTTATGTTCATCTGCATGGTCGTGGTCATGGCTGTCATGGTGCTTATGTTCATCTGCATGGTCGTGGTCATGGCTGTCATGGTGCTTATGTTCATCTGCATGGTCGTGGTCATGGCTGTCATGGTGCTTATGTTCATCTGCATGGCCGTGGTCATGACTGTCATTGTGGTCATGTTCATCTGCATGATCATGCGTGTGTCCAGCTGGCTGTTTTGGTTTACCTATCATGCGGGGGGTTGATTTAGGCTGGCTATGCATGGCCTCGATGGCCGCCAGTGGCACATGCACGGTTTTATCGACCGGTGTGCCGGTCGGTGCCAGGATCCCAACTATGGTCATCGGATTATCATCGTGGTGATGGAAGCTGGTATTGCCCATACCGTGTGAAATCACAATTTGCTGACCAAGCTGGTAATGCATTTTTTGGGCGACGTCACTGCCCAGCACCACTTCCTGCGCATTAACAAAAGCGCGGCCTGCGGCGAATGCCAGCGTTTGTTTCTTACCATAGCGAAAGTGTTCAAAGTAAGCGCTGTCGGTGCCCAGTACTGCATGACAATAACGCCGATCAACATGAGTTCATAGTGACTGAGCAGTGAAATGCTCAGGCTAATCCCGAACTGACTTTGTAGCGTACCTTGTGCCAGTGCAATCAGGGCGTAAAACAAGGCAATGCCTAATGTGCAGCCTGCTGCAGTAATTAAGATAGCCTCGCTGCTCATTAGAGTGAAAATGTGTCGTGGTCGCGCGCCCACAGAGCGCAAAATGGCCAGTTCTCGGCGGCGCTGGTTGAGCGTCGCCAACAAGGTGGTCAGCATGCCCAGCAGGCTGATCAAAACCACCACGGCAGAAAACAGTAGCAGGATCTTTTCTACCAGGCCCAGCATGCGCCACAGCTCACGTAATGTGACGCCGGGCATGATGGCCAGCAGCGGCTCTGCTTTGTAATTATTGATATTCCGGCGGATCTGCAAGGTGTATAACGGGGAGTCCAGCCCCATTAAAAATGCCGTGATCTGTTTGGGTTCACCAATCAGATCGCCATGCAGATCTGCGGGTGCTGGTACCGCAACTGCGATGGTGTCGGGCTTATCGTGTCCGTGACCGTGGTCATGGCTGTCATGGTGCTTATGTTCATCTACATGGCCGTGGTCATGGCTGTCATGGTGCTTATGTTCATCTGCATGGTCGTGGTCATGGCTGTCATGGTGCTTATGTTCATCTGCATGGCCGTGGTCATGACTGTCATTGTGGTCATGTTCATCTGCATGATCATGCGTGTGTCCAGCTGGCTGTTTTGGTTTACCTATCATGCGGGGGGTTGATTTAGGCTGGCTATGCATGGCCTCGATGGCCGCCAGTGGCACATGCACGGTTTTATCGACCGGTGTGCCGGTCGGTGCCAGGATCCCAACTATGGTCATCGGATTATCATCGTGGTGATGGAAGCTGGTATTGCCCATACCGTGTGAAATCACAATTTGCTGACCAAGCTGGTAATGCATTTTTTGGGCGACGTCACTGCCCAGCACCACTTCCTGCGCATTAACAAAAGCGCGGCCTGCGGCGAATGCCAGCGTTTGTTTCTTACCATAGCGAAAGTGTTCAAAGTAAGCGCTGTCGGTGCCCAGTACTGCATGACCTTTGTGGCTGTCGCCCAGGCTGATGGGAATAGTCCAGCTCACACCTCGCTGAGCTTTTATGTCCTGATAGCTGTCCCAGCTCACACTGTTATTGGCATGACCGATGCGAAAGACACTGGAGAGCAGCAGCTGGATGTCGCCACTGCGGGCTCCGACGATAAGATCGGTACCTGATACGGTATTGCTAAAGCTGCTTTTCGCTTCCTGACGCACCCTTTCAATGGTCAGCAGTAGCATCACACTGATGGCAATGGTGAACAGGGTCAGCAGCACGCTGGCTTTGCGGTTGAGCATACTTTTGCTCGCCAGACTGATTAATCTCATTGGCTTGCTCCGTTTAATTCAACCAGACTCAGGTGTTTGTCGAACAAAGGAGCCAGGCTGCTGTCATGACTGACGAATAAAATGGTTGCGCCATATTGGCTGGCTTCTTTGAATAACAACTCGATAAAGGTATTGCGATTGTCGGCGTCCAGTGCGGAGGTGGGCTCGTCAGCAATGATCAACTCAGGCTGACCGATAAAGGCCCGGGCTGCGGCAACGCGCTGTTGCTGGCCAATACTCAGCTGAGCCACTGAACGTGACATAATGCTGGCATCCAGGCCAAGTTCCTGTAACAACAGTTCGGCCTGCTGAGCCAGGGTTTTGCCCGACGTCTTAATACGGTCGGTACGGCTGCGGGAAAAATGGCAGCCGAGCATGACATTTTCAACCGGACTCAGGTAAGGCAGTAAATTGAAGTTCTGAAAGATTGTGCCGATGTGATCGGCTCTGAATTTGTCTCTGGCGGCATCGCTGAGCTGTGCCAGATCACTGTTAAGCAAGCGGATGCTGCCGGCTTCTGGCTTGTTAATTCCGCTCAGCAGTCCCAGCAGCGTTGATTTACCACTGCCGCTTGGGCCATGTAAAAAGACCCGCTCACCGGCGGCGACTTCAAGTTTGGGTATGTTGAGGGTGGCGTCGGCGGCACCGGGCCAGCGAAAAATCAGGTCGTTAATCTCTAACATAGTCTCACATCAATGGCGGATCACGCCCGCATCATAAAATACTTGCGCCGTAAGCTAAACCCACCTGCGGCATATCGCCGTTCAGTGCGGTAAAGCAATTGTGATTTGTTGGCTGCTCGACTATCATACACCGCTCTAACCCCCTCTGTATTTTGCGTCCTTTAGCAAGACGCAGCCGTTCTCTATGGAGATACAATGAGTAGCTACAAAGTTCTAGACGTCAATGACGATCTACCCATTCGCACCAAAGGTGCTGTGCACAGTGGTAAAGTACGTTCAGTTTATTGGTTAACCGACCAGGACAGTGCCCGTTTGATCGAAGAAAAAGGCTATGATGTGCCTGCCGGGACAGAGCTGGCGATCATGGTGATCTCGGATCGCATCTCGGCCTTTGACTGCATCTGGCAGGGCGAAAATGGCCTCAACGGTGTACCGGGCAAAGGTATCGCACTGAACAGTGTCGCCGCCCATTGGTTTAAACTATTCGATGAAGCGGGTCTGGCTGGTAATCACATTGTGGATATACCTCATCCATACGTGTGGATCGTGCGTAAAGCCAGCACCGTGCGCGTCGAAGCCATCGCCCGCCAATATATCACCGGCAGCATGTGGCGCGATTACAGCAAAGGTGTGCGCGAGTTCTGTGGGATCAGTTTGCCAGAAGGCCTGACTGCGCATCAAAAGCTTGATGATGTGCTGATCACGCCGTCAACAAAAGGGATCATTCGTGGCCTGCCAGATGTGCCGGAAGTCGATGATGTGAATATCACACGCCGCAATATCACGGATAACCTGGATGCGTTTAACTTTAAGTCAGACGCCGATGTGGCTCGCTATGAGCAGCTGCTGAGCGAGGGCTTTGCGTTGATCTCTAAAGAGCTGGCCAAGCTGGATCAAATCTTTGTGGACACCAAATTTGAATTTGGTTACGTAGAAGATAAAGATGGCAGCGAACGTTTGATCTACATTGATGAGGTAGGCACGCCGGATTCATCACGGATCTGGGATGGCCCGGCATACCGTGACGGTAAAATTGTGGAAAACTCTAAAGAGGGCTTCCGCCAGTTATTGATCAACAATGTACCGGACAGCGATGTTTTGCTGAACAAAGACCGCATGAGCGAGCGCGAACAGCTGGCTGCCAGTTATAAGTTGCCAGAGCAGGTGATGATGTCGGTGTCAGATACGTATGTGGGCATCGCCAGTAAAATTGTTGGCCAACAGCTTAGTATTCCTCAGAACCCACGTGATGAGGTGATTGCCGTACTGGATAAAGAGTATGGTCTGATCGACGCCTGAGCCGTCTGAAAAACATAAAAAAAGCGGCGATAAGCCGCTTTTTTTATGGCTGTTTAACCGCCGGATGCAGGCGTGAATGTGTATTCGTCCTTGCTTTTCTTTTCAGCGTCACTTTTACTTAAGGTAAGCAAGTGGCTCAGGCAAATTTCCATGAACGTCAGCGGGCATAACCCGGTAAGGATCGCACAAGGGCACCTGATCGTGATCAGGCGAGCGCTGGGGTGTGCACGAAAGATAGTTGGCCTGCGTATTTTTGCCTGGCCAGTGTACGCTTGGATACTTGCCGGCTTAGGTGGTCCTGTTTATGGGGCTGATAATGCACTCGACAATGGGGCTGGTAAGGGTGTCGGTAACGGATCCGGTAACGGGTACACTCTTCAATTGCGTGATCAGCACGGTGCACCCTTATCCGATGTGGTGGTTGAAGTGGTTGCCCCCTTACGTGCGGGCCAGGTGCAGCAAGTCGCCGTAATGGATCAGGTCAATAAGCAATTCCACCCCAGACTACTGACCATAATGCAGGGTCAGGCGGTGAGCTTTCCCAACAGTGATGATATTCGTCATCATGTCTATTCTTTTTCTGAGACCAAGCGTTTTGAGCTTAAATTATATGCGGGTACACCTATTCAACCGATACGATTTGAACAACCGGGTGTCGTTGTTCTAGGATGTAATATTCATGATTCAATGGTGGGCTATATCTATGTTTCTCAATCAAAAGACGTGCTTACCAGCGATCAATCGGGCACAGTGCAGTTACCTGCTTATGCGCAGCAAGTGGCTATCTGGCATGCATTACAAACACAGGATATCGACACTCGCAGGATAGTGACGGTGACAGAATTACAACAATCCGGGTCTGCTATTGTAGAAACACAGGCACCGGCACCCAGAAACACATTCTCAGAGATGTTTAAGGATCATCATGGGCACTAGTTTTAAAAATCGTATTATCGCCTTGTGCGTCGGGTTGGTACTGCTGACAGCGGTTGCCAGCTTAGCCAGCTTCTGGTGGTCTACCAGCCAGTTCAATGAGCGCAAGGTGCAGCAGGATATTCAGACGGCGCAAAATGTCTATCAGCAATATCTCAGTGCCAAAGAGCGTTTGCTGGTGACCGCCGCGACGGTACTGACGCAAGATTTTGGCTTTAAACAGGCGGTTGCAACACGCGATGCACCGACCATTGAAAGCGTGCTGTTTAATCATAGTCAGCGTATCGATGCTGATCTGATGTTGCTGCTGGACGTGCGCGGTCAGCTGATCTCTGCCAATCAGGCCGAAATTGAGCTGGCTGAAGATCTGCGCCCGTTGCTCAGAGAGTTGTTAAATCATACCGAACAGTCTGCTTTTGTCAGCCTGGATAAGCAATTGTATCAGGCGATTATTTTGCCCGTGAAGGCACCGCGTACCATTGCTTTTGCGATTGTTGGCTTTGCGGTTGATACGGAAGTAGCAGGGCAGCTACGTGAGCTGACCGGGATGGAAATGAGCTTTATTGGCCATGGTGAACAGATCAAGGCCAGCTCGTTGCGTTTACCCGAATCCCAGGATCTGTTCGCGTATCTGCATGAGCAAAAAATCACCCGCTGGCTGAGCGAGTTTCCGGTTTATATTAATGCGGAGGTTGCTTTGCCCGCGTTAAACTCTTCTCCGGTTAGCCTGGTATTAAGTGCTGATATGACCAAAGACTATCAGGAGTTCGATCAGCTGGTGTTAACCATTATTTTGTCGTCCTGTGTGACTATGTTGTTTGGCTTTGTGGCCAGTGGCTTTTTAGCACGGAACCTGGCTACCCCGTTACAGCAGCTAACGGTGATGGCGCGTCGATTTGCTCTGGGTGACTACGAAGCCACCGTACACGAGTCACGACCGACTAAAGAGATCTGTCAGCTGGTGGATGCTTTTCATGAAATGGGTGATGACATCCAGGCGCGGGAAAAACAAATTCGCTATCAGGCCAGCCACGATGGTCTGACACGCTTTTACAATCGCGCAGCCGCCATGGAGAAGCTTACCCGCTTGTTGCAAGATGGTCGCGTTTATTACCTGCTGGTTGTGGACATAAAAGGCCTCAGACACATTAACGATAAGCTGGGTCCGCGTGTGGGTGACAGCTGTATTCAGGCCGTTGCACAGCGGATTGAACAAATCGGTGCCTGTTTTGAAGGACTGAATGCCCGGCTCGGTGGAGATGAGTTTTTAACTGTGCTGGCGGCCAAAGAGGACAGTTCAATGGAAGGTTGTGTCGCTGGGTTTCTGAGTGCGCTGAATCAGCCTTACCAGGTACAGAAACTGGAGATCAACCTGCGTTTTAGTGTGGGGGTGGTCCATTACCCCGAGCAGGCAGACGATCCGGAAGATCTGGTACGTCGTGCTTTGATTGCAGCAGACAACGCGGCGCAGCAGGGCAGTAATTCGGTGTATTTTTACCAAACCGGTGAAGACGAAGCCTACCTGGAGCGCTTGTTGATCATTGATGAGCTCAAAGCCGCACTGCAAAGTGACGACGGCCAGCTGTTTATGACCTATCAGCCTAAGCTCAACATGCACAGTCAGCAGGTCGATAAGGTGGAATCACTGATCCGCTGGCAGCGGCGCAATGGCGAGTGGGTCTCGCCTGAATTTTTTATTGATTTGGCAGAGCAGTCTGGCCTGATCGTTGAGCTGACTCAGTGGGTGCTTAAAACGGTGGTGGCGCAGGTCGCTAACTGGGTCGAGCAGGGGATCACCATGAAAGCGGCCATCAATGTGTCGGCACAGGATATTGCGGATCCCGATTTTGTGCCCCACCTGGAAGCCATGCTGGATCGCTATCAGATATCGCCTTCCTTGATCACCATAGAGCTGACAGAGCGGGATATGATCGAGAACGAAGAGAAAGGGATTGCTGCGCTTAAAGTACTCAAAGAGATTGGCGTACATATTTCTCTGGACGATTACGGTGTCGGTCAGACTTCATTGGGTCGCTTAAAAATGCTACCGATTGATGAGCTCAAGCTGGATAAAGTGTTTATTCTGAAGCTGGCCGAAACGCATCAGGATCAGTGTATTGTGCGTTCCACCATCAGCCTGGGTCATCAACTTGGTTTCTCTGTGGTTGCTGAAGGGGTAGAAGATAAAGCGTCTTTGGAGCTGCTCAAAGAAATGGGCTGTGATTATGCTCAGGGGTATTATTTGAGTAAACCACTGAAGGCGGAGCTGTTGACACAATGGCTTGGCCAGTATCATGAAGCGGGTTAATCCGTGTTTAGTGGTTTTGTCAGGTTGCGCATTAGGAATAAGTGCCACCTGCATGGCTGGTTCCGGTAAGTTACTGGCCACACCCGGTGTTTCTCAGGTAGAAGGCAGCGCAGGTGGGGGCATTGTGCCCTGGGCTCAGCTGGCAGGGTATGCCAGTGACGAGCAATGGAGTCTTGGCGGCTTTTGCAGCCGCGCCAGCGTCGATGATTACCGACTGGATGTGTGCGGTATTCAGGCCAACCTGTTTGACCGCGTAGAGCTGAGTTATGCTGAGCAAACTTTTGCCGTACCAGCACTCAATACTGAGATCGAGCAGTCGGTAAGCGGCGTTAAAGTGCGTCTGTATGGGGATATCGTCTACAGTGCCTGGCCACAGGTGAGCCTAGGTATGCAGCACAAATCACTCAAAGATGATGCCGTTGCCGCTTTGCTCGGCGCCGAGGACGACAGCGGCACCGATATCTATCTGGCTGCCAGCAAGCTGCACCTGGGAGCACTGGGTGGCTTGAACGCATTTTGGAATATCACGGCGCGCCATACCGAAGCCAATCAACTTGGTCTGTTGGGCTATGGTTCTCAGCAAGGCAGTGAACGCATTTACCTCGAAGCCAGTGCGGCCATTTTTCTCAGCCAAAACCTGGCGCTCGGTTACGAGTACCGAGAAAAACCCGACAACCTGGGGCTTGGCGAGCAGGCGTGGCGGGATGTGTTTGTCGCCTGGTTTATCAATAAACAGGTCAATATCACCGCGGCCTGGCTGGATTTGGGCAGCATTGCCGGTCAGCCGGATCAGACTGGCTGGTATGTCTCTGTCACCGGATACTTTTAAGGAGGCGTGATGTTGAATGGAGTAAAGCGCAACGCTCGTCACTCTCTGTCCGCGCTCGTTATCATATTGGCCAGTCTATCTCTGATGGGCTGTCAGACCAGCGTTAAGCCAACCCTGTTTCAGCAGATTGGCGGTCAAGCCGGGCTTGAACGCCTGGTCGATTTGTTCATTCAGCAGATAGGGCGTGATAAAGCCATTCTGCCTTATTTTGCCAAAGCCAATGTGAGCCATTTTCGCCAAGGCTTTATCACGCATTTGTGCGACACCCTGGATGGGCCCTGTGAGTATCAGGGCGACTCTATGGTACAAATCCATACTGGCATGCAGATCACTGAAGCTGATTTTAACCGTGTGGTTGAGTTGCTGATCAACGTCATGATCGAAGCAGGCATTGCGCATACCACACAAAATCAGATCCTGGCCAGGCTGGCACCGCTACGTGGTGAGGTGATAAAGATCTGAGTGTACCTCTATTTGTGCTTACCAGAATCTGGGGTCTCCGTAAAATTGCGCTAAAAGTGCTATGCCAATCCCTGCCTTACTTCGTTGTTACAACACGCACAGCGTAGATAAAAGCTGTTCATCATCCACTTAAGAACTGAATGCCATGAGTGTGTTGTGGATTTTAGCTTTTACACTGCATTTTTCTCCATCTTGGTTTCGACGTTTAAACTGACTTTTTAATTTTTGTATGAAGCAATAAATTAAGCCGAAAATGACGGTTTTTGGAATAATAGAGGGTGACTTGTTTCTGGTTTTTACTCTTTTATTTTAATTATTTTATTTTAATTATTATTTCAGATTTAATTGTTGTTTATTTGTTTTTATTTTGCTTATCTCATTGTTGTTATTTGTGTTTTTGTTGTGTTGTTTTTGTTTTAAAATTGTCTTTACTTTGTAAATTGTGATTTGTAGAGTTGGCCTGCACTATTTAGTGCCTTAACGAAATAAAAGGATATTAATATGAATCTTAAAAAAGTAGCTGTGTCTTTGTTGATTGGTTGTGGATTTGCAATGACTGCCACAGCACAACCTGCTGAAGAATTTGTGACTGTAAGCAACGGCTCAAAATATAATTTTAGAATTGGTTTACAGGCATTGGATGACGCTGGCAGAGATCCGGGCAGAGTTGAATATACTAAATATTTATCTGCTGGTTCAAATGTACAATCTGAGTGGGCAGTTGACAGAGACGCCTATGATCCTGATGCGTTAAAACTTCACCTTTCCATACTGAATCATCTTCCCTCGGATCGAGATTTCCGTATTGCTATTCAGGCTGCAGACCGCGGTGGTCGCGGAGATTTTGGTTACTGGCAATATACGCCCTGGGCGAGTGAAGGTGGCGGTTGGTCAGGCATGGCATTTGATACTGACCGGTTTGACCCGGATGCATTCCGTATTCGAATCGAAACGCGTACCTGGAGTGGTAGCCACTCATTCAGTGATTTTCGTATCGGTCTGAGAGTATCTGATCGTGGAGGTCGTGAAGTGGGTAATGCGACTTACACACCTTGGGCTTCTTATGGTGGTGGCTGGACTGGCCTGGCTACGGACAACGATGCATATGATTTTGATGGTTTTGAAGTAAATCTGGAAGTGCGCTAGACCAGAGTACTTCAAAGTAGATAATATTAGCTCAACAATAATATTATAAGTTATTGTTGAGCTTTTTTAATTGTTGTGTTTTTTGATTTTCTATTTAAAGGCAATATTATAATCCGGTTTTTTCGGGTTGTTTGGGAAGTCCAGCCCCTCTACAGGGTAGCTGTGTTGAGAAGGCGCTGGATCTGACATCAGGCTTTTATTGATAAAGGTGATTTCCACCGTCTCAGGAAAATCAATCGCGTCGACGTATTTGCCGTAGTTGTTACCATGAATATGCACGACATGGAAATACTCAGACATCGCTGTAATAAAATCATTGAATTGCGTCGTTTTTGTATCCAAGTGATGAAACTCTGCCGCCACCACATTGATCCTGTTGGCATGTTTACACAGGTCTTTGATAATCTGATATTCAGCCCCCTCAATATCCATTTTCAGGAAAACGGTATCTTGGTGATCGCCACAGTGGTGCTCGATTAACTCATCCAGGCTGATATCCAGCTGACCTGATGTTTCGCTGACACGGCGTTGTAAATGGCTATTTTTACCACGGAAGAAGCTGTAAAAGAACACACAGTTTAATAAACGGGTCCAGTACTTCTGGCGTTTGTCATGGCGGAGTAGCAGCGTATTGATCAGCGATTTGACGCTATTTTGCAGGGTTTTGCGTACAATGAAGTTAAGCCCAACAGTATAATCTACGCCAACAACCCGGCAGTCCGGGTTAAGCGCCTGGAACTCTTTATCAAACCGCCAGTCATCATTGATGCCCAGTGAGAGTAACACGTTAGTGTCTTTGATATGGGTTTTGGGGATGACATAGCCCCCGTCAAATTGGTTACCCATACGGATAAGATCCGCGCTGTGTTTAGGGTGCAGTTCTTTCTTTTTGATTTTCATGCAGACATTCCAGTAATTTATTATTACGTACTCGGCTTTATCTTCTGCTTTATGAAAACATTTTTATATTAAAGTTCACCTATGTTTTTATTATTTTAATTATTTGTTTCAGTGTGTTTGAGGAGCGTGTTGACAGCTCATTTTTGTTCTGGGAGAATTTTTTAGATTGTTGATTTTTATGTTTTTTCTTTTGTAAGTCCCCTTCATCACCCTTGGAATAGGCAATGAAGGAGGTGTATGCTTATTAACTTTTTGGTTTTTCGAGCAGTGCAATATACTGACGTGCAATCATTTCGGGGCTGATATCATTGATGATCTCATGCTCGATCATGCTGGTTGATGGACTTTCCAAAGCTATGAGGTTGTTTTGTAATGGCCTTACAATAGACCAGGGGGAAGTCCCTAACCCGACCAGGGCCAGACAAGGTACGTTACAGGCAGCTGCAATATGCATAGGACCTGAGTCTATGGAGATCATGATATCCATCGCGGCGATCGTATCAACTAATTCTCCAAGCGTGGTTTTGCCGGCCAGATTCGTGGCAGGAACCTTATTCTCTGTCAACGCTTGAGATAAACGGACTGCGTCTTCTGATTCAGATGGATCCCCCAGAATGTAAAAGTGAGTTTCTGCAGATTTTGCTATGCATGTGAGGGCATCGACACTTTTTGCGACGTCATAGTGCCGGGTCCCTTTGTTCTTACCGCCGACGTAGACCGCTGTTTTGTGAACGTGCCTCGGTAGCGCTATGGTGCGCGGTGATAAAGAGGGTAAGTCAAAGTGAGAAAAGGGACGATTATGAACGTCATTTACTAGTCGGCAGTACCGATGAATATAATGATGACATTCGTTGAGCTTTAGGGCATGGCTGAGCAGCGGTTTACGGCCATTCTGTGCATAACCAACAATGAGCGGTATGTGAGCCAATTTCGCAAGTAACGCTTCACGTATTGATCCTCTGAACAACACCGCCATAGCATACTTCGTCTTTCTCAGTGTACGTGCAAAAGAAAACATCCCCTGCTTGTGTTCTTTGCAATAGCGATTATCTGCAATTAACTCAATATTGTAATGTTCTGCGCGTTCAAGGACTTCAAGCATATAAGGACGCGCCAGCAGATGTATCGAATGCTCCGGATATAGCGACCTGAGCATAGCAATTGCTGGCAAAGTATTGATGGCATCACCGATAAATTTAGGTAAAACCACCAGTATCGGGCCATGTACCTTGTCTTGTGTGATTGTTTTCGAGGACATAACGTTATAAATAATCAACGGATTTTTTCGAGTATAACCTGTCTAAAAAGGGATATCACCACTGTGTGTTTCTGAGTGAAGCTATGCGCCGTGCTTCGCTAAGTCGTGTGTGTGTTTTCTACGGGTAAAGTTCAGAGCGATAGCGTGTGCGCTGGTTAAAAAAGTCGAGGCTAGGGTAGTTGTTGGGCACTATTAGAGTTTTGATTTTTATAAGGAAAGTAAAGTTTGTTTATGAACAAGTACTTGCTCGGTTGTGTTTCATTATTGCTCTGCAACACAGCGGTGCAGGTCCTGCAGGCAGTGTTTATTGGGAAGCGCAGTCGAAAGGACCAAAGATGGAGCGGGTTATTAAGTGGAAGATGGACTCAACGGTTCGCTTTCTAATCAACAGGTTCATGTAGGGCTGATGTCTATGAGGCAGAGCTCAGCTGGCTCTGATCAATCTTGCATTGTTTCTGCTATATTTCCCATCTAATATTAATGGCAATCAAGATCAATCAAAACACTGTGTTAACAAATGAAAAACATCAAAAGTTGTCACTGGTTACTGAAAAACCTCAATCGCGTCACTGTGCTTGATTGCGGCATGCTCAAACCAGGAGCAAAAGGAAAATATGTGCCATCGGGGATCATTGCCGGGGCAAAACGGTTTGATATCAGCCATGCCTTTAGCGATGCCAATGGGGCGTGCCCCAATACGATGTGTAATGCAGCGCAATTTCAGCATGGCGTCAGGGCGTTGGGAGTTAACCAGCAGGATATTGTGGTTGTGTACGACAATTTTGCGTTGTTCAGTGCAGCCCGGGCCTGGTGGATGTTTAAGGCTATGGGGTTTGAGCAGGTTTATGTGCTGGACGGGGGCTTAGTCAAGTGGCTTGAGCTGGGCCTACCTGTTGCCACTGAGTATGCGCACAGCAGCGAGCCCGGAGATTTCGTTGCTGACCCCCAAAGCGGTTACTTCATTGATAAGCATGCGGTGTTGGCGGGGATAGATAGCGCTGAAGTGTTACTTCTGGATGCTCGCAGCCCGGCGCGGTTTAGCGGTCAGGAACAAGAACCCAGAGTCGGGATGCGCAGTGGCCATATTCCGGGGAGTGTGAATGTCCATTATGCGAGCGTACTGGATGACAGCGGATTAATTAAACCTAAAGCGCAGTTACGGACATTATTAGCGGACGCCGGGGTCTCTAATCAGGCCTTACAATTTAGCTGTGGCTCCGGAGTGACAGCGTGTATTTTGGCTATGATTGCGGATGAATGTGGGTTTTACCCTTTATCCGTTTATGACGGTTCCTGGAGTGAATGGGGGCAAGACGCAAGTCTGCCTGTTGCCACTTGCCCCGCATAAGACTTTGCCAGTCTAGTAAACCAGCTCCTGGAGTTCGCTGGGCTGGTTAATGGCAGGAAAGTACAAGGTCTGCATGTTCTTGGCGCTGAGCGCACTGTGCAGCGGCAAGGTCGCAATGCCCTTGAGGGCAATGTTGGCAACGTCCGGGGTTTTGACCAGCCGCACCACCTGGCGTTCACCAAACTGCGCAATGGATGGAATGAACGGGCGCAATTCAGACGTGAGTTTATCAAGCAGCCAGTCATTGATGTCACCGCCTAAAATGATGGTCTGCGTATTCAGCAGGGATTCAATGCTGTGGATCGCTATCCGCATTGGCTCCGCAGCCTGTTCGAGCCAGCGCTCTATTACCGGGTGTTCCTGTAGCTGGTGATGCAGCTCTTCGGTGCTGCAACCTGGGCGTCCGAGGCTATTTTTTAGGGCGCTTAACGAGGCAAAGTCGTTCAGTCGACCCAGCTCAGCGGTGTCATCATCTGTTTCTGGGGTCACAAACAGCTCACCCAATGCGCCGGTCAGGCCATTCTGGCCGAGCAGGATCCGTCGATCGTATACCACTGCCGACTCTACCTGATTGCCCAGGTGTACATAGACAAAGCTGTCCAGCAGCCTGGCTTCGCCAAACAGCATCTGAAAACTGGCGCAGGCAGAGGCCGTTGTTTCCAGTGCCACGGGCACGCCCAGCGTATCGGCCAGTTGTTGCTGAAGTTCCCGGTTGTGAGCAAAAATCTCGACGCCCTTGAGATGGCTCAGTTGAACCGACAGGCCGCAACCAAGCACCTGAGAGACGCTCAGGTTGGCGACGGTCAACAGGGTGTCTATCAGATATTTGGCCTTGTCGAGCAGGGTATCACCCGCGTCAAGGTGGGTATGCAGTCGGTTGAGCAGCTCACCGTTGAGATAAAACAGGCCGACTTCCAGCTCGCGGTCAACGATGCGTATTGCCAGTGTGTATGCGGCCTTTTTATTCAGAACCAGCATCTTTGAAGGCTTACCTGCGCCTTCTGATTTTTTTATACCGGTTTCTTCAACAAGTTGAACGCTCAGCAGTTCTTCCACCATGTTGGTAATAGTTTGCTTGGTCAACTGAGTATTGCGGGCAATCTCAACACGGGAGATTGGCCCTTGAGTGACAATCTGAGAGAGTACAAGACGCAAATTTATCGATTTATTCTGTTTTGCGTTGGAGCCTTTCAATGTGTTCGCCTTACTATTTGAATCTAATTTGGGGGCTTTATCATGATATTGCCCCAGTCAATGTGCCGTATGTACCTGCTTACACAACACATTATCCCTGAACTAAGCCGATCATCTTACTCGATCATGAGGCTAAACCGAATAAAAAATAATTAGTCAAACTAATTGACATAAACGGTTTGTTGGCTGAATATGACTATAAATACAACAAAACTGATCCTAAATGCCAGTATAAAAATGGCAGTTAGGGCGTTCGCAAGCGCGAATTTTAATAATCAACAGCAGGATCTACCTATGTCTACAGGAACTCAGATGAATGGCCACCGCCGTCGGACGTGGTTTAGCGGGATGTTTGCCGCTGCTGCGCTCTGCGCAACGTCGATGAGCTGGGCGGCACAAAGTATTGACTGGAGCAAAGCGGCAAAATCCAGTGATATCCACCTGACAGAGCAGCAGAGTGAGCAAATTAAATCAAAAGATTTGACTGCAGCGCTTGTTTGGCATGGGGCCAGTCCCTGGGTGGCAGCGGTATCGCGCGGTGCACGTGCCGAATTTGAAAAGTTAGGCATTAAAGTGGTGGCTGCGACTGACGCGCAGTTTGACCCTGCGAAACAAGTGGCCGATCTCGAGAACATTGCCGCATTGAAGCCCGATATTATTCTTTCGCTCAGCGTCGATGGGGTCAGTACCAAACAAAGCTATGCCAAAGCCATTGAGCGTGGTGCCAAACTGGTATTACTGAGCAACCCCATCCCGGGATTTGAGCAAGGCAAAGACTTTGTCGGTATTGTGACGGATGACATGTTTGGGATGGGTAAAGCGGCGGCTGATCTGACGGCCGATGCGTTGGGAGATAAAGGTAAGATTGGCATGATTTACCACGATGCCAGCTACTTTATCACCAATAATCGTGATAATGCATACCGCAAGGGCCTGAAAGCTTACCCCGGATTAAATGTGGTCATTGAGCGGGGCTTCATCAAAGAGCATGAAACCAGCAATGTCGCAGCGGCGATGGTATTGCAGCATCCTGAGCTGGAGGCCATTTATGTGTCCTGGGATGCCGCCGCGGAAGGGGTGGTGGAAGCACTGCGTTCTTTAGGCCGACGCGATATTAAAGTGATCACCCACGACCTGGGTGTGAACAACCTGCTGGATATGGCGATGGGTGGCAATGTGCATGGCACTATTGCAGACAGGCCATTCGACATCGGGCAGACCATGGCCCGGCTCGGTGCTGCTTCTACCCTGGGTTTACCGGCGCCACACTTTACCTTAGTGCCGTTTGACACCGTTAAGCGAGATAATATTGCTGAGATCTGGCAGCGCGCCTTTCAGTCGCCCCTGCCAAGACTCCTGAATTTAGCGTTAAAACAATAAGGAATACCATGAGCGTTAATCAACTACCTATGCAGCAACTCAAGTTGCTGGCTGTGAAACGAGAGTTTTTTATCTACTACATATTCCTTGCAGTGATGCTGATTTTTGCAGTCGCACTGCATGATACGGGCTTTTTTAGTCTGACTAACTTTATGAACATCGTGCGTCAAACGGCACCGATCACCGTGATGGCGGTGGGGCTTACCTTTGCGCTGGCGGTGGGTCATATTGACTTATCGATAGGCTCTGTGGTGGCTTTATCTGCCCTGGTGGGCGCCCTGCTGTTGCAACATGTGGGTATTCCTCTGGCCGTGCTGGGAGCACTCAGTGTGGGTTTGATCGTCGGCCTGATCAACGGTTTGCTGATTGAGCGTTTGCAGGTGTCATCTTTGTTGATCACCCTGGGCACTATGGGCGTGATCACCGGTCTGTCGCGCCAGCTGACGAACCTGGAGTCGGTGCCAATCATAGATCAAACTTTCACCGCGTTTTTTGGTGCTGGTGAAGTATTTGGCATTCCTTCTTTATTCATCTGGACCCTGGTGATAGCGGCACTAGGCTATGTGGTCCTGACTAAGCTTGCCTTTGGTAAGCACTTACTTGCAGTGGGCGGTAGCCCTAAAGCGGCTCTGGCGATGGGGATTAAAGTGACTCAGGTGCGCATTTATGCTCTGGTCATTTCCTCGATGGCGGCTGCGCTGGCCGGACTCTTGTATGCCGGTCGTTTACATGGCGCGCGTTATACCCTGGGTGAGGCAGATCTGCTGACCGTCATTGCAGCAGTCGCGATTGGCGGTACCAGCCTGTTTGGTGGCCGCGCGTGTATTATCGGCGCCATTCTGGGGTCCTGGTTAATGGGCATGATCAACAACGGTCTGATCTTGTCTGGTTTTTCCACAAACGAACAAATGATCGCGCGCGGCGCCATCTTGATTGTGGCAGTGGCAATTGGTGTCAAGGAGTTGAAAAATGGTTAGAAGTGCATTGGATCAAATCGCCCTCGAAGTGAGGGATGTACATAAGCGTTTTGGTGGTGTACATGCGCTTAAAGGCGTGAGCTTTACCATCAACAAAGGCGAAGTTGTGGGATTGCTCGGCGATAATGGTGCAGGTAAATCTACCCTGGTGCGCTGTATCTCCGGGATCCACCCGCCAGATGAAGGAGCCATTCTGGTCAATGGTCAGCCGGTGCATATCGACTCTCCTTTGGCATCACGTGAAGCGGGAATCGAAACGGTGTTTCAGGACCTGGCCATGGTGCCGGAGTTCGATATCACAGAAAACCTGTTCCTTAACCGAGAGATCCGCCATAAGAATCCAATCTTACGCCGACTTGGCTGGCTGGATAAAAAAGCCATGGAGAAGCGTGCGAAGAAAGCCCTGAACCGACTGAACAGTCGTATCCCCAGTTATCAGGAGCAGATCCATCGCCTGTCTGGTGGTCAGCGTCAGGCTGTTGCCATTGCTCGTGCAGTGAACTGGGGAGCCGACATTGTGATCATGGATGAGCCGACGGCAGCGCTGGGGGTTGAGCAGAGTGCGCAGGTCAATGAACTGATCAATGTGATCAGCTCTCAGGGGGTTGCCGTCCTGCTGATCAGTCACAACATGCAGCATGTGGTCGAAACCTGTGATCGTGCAGTGGTGTTGTATCAGGGGCAGTCAGTGGCAGATGTGTCGGTCAGCGATGTGACCAAAGAAGACTTGGTCGGGCTGATCACGGGCGCTAAATCCGCCGCCTAACACCGTGTCTGTCCGGGCTCATGCCTGGCCAATAAGCTGAAGGTGAATGCGTATTGCTCCGCCTCCTGCTCAGGCTAGGTATATAAACGGATCAGTTTCACCCGCGAGGTGCCAGACAGGCGCTTCCTTATCTGAACGAATAATAAATCGGTGCCGTGGCGCTGAGGGCTTTGTTTTGCCAAAAATCAGAGGGCAGTATGGATATTGAAAAGAAAGTAGCACAGCTTATCGACACACTTTCTATCGAAGAAAAGGTTGGACAGCTGTTTGTTCTGGCATTTGCCGGAGAAGATCGTGATTACGCAAAGACGCTGGTCAAGGAACGGCATATTGGGGGTTTTTACATTACCGATGATAATGCTGCTAACCCGACCAGTGCAGCGCAGCTAGCCCGTGAGTTACAGCATGAGGCGGCATTGAGAGCCTGCGATGCGCCTTTACTGTTGGCCGTGGATCAGGAAGGCTCCTGGGGGATCCTGACTCAGTATACCGATCTGGGACCGGGTAACCTGGGTCTGGGTAAAGCGGACAACACGGCGCTGACGGCAGACATGTATCAGGTCTTTGCCGAGCAGATGCAGGAAGTTGGCTACAACACGCTGCTGTCACCCTGTGCGGATGTGAATGCCAACCCGGATAATCCGATCATTGGTTTACGCGCCTTTGGTGAGCAGACCCATCATGTTGCCCGCCATGTTGCTGCCGCGGTACGTGGCGTACAGCGAAGTGGTAGCCTGAGTTGTGCCAAACATTTTCCCGGCCACGGCGATACTCACAATGATTCGCACCAGACCCTGCCTGTGGTTGATAAGTCTTTGCAGCAATTGATGCGCGAAGATCTGCTGCCTTTTAAAGCGGCGATTGAGTCTGGCGTGCCGCTGATCATGACCAGTCATATCAGCTACCCGCAAATAGATGCCGACTATCCGGCGACCTTATCGTCCACTATTTTGCAGGGCGTATTGCGCCAGCAGTTAGGGTTTAACGGCATTATTATCACCGACAGCATGAATATGTGGTCCATGCGTAAGAACTATGCGCCAGAAGAAGCGGCCATCCTGGCATTGCAGGCAGGCGCCAACCTGGTGATGCTCAGTGAAGAGCACTACGAAAACAGCACCACGCCCTACAAAGCTATTCAGGCACAAACCATTGATGGTGTGATCGCTGCGGTTAAACAGGGCAGTTTAAGTGAATCGGTTATCGATGCCCGCTTGCAGCAGGTACTGGCATTTAAATATCAGCACTTTGCTACCTCATCGCAAACAACCGCCAGTGTGCTGGAAAGCGCCAATGAGCTGGCACGCGAGGCGGCAAGTTCGGCCGTTCGGGTATTACGTAATGACGACCAGCACTGGCCACTCGAAGACCGCGCATTTACGCTGGCATTTGCCGCTGATCCCAAAGGGTACGACAACATTGTCAATAGCCGGGGGATCGGTCCTAACGATCCGAACTCAGCCCGGGATGTGATCCTTGAAACGCTGGCAGAGCGCGGGCGGGAATATCGACTCTGGCAGCATGAGCAATTTATGGCTGCGCTGCAGGCTCCCACCGAACCGCTGGCTGAGCCCTTAGTGTTGATCACTGAAGATTACCCCTTACCGGGAGAAAGCTTCGATGTGGCAGACCAGCAGCAACGTGTGCAGCAGGCACTACAAAAATGGCCTGGCAGGGTCATTGTGGTCGCCATGCGTTCTGACTACGAATTATCGCAATATGCTGATCTATCAACTTATGTTTGTGCTTACTCGAGCAGGGCCGTGAGTGCCCGGGTTATCGCAGAGCAACTTTAAAAAGATCAGCAAAACGAAATAATAAGTGCTTGACAATTAGTCAAAATGATTTAATAAATACTTAGTATATCAATTTTACTAATAAAAAATGACAGTTTGATAATAACACAAGCCAGTCGACTCACTGGGAATGAACGGCTTGGGAAAAGGCAAAGGGGAGAAGAGCATGAAAAATCAGGGCTCAAAGGTAAAAACCAAGTATCTGAATAACTATCTGAAATCCAGTTACGTGGCAGTATGTGTAGCAACAGCGTTGTCGGGTATGTCGTTCGGTGCTGCGGCTGAGGAACAAGATGGTGCGAATCGGGCAATCGAAACCATTGAAGTAAGAGGGATCAGACGCAGCCTCACGGAGGCGCTGAACACTAAGCGTTTTGCGAACTCTGTTGTCGACTCAATTTCGGCTGAAGACATAGGTAAATTCCCGGATAAAAACATCGGTGATGCGATGCAGCGTATTCCGGGTGTGACTGTGGTCAGAACCTTTGGTGAGGTCAGCGGTGTGACAGTGCGTGGTACTGCGCCTGAGCACAGCATGGTGTTGCTGAATGGCCAGAACGTGGCCAGTGTTGGCTGGTTTGACCTGGGTGGTGTGAACCGTAGCTTTAACTTTGAAATGCTCGCGTCAGAACAAATCTCCGGTATGGATGTGTATAAGTCAGTTGAGTCGGATATCAACGAGGGCGCTATGGGTGGTACGGTTAACCTTAAAACCCGCAAGCCCCTGGATATGGACTCAGGTACCGTATTTGCTTCCGTAGAAAACGCCTATCATGGTAACGCCAAAGAGTGGTCGCCGGCATACTCTGGTCTGGCAAGCTGGAAAAACGAGCAGGAAAACTTTGGTATCCTGGTCGCCTATTCAAATGAAGAGTCGAAAGTATATCGTGAAACCTTGTCCACATTTGGTCCTCCTGGTGCAACGACACTCGAAGACAGCAATGGTGTGCTGAGAAAAACGTCTTGTTGTGCGGCCTCTATTCTGTTCGATGAAGACAGAGAGCGAAGCAGTAGCCAGATCAGTGTTCAGTATGCGCCGAGCGACGCGCTGACACTTGGCCTGGATTACAATTTGTTTGAACTGGAAAACGACCACATTAACTCGGCCCTATTCACCATCATGGATTACGGTACCTTGCAGGGAGATTCGGTCAGAGTGAATGAGCAAGGGATTGTTACCGCAGCAACGGTCACAGCCTCAGGCCCGGGTCGCGCCCCTCTGTTCAACAACACGGTATTGCGTACACCAGACATGCAAACGGATGTTATTAACTTTACTGCGAATTATCAGGCAGATACCTGGTCTGCCGACTTTGTCCTTGGTCAGTCAACCGCCCAAGGCCGAATTGGCCAGACAAGTACCTGGTGGGGTGATATCAGTGAGCGTGCCAATTCAGGCTTTTCTTATGATGTGAGTGGCCCGCTAGAGCTCATTCCGGTCAACCCGGACTATATGAGCAGTCATGATAATTTTGAACTGTTCCATGAATATACCTATATCAATTATGAACGCGATAATGAGATAGATTATATTCAGGCTGATTTTACCTTTGAGCTGGATTCACCTGTGATGACCTCAATCCAGGCTGGCATTAAGTTCCAAGAACAAGTGTTCTCATACCAGGAAAATAACCAGGATCTGAATGTTGACGCCATCCGTGAAGGGGGTGAACGACTGACACTTGGCGACTTTAACGGTGGTTTTGTGTCGGGCCTGCATAGTGCCGAAGGGCGTGCAGGTAGCTTGTCTGGTTTTCCAATTGGTACTCGCGGGTTGTGGGATTATGCGCGTAGCAATGCGCCGGGCACTGTCACAGTGAAAGATGCCTTCTCTATTGAAGAGGACATTGCCGCTGCGTACGTAAAAGCCAACTTCTCAGGAGAAGGCTTCCGCGGTAACTTAGGCTTGCGTATAGTCGAAACCGATATTCTCTCCAAAGGTGAAATCAATGGGGTGAAGGGAGAAGTCGATAAAAGTTATACGAAACGCCAAAGAGTGGTCGCCGGCATACTCTGGTCTGGCAAGCTGGAAAAACGAGCAGGAAAACTTTGGTATCCTGGTCGCCTATTCAAATGAAGAGTCGAAAGTATATCGTGAAACCTTGTCCACATTTGGTCCTCCTGGTGCAACGACACTCGAAGACAGCAATGGTGTGCTGAGAAAAACGTCTTGTTGTGCGGCCTCTATTCTGTTCGATGAAGACAGAGAGCGAAGCAGTAGCCAGATCAGTGTTCAGTATGCGCCGAGCGACGCGCTGACACTTGGCCTGGATTACAATTTGTTTGAACTGGAAAACGACCACATTAACTCGGCCCTATTCACCATCATGGATTACGGTACCTTGCAGGGAGATTCGGTCAGAGTGAATGAGCAAGGGATTGTTACCGCAGCAACGGTCACAGCCTCAGGCCCGGGTCGCGCCCCTCTGTTCAACAACACGGTATTGCGTACACCAGACATGCAAACGGATGTTATTAACTTTACTGCGAATTATCAGGCAGATACCTGGTCTGCCGACTTTGTCCTTGGTCAGTCAACCGCCCAAGGCCGAATTGGCCAGACAAGTACCTGGTGGGGTGATATCAGTGAGCGTGCCAATTCAGGCTTTTCTTATGATGTGAGTGGCCCGCTAGAGCTCATTCCGGTCAACCCGGACTATATGAGCAGTCATGATAATTTTGAACTGTTCCATGAATATACCTATATCAATTATGAACGCGATAATGAGATAGATTATATTCAGGCTGATTTTACCTTTGAGCTGGATTCACCTGTGATGACCTCAATCCAGGCTGGCATTAAGTTCCAAGAACAAGTGTTCTCATACCAGGAAAATAACCAGGATCTGAATGTTGACGCCATCCGTGAAGGGGGTGAACGACTGACACTTGGCGACTTTAACGGTGGTTTTGTGTCGGGCCTGCATAGTGCCGAAGGGCGTGCAGGTAGCTTGTCTGGTTTTCCAATTGGTACTCGCGGGTTGTGGGATTATGCGCGTAGCAATGCGCCGGGCACTGTCACAGTGAAAGATGCCTTCTCTATTGAAGAGGACATTGCCGCTGCGTACGTAAAAGCCAACTTCTCAGGAGAAGGCTTCCGCGGTAACTTAGGCTTGCGTATAGTCGAAACCGATATTCTCTCCAAAGGTGAAATCAATGGGGTGAAGGGAGAAGTCGATAAAAGTTATACGAATTATCTTCCCAGCCTGAACCTGGCGATCGATCTGAGCGAAGACATGATCTTCCGATTTGCGGCGGGATCAACGGTATCACGACCAGACTATGACGACATGAAAGTCGCGGACATTATTTCAGAGAGCTTTAAAACAGCGAACGTCGGTAGCCCGGACCTGGACCCGTATAAGTCAGACCAATATGACATGGGTATCGAGTGGTACTTCAACCCGTCTTCCGTGTTAGGTGCGACCTTGTTTGTGAAGAACATCAGTGACTATATTGAGCAAACGACCGCTGCTGAGTTCTATCCCGGATGTGGTGAAGGGTGTCTGGTGACCCGCTCGCGTAACGTCGGTACAGCCGATGTACGTGGTATTGAATTACAGTATCAGCATGCGTTTGAAAACGGCTTTGGTATACAGGCAAACTACACCTATACCGATAGCAGCCGCACTGACTCGACGGGTAAGGAAATGCCCATTGAAGAAGTATCACAAAACTCCTATAACCTGTCGGGTTACTACGAAAACGACTTGTTCAGTGTCCGCCTCGCCTACAACTACCGTGATGACTGGGTACGCCAGTATAACGGCAGTAGCCTGGATAGCCTGAACGATGCGTACGACCAGGTTGATGCTTCTGTGGTATGGCATGTCACGGACAACGTTGATGTGTCATTTGAAGCGATTAACCTGCTCAATGAGGCGCTGGTGCTAAGACAGCCAACAGCAGGCAATATCGTCCACGCTGTCGATGAGTTTGGTACGCGTTACTTTGTGGGTGCCAGCGTTCGCTTCTAATACTGACCTTCCGCATGGCCCCCCATGCTGTGCGGCCTCAGAATAAGGGAAGTTCCCGCTTCCTTTAGGCCAGTTCGGTTTTAACTGGTCAATCCGCGCATCACCTGGCAAGGAAGATTGCCCAGGTGTGCGGATAAGGGGACATACACTCAATGCCCAGGCACTGTTTGCCGGGCAGGTGCGATGTGCCCACACTTCTACTCGGTTAAGGCAAGTTTGCCCGGCTTGCCTTATTTCACCTGTTGTTACCTGTTCCTACGCATGAAACTTTATTGCAATAAATTTTGTAAAAATGATTGACTTATTATTTTGCGAACGCTAGCTTGTATATTAGTTGAGCAAATAGAAATGCCTGTTTTGTAGATTCAGCAAGATAGGTTAGCTCACTGCTTCAGCGATATAAACCCGGTGTGGATAATTAATGCGGGTTTATTGGTAGGCGGCTTAGGGTTGGGTCGCGGATGTTCATTAAAATTGTTGCTCTGATCGGGTTGATATTGCTGGATTTGTTTCGATTAAAAAAATAATGAGGAAACACCTAATGAAATTGAAAATGACAGGATGTGCAGTAGCCGTAATCTTAAGTTGTTCTGCGTCAGCGGGAACAGGCGTACAGGACTTTTTGGATAGCTTAAGAAACTTCGAATCGGGTATTAACCCTGCTCTGGCAGATTTTTACCTTGAGAACCTGAATAACCCGGTTTACAAGTATGCCAAAGTGTCAGCGCCAGGTCGTATGGTACGTGATTGCTCAACAGGCAGCATGATCCCGGAAGATACCACCATTAATCAGTTCTTCACTAAGCTGGGCATTGACGGCATCTATAACTCACAAACTCCGTATAGTGCTGAGATGTTCAAAACCATGCAGTATAACTCGATGAATGCTTGGGGTTTCGTGGGCTATCAGCTCGGTGAAGCGGTACTGATCGATGCCGGTTACTATAGCCCGAAAGTAGTGACAGTGGATGGTAAGGAATACGACAGTTTCTATGTGTTTGTGGAAGACAGCACCTGGATTGGCTGTAAAACGGAAGCCCTGGTTGAGATCGTCGGCTCAGGCGGTAACCAAATCCAGGCAACGGATGTGAACCGCTGGGAAGGGACCTTTGTTGGTAAGAATGGCGTCAACTCGTTTGCTGATCTGCTGATCCCGGATAATCAGGAACTGGTGATGCGTGATGCTATGCGGTTTAACTATGGCGTGATGACGCAGTTGCTGACCGATGCCAACATGACCTGGGAGCAGGCACTGGCGAAGAGCTGGCCTGGTACAGACGACAATGGTAACGCCATCACAGTACAAGCCACCATGTCTGGCCTGCTGGCTGCGGCACACTTACGTGGTGCCTGGGGTACAGCACGCTTGCTTACCAAGGATGAGATCACCTGTGATGAACTGGGTACCTGTATCACCAAATATGTACATAAGTTTGGTGGCTACAACACCATTTTCGACACGCCAGCAGATGACGTTATCGAAGGATCTAAATACGACGAAAAGCTCTCCGCTGGTTGGGGCAACGATTTAGTATTGCCTGGCGGTGGTGCAGACACCATTGAACTGCATGAGCAAAGCGGCTCAGTGACCACAGTACGTGACTTCACTGTTGGCGAAGATCGCATCATCCTGCGTGACTGGCAGGCTGCTGCGCCACTGAGTAACCTGTCTGTGTCAGACGTACCTGCGGGTGTTGAATTAGCGTTTGCTGGTCAGCGTGTGGTACTGGAAGGCGTATCGGCTGCGGCTGTGAACGTTAATACCGAAGCGGTGATCGCCCAGTCGGATATCTATGAAATTGCGTGGTCTGGTAAGCAAACCGTGACGGGCTTTAATCCTCAGCTGGATAAGATCCGTGGCACCGCAGGAATTGGCTTTAAGCACCTGAAAGCGTACGAAACAGACACTGCTTTGGTCGTCGGTGTACAGGCTAAAGATGGTGGTATTTACAGCTCGGTTGAGCTGGTCGGTCTGACAGTGGCTGATCTGACGCCTGAGATGTTTGATAACGTCACCGGTGGTTATGACCGCCTGGGCTTCATCGTGCCGCTGAACAGCCAGAACTGGGGCTGGAATATGGCGCTGACAGTGAACAGCTTTGACCCGGCAAAAACCGTGATCAGCATGCCACTGTTCAACTACACCTTCTCTATGCTGGTGCTAACGCAGGAAGGTGCAGATACAGTGATCACGCTGGATGAGACCGCATCAAAAGGCGATCAGAAGCGTCTGGTACTGAAAAACACCGATGTGAACAGCCTCAGCGCTGCAAACTTCGATTACGTATCGGGTAACTTTGTCGATGCAGTGATTGACGTGCCGGTATTCTACGATATCACGGCAACGGTTGTGGGCACAGGTGGTAGCATTTCACCAGCGCCGGATGCAAGCGGTGTGATCAGCGGCAAAGGCAACACCGATTTTACCCTGACCTTTGTACCAGACAGCGGTTACCGTGTCGCCACACTGAAAGTCGATGGCGTGAGCGTGACAGCGCAGTCAAGCTACACTTTCCCGGCACTGTCTGCTGCACACAGCGTACAGGTGACCTTTGAACCTGGCAATTCTTGCCCGGCACCCTGGAATGAAACTCAGGTATACACCGGCGGTGATCAGGTGACCTTTGGCGGTAAAACCTATGAAGCGAAGTGGTGGACTCAGGGCAACAACCCGGCCTCACTGGGCCCATGGAAAGAAATTGCCAATTGTCAGTAATGACACGTTAGCACGGTTTGATTAAGAGCAAGCCATGGCACGCGCAAGCGGCCATGGCTTTTTTTGTTCTGTGTGGCAAGGTTACAGGGAATCTGGCTGGGGTGGGGGCGTCATTTCGTGGAGATCTTCGGTGATCAGCCATTGCGGCAGATAATAGTGTGCTTGCGTCATTGTGCTTCCATGCTGCTCAGCATTCGTTTTAGGCCCAGTTTACCAAAGCGTATAAGGGGCTTGTGCAAAGCCGGCTGCAAGAGCAGGTTAAGATGAGATAATAGGTGAGAAACAAAAACGCCATGGCGAGCTCACCATGGCGTATAAACTGTGTAGCCAGATAAAGGGATTATTTATGATACCCAAGACAGGCTTCGACTTCGTTTTTCGAGCCTAAGATCACCGCCACGCGCTGGTGGATATGCTCCGGGTCGATATCCAGAATGCGTTGCTCGCCGGTATGGGCCAGACCGCCGGCTTGCTCTACCAGCATCGCCATCGGGTTGGCTTCGTACATCAGACGCAGCTTGTATGGCTTTTCCGGGTTTTTGGTGTCGGCCGGGTAAGTAAACAGGCCGCCGCGACATAGTACGCGGTGTACATCACCTACCATGGCAGCAATCCAGCGCATGTTGAAGTTTTTACCGCGCGGGCCGGTGTCGCCTGCCAGCAGGTCGTTGATGTAGTTTTGCATGGCCGGTTGCCAGTGACGCTGGTTTGATGCGTTGATGGCAAACTCCTGAGTGTCGGCCGGTACTTTGGCAAACTCTTCGGTCAGCAGGAAACTGCCGTGGGTTTTATCCAGCGTGAAGATACGCGTGCCTTTACCTGTGGTCAGTGCCAGTGTAGTGCACGGGCCATACAACACGTAGCCTGCGGCAATTTGCTTGTGGCCCGGCTGCATAAAGATAGCCGGATCAGCCGGATCCGCATCTTCCGGGGCTTCCATGATAGAGAAGATGGTGCCTACCAGTGAATTGATGTCGGTATTAGAAGAACCGTCCAGTGGATCGAATGCGACAATAAATTTGGCATCCGGGCTGCCCGCAACCGTGCCTTCTTCTTCTTCTGAGGCAATGGCTTTTACATAGCCAGATTCCAGCAGAATGTCTTTGAGTAGCTGGTTAGACAGTACGTCGAGTTTCTTCTGAGTTTCGCCCTGAATGTTTTCATCCAGCGTTGAGCCCAGCACGCCTGACAGCGCGCCCTGACCTACGCGGAAAGAGATTTCTTTACAGGCAGCCAGAATGGTTCGGATCAGAGAAACCAGTTCACGGGAACAGCCGTCTTCAATTAACACCGGTGGAAGTCTACGCATAAATTTTAGTCCTGATAACGGTTATGTTGCAGCCCTGATAGAGTGAGAGAGCAGGCCACAAACAGCGCTGAATTTTGTCCTAAATAACTGTATTTTGTATACGATTTAATATACAAATGAGGTACCAGTCATCTAACCTAACACAACAAAGATAAGAAAATGCGAAAAACACGCTTTGCACCTCACATGCTCTCGGCTTTGCTGCTGGCTATGATACCCCAAGCGCACGCTGCAATTAAGTCTATTGATGAATTTACTGACAAACTCAACCATTTCCCTGGGTTTTATGCGTTCTACAGCGACCCTGCCAGTGGCAAAATTTACTTGGATGTGGATAAACTCTCGCAGCCGTTCTTACTCCAGCACAGTCTGCCGTACGGTGTCGGATCCAACGACATTGGCTTAGATCGCGGCCAGCTGGGCAGTACTTACCTGGTGCAGTTTGAGCGCTTTGGTGACAAGGTGATGCTGCGCGCACTGAATACCTATTTTCGTGCCAGTGCCGATAATCCGGCGGAGCAGCAAAGCGTTAAAGAGGCGTTTGCCTCCAGCATTTTAAATGGCTTTAAAGTAGTGGCCGAAGACGATGATAGTGTACTGATCGATTACACCCCTTATCTGTTATCGGATGTGCATGGCGTGTCGCGGACGCTGGCGGCGCGCAAGCAGGGTAGTTACAGCCTCGATGCCAGCCGCAGCGCGACTTATATGCCACGCTCCAAGGCCTTTATGAAAAATACCGAGCTGGAAGCGGTACTGACCTTTAAGGGCAGCAAGCCTGGTGAGTATGTGAAGCAGGCGACGGCCAATCCCTATGCGGTGACAGTCCATCAGCACCACTCGCTGATTGAGCTGCCGGATGACAATTATCAGCCCCGCGCATTCCATCCGCAATCGGGTTACTGGAGCATTGAGCATAAGGATTACTCAGCGCCGCTGAGCGAGTCTATGTATGTGCGTTATATTCCGCGTCACCGTTTAAACAAGAAAGACCCGACTGCAAAAATTTCTGAACCGGTCGAGCCGATTGTATATTACCTGGATCCGGGCGTGCCGGAGCCGGTGAAGACCGCACTACTGGATGGTGCGCGCTGGTGGGATCAGGCCTTTGCAGCGGCGGGTTACAAAAATGCCTTTCAGGTTAAAGTGCTGCCGGAAAATGCCGATCCTATGGACATTCGTTACAACGTGATCCAGTGGGTCCACCGCGCGACCCGCGGCTGGTCATATGGGGCATCGGTGATAGACCCGCGTACCGGCGAGATCATTAAAGGTCATGTCACCCTGGGCTCATTGCGTGTGCGCCAGGACATTCTGATTGCCGAAGCCTTAGCTGCGCCATTTGTAAAAGGTGATGAAGTGACGGAGCGCCTGCATGCCATGGCGCTGGACCGTATTCGTCAGCTCAGTGCTCACGAGATTGGCCACACGCTGGGGATTGCCCATAACTTCTCTGCGTCTGTGAAAGACCGTGCTTCTGTGATGGACTATCCGCATCCGCTGGTGGGTATGAACGATCAGGGTGAGCTGGACATCAGCAAAGGCTACGCATCAGGCATGGGGGAGTGGGATACCCAGGTGATCAAGTATGGCTACAGCGACTTTACCGCAGTGGATGAAGCTCAGGGGCTGGCTGCTATTCTGGCAGAGAACAAGAATAAAGGACTGGAGTTTATCTCGGATGCCGATGCCCGTCCTAAAGGCGGTGCACACCCGACTGCCCACCTGTGGGATAACGGTGGAGACCCGGCAGCTGAATTAACGCGGGTGCTGGATATTCGTCGTAAGGCGCTTGCCCGTTTTGGCCTGAATAACATCAAAACCGGTGAGGCGTTATCTCAGCTAGAAGAAAAGCTGGTGCCGCTGTACTTGTTCCATCGTTATCAGGTGGAATCGGCAGTGAAACTGATCGGTGGTGTAGACTACGACTATGAAGTGCGTGGCGCGCAAACTGCCAAAGGCGCACAAGTGGTAGGTAAGGCACAGCAGCAGGCAGCGCTCTCGGCCCTGCTGGATACCTTGTCTCCTGAGCAACTGATGATCCCGGAATCGGTGCTGGCGCTGATCCCGCCTAAAGCCTATGGCGAGTATAAAACCCGTGAAAGCATCAAAGGCCGAACTGGTCTGACACTGGATGCGATGGCGTTGCCAGAAGTGGCGGCTCAACATACCCTGAGTTTATTGCTGAACCCGCAGCGGCTAAATCGATTGGCGCAGCAGGGGGCGCGTAATCATGCCAACCTGAACAGCGACGATCTGCTGAACACGGTTTATCAGCATGTTTTTCAGCCGAAAGCGGAGTCGGGCATGGCAACGAAACTGGCGCAGCGTGTGCAGTTTTTAACAGCCTACCGCCTGGCAGAGCTGGGTAGCAGCGATAAGCTGGCACCGGAAGTCCAGGCTCAGTTGCGTTACTATCTGAGTCAGCTGGTTGAGCAATACAGTGACGACTCTCTGTTTGGTGGCAGCAGCAAGGCTGATGCATTCGACACCTATCTGGCGGATTTAGTGGCGCAGTATCTGGAAAGTGGTCAATGGCCATCAGGCTTTAAAGCCCTGCCGATGCCGCCAGGCTCGCCTATCTAATCTTGCAAAAAAGAAAACCGGACTGATGTCAGTCCGGTTTTTTTATACCTGCTGCACTTAGGCCTTTTTGACTAAGGTATTGGTAGTGATGTGCGGGAAGGTGACGAGCTGGCTCTGAATGGGGATCTCCATGGTGATATTTTGCGAGTACTGAAGCTGAGTGAAATTATCACTGCCATCGAGTGATTCCAGCCAATAGCTGATGGCGTAACGGCTGACGTTGGCGTGTTGCTGTTCAAAGCCTATGTTGGTAACCGGAATGCCGGAGTGCTCGGTATCGACTTCCAGTAAAATGAATTTCTTCGGTGGGGATACTTCCAATGCATTATTCAGCGGTTGATTGGGGTTCAGGGTAAAGTCCGGATTCAGGTTGCCAACACTTTTGGTGCTGTACTGATCGGTGCTGACATCATGGGGCAGGCCCATGGGGAGCACGTCACTTTTGCTCAGCATCGGAATGGTGGGCACACCTGTGCCTGACTGAAAATGCCCGCTGGCCAGAATGGAGTTACCATGTGGTACCGACATTTGCTTGATAAAGTCATAGGCTTGTGTGGGCGGTACACTGTTAGGTACGGTTTCAGTACCGATCCCCGGCTTTTCCCCGTTGCCATAAGGCCCCAGAAGTTGTTTTCGATCGGTCAGGAATAGCAGTGAGCCATTTTCGGCATGCACCAGCTGATCTTTTGCCGGGCCATCGGCAAAGTAGACACGTTGCTCGTAAAACAGGGTGTTGGCAACTTGCGTGCCTAAGCCACCGCGGTTGGGGGCCGTGCCGTGAATAGCCGAAAAGGTTAATTCTTCATAGTAAGCAAAGTTTTTCAGGATATAGCTGGCTTCCTGAGGCAGTGGCATCAGGCAGTAAGAAAACGGTTTGTCCGTTCCCCCCATGCCAGAGTTACCCAAAGGTTGATTGGTCCAGGTGCCGATCAAGTGTTGTAGCGGGCCTAGTTCTGTTGTCGGCGCTGGCGGGTTTTCCTGTGCCGGATCGATCAGCAAAGGTTTTGAAAGATCAGGGGGCGTTACGTCAGTCATGATGGTTTCCTCATTAATTGCTACTGGCATTCCATGGGGTATCCCAAAGTGCCATAGGCTTGATCCCTACAGTGACTGCTCGAAGGCGGCGGGATCCCTGGCTGCCTTCGTCTGTACTTATTGATTCATCTTAATTTGATCGTCATTGTCAGTGTGTCGCTGTATGACCTTTAAGTAGTGCGACAATCTGTCGATAAGTAAGCGGCCACATGGGCCCGCAACTGCTGGTCATGGCTACTCAGATAGAAGCACCAAAGCTGGTCCTGATAGCGCGCAGCACACAATGGAGTGCCTGGGTCGCGATGGGCGTTGTTGAGCATCTGTTGCTCACTCCAGCCTGCTTCGGCCATGGTGCCATAGCCGTTGCTGGTGGTATCGGCTTTGGCTGGGTCGTAGGAGACAGCCTGTTGACTGGTGAGCACACCTGGAATAGAAAAGCAGGCGCTCAGCAGCTGCTGGCTGTTAGGGGCATTGTGAAACAAGTGGATCACGCCATCGAGCGTCGCTGCGGCGAGGTTGCCTTCACTTTGGTAACTGTGTTCCTGCGGCTCTGGCTCATCAGGCGTTAATTTACTAGGGGCCTGGGAGAAATGGCCAATGCCAAACCCATTGGTCGACCACTGGTGACTCACTGCATTGTCTTGTGGTCCCGCATAGGTGCTGTTACTGACATCGGTGACATTAAATTCTGCACTGTTATAGCTCAGACAGGCCAGCGCCTGACCATTGCCTTCGCGATATATCAGCAGGGTATTGCTGCCCAATGAGGCTAAAGTGAATGGGCCTGTGGGTTTGCACACCAGTGGTTGTGGCTTAGGTTGCCACTGTTGCTGGGCATAACGCTGTGCTTGCATGCAGTCCTGCTGATCGCGATACACCAGTAACAGATCGTGACTCTCTGGCAACACCTGTAATGCCAGGGCTGATATGCATTCATTGCTGGGAGCAGGCAAGGTTTGCCAGCCCTGATTAGTTGTGAGGATGTGCAGGGTAATACGTAAGTCCATATCACGATATCCCAGCACCAGTGTATTGCCCTGCGCACTGAGCTGAAGTTGATCTTTGCAGTCCGTCTGAAGCTGTAATGGCGTTGACCAGCTATGGCCGTCAAAGCTGGTACAGTGCAACTGACCGGGCTGATCATGTCGTGTATAGAAGAGGTAGAGTTGCTCACCCAAGCTGGCGGCTTGCAGATCGCAGATCTGTTCCAGGTGTGGCAAGGACTGAGCCCGTTGCCAGTGCAGCGATTCATCCCACAAAAAGCGGAAATAGTTCGCATGGCAGTCATTCTTGCCCAGCGTACCGAGTGAAAAGTTCTCTTCAATGGTCCGCAACAAAGAGTAATGGTTGTACCCTTCGTGTTGCTGTGAGGGCGTCAGGGTATCGCCCAGTAACACCGTATAAATCTGATTCGGCCCGTCGTAGTAATATTTATATTTCTGGCTGGTGTCATAATCCGACTCAAAATCGGCCTCGTCGTAGGTAACGACCACCAGGGTGTTGTCGGGGAGCTTGCTATCCGGGCCGGGGAAATTAATCGAGGCAAAAAACGACTTCAACCAGTCTGCTTGCTGATCCACCAGCACGGGGGCGCGTTCGCCTTTGAGGTCATTGTCTTTGGTGCCAAGCAAATAATGCCCATCGTGCCACATGTTAGGTGTAAACCAGGCAAACTCGGGCAAGTTATCGTTGAGTAAATCCTGGTAGAACTGTGCCTCATTGCCAATTTTCTGCCAGCGCGCTTCGCTGTCGAGAATACGGGCAAATGACGAAAAGGGGTCGTGCTTGAGTACATACGGATAGCTGTCTATGGGTGTGAAGTTGTTTGCTTTCCAGGGCGTCCAGCCCGCCACATAGCTTTCCATGTAGGCACGCCAGTCGAGGTTTTGCGCTGAGTCTTCTATCAGGTCAACTAAGGTGCGTTGCGGCAATCTGGGTGGCACTTCATCGTCGGTCACATTGCACAGCTCACCCGCGAGTGAGGCGATATAATTGGTTTGCGACGGGTGCATCACGCCAAAACTGTTGGTCAGCTCAATGCCCTGTGCGGCGAGGTTGCGCATGTAAGGGTTATTCATCACATAACCGCGATACTGGTTTTCAAACATGATCACAATAATGTGATCGAAGCGTCTTGTGGTCATATCAGCATGCTCCCGGGCGTTTATCTATGGGGATGTAGCGCCAGGTCGGGGCTGCGTGATGACCGCTGCCATCAGGCAGTGGCACGCGCATCATATTCTGGGCTTTTTCTTTGAGTCCAAACATAGTGCCTACCGCAGCAACCAATATGTCAGGCTGGCCATTGAAGGCAAGGTGAAGTTGATCCAGTAGCAGGCTCAGGGTCAGGTTAAATTCCGTATCTAGTCGTGCGATGGCCTCGAAGGGTTGATAGTTTTCTGTCTGAGGGTTTTTCAGAATCGGATAAACCTGCCGATAATCAATGGGAATAGCGGGGCCAGTTGGTCCCGAGTCGGGCGTATTTCCTTGTACATAGCGATAACCCAGCAGTAATTCATTGAAGCGATAATAGTGAGACAGCTCACGGGGTTGCATGAAGAGCTGATGGTCGCCGCTGTCTATGCCTGTGGTTTCCCCAAGCGGGAAAGGTTGCTCTGGGTTCCAGTGCTTTTCTGGTATGCCTTCACCCTGGGCAACAATGGCATTGAGTGCAAAATTGGCCGAGTCCAGATCGGTGATTGGCGTGATCTCTCCGCCGCCGCCATAGTAATACTTATGCGCGATTTGCTTGTCATGGCAATCAGCAGGGAACAGTGCTGGGCCATAGCGGTTATGCAGAGTTTCTAAGCCGTTTTCAATGCCGACATAAAATTCGCCTATGGTGATATCCCCCGCTTTTGCCAGATCGGCGGGCATTTCAATTTTGAGGAAGTTTCGCAGTGCCGCCGGGCTGAACTTTTGCAGGTCTGCTTCAAACCAGGTCTCACCGTCAGGCAGTCTCGTCGGAAAGGTGGGCAGAAACTCCGGACTGTTAATGGCCGGACTACCTCCGGTGGCGATCAACAGGTTTGCGGCATTGGTCAGGTGGAACATTTCCTCCATGACGACAGAGCGGATCACGGTATAAGCGCACTGGTTGGTGCCTTCCTTTATGGAGTATAAGGCGCTGAGGTAGACTGGTAATGTGGAGAACTCCAGTTCAATGGCCAGTTGCAGATCATGATGCAGCTGTTCGAGCGTTTCTATTGGGCGTTTTTGCAGTTTGTGATACATGGCTGGTCCCTCATTAATACTGGTCGAGTGCGTTTAACACATTGTCAGCAGCCCAGAAGGTCAGCGCTGCCATAGTTAACGTTGGGTTGCTGGTCGCAATGGTGGGCATATTGCCGCAGCCAACCAGGTAGAGGTTGGGGTGATCCCAGCTGCGCTGGTCGCGATTAACCACTGAGTCTTTCGGGTTATCGCCCATCAGGTGTGTGCCAACGAGATGTCCGGCACCATTGTAGACATAGCCCTTGCCCTGATATTGCACATAACCCGGATCGCTGCTTTTGTACTGGGTGAAGGGTTCCACACCGAGCCGCTGGAAAATGGCATCCGACACTTCTTTGGCCTGTGCCATCCCGGCGCGGGTGTAGTCTGTCACTTTGTAATGGATCACGGGTCGGTAGTTGCCCAGCTGATCCCGGTATTGATCGTCTATGGTGACACGGTTATTGGGATCCGGTAACTGCTCGACCAAAAAGCCAAAGCGGAACATGCGCGGGTATTCTTCTGCGATTTTGTGACGTAGCGCCGGGCCAAACAATCCTTGCTTGTCGATCAGATCAGGCACTGTGGCAATGGGCGCGCCTTCCGGCCAGCTCCAGCCCCAGTTGCCTATCTCAATACGAAATGCGGCTTGATCGGCACGAAATGCGCCACCGCGCAGCGATGGGATCCCGGACGTTGAGCCAGGTCCCCGGAATGCGCCAATTTTGCACGGCATCAGACCCCAGGTCAGCATAGTCGGATGGTCCATCAGGTTGCGGCCGACCTGATCACTGGAGTTAGCGACATTGGAGGCCAACAGGAGCTTGGCATTTTCGACGGCATGGGCAGCGAGGACCACGATTTTGCCTGTCACGGCTTTATCTTCGAAAGCCGCAGAATCTGTAGAGTGGTAGCGCTTGTAGTGCACTTTGGAGATGTTCTGGGTGTTGTCATCTACGGCCAGGTGATAGGCCACTGCTTGTGTTTCTATGGTCACATTGCCGGTCTGTTTGGCCTGTTCCAGCGTTTTCAAGGCAGAATACTTAGCCTGAATAGGACAAATGGGCACACAGTTTGAGTTACCTGCGCAGCGCTGGCCAAGGTCAGGATTACCGACAGCCCCCACCGGGCGATAATCACCGCGTGGCATGCCGTTGCGCCCTTGTGGTGTGGCGACCACATCAATGGGGTAGGTTTGATTCTCAATGTTAACCTGCATACCCTGCAGTCCTTTGGCAAGGTACTGGTCGAGAAAACTCTGTGGTATTTGCTCCATCGGGTAATTGTAATTTTCTTCAAATGGTAACTGCACACTGGGATTGTCAATTTGATGATAGTTTTGCACGTCGGCATTTGCCGAGACCCCGATATGCTGCTCTGCTATTTCGTACCAGGGTTGTAATTCCTGATAGCTGATTGGCCAATCCCGGCCGCGACCGAACCGGCTTTGTAGTTCAAAGTCTTCAGGCAGCATACGCAAACAGGTACCAAGCCAGTGCAAAGTTGTACCACCTTCGCTGCGGGTATAGGTGCTGGCAAAGGGATCCGGGCCATATTGGACAAAATACCCATGGTCGCTAACGGGTTTATCGAGCGGTGGCTTCTGAATATCTGTCACTAAGGGTTGAGGGGCATTGGGATTATTGGGGTAGGGGGCATTGGGGATCTTGGCCATGGCAGTAAAAAAGCGTTCCATGTAGGATTCATAACCCTGCTCTTTACCCTGATCGAAGAAACGTCCGTCAGTGCCTGTACCGGCTTCCAGGATCAACACGTGTTTGCCTTGTTCACCCAGCTGTTTAGCCATAATGGCACCTGCAATACCGGCACCGACGATGACGACGTCGTAGTCGTTATGATGATGTGTCATGTTTGGCTCCTTAATCTAGGTTATGTGTTTTTGCTGAGTGCCCGGGGAAGGCCCAGGTACCATATCCAGGCTGCTTAGCACCCATAGGGTGACTGCCCAGCGCATTCCAGACCAGGCCCTGAATATAGGCGTTGCTCGAGATCACATAGTCTTCAACGGGTTGCTTATCGGCGCTGAAATCATCAACCCCATAGAGGGCATTCCAGTCAGCTGGCAACTGATACCAGATGGAGAGGTACCACATTTTGATGATGTTTCTGGCGACGGGCCCGAGTTTGGCGCTATTCCAGATCTGGTCGTAAAAGCGCGCCTGACTGGCATCATTGTCGAGTGCACCAATCAGCTCTGCCTGAGCGTAAAGTGCCTCAATTACGTCCTGGCGGACCCATTTACTGAGTGTCTGACAGTAAACAGAGCCGACGCCCGTGCCTTGTAACTCGACTTCCTGGTAGCCAGTTAGTGCGGCACTGAGGCGATAAAAGTCGCTCAGTCTGTACATAAGTTTGCCCCTGATAGTGTAATGAGAAAAATCTGCGAGCGGCACGCATCAGAGGAAGGAAACAAACATAACTGGCAGCCATATGCCAGCCGAGACGAACACGGCTAAACACATAGCAGATGCTAGCTGGATTGTGATGATAAGAGAGTAGCTTACACATCTTTTGCCCCTTCCTTGTCAGTAGACCGATACTGCGGCGTCCTGTGCTGACAGTCGATGGCCCCGAACGGCCCAAGGTGCATCCATGGCGGACAACACCGCGCAATGAACACACCTTTCACGGATGGCGACCTGCTGCGCTTGACGGGGCGCATACTGACAGGCCGTTACCGATCTTGTGTTACATCTGTTCAGGTATAGTGGGTGGTTGAGTTTTGTGCAAATTACACCTTATTACACGGGCAATGATTGGCTTAGCTAAAGCACTGTTGGCGGATTAACTCCGTCAGAATTTGCTGACTGGGTTTGATTTTTTCCATCGCGAGATATTCATCTGGCTGATGTGCCTGAGCAATGGAGCCTGGTCCCATGACAATGGTCTCGCATCCAAGCTGCTGTAAAAAGGGTGCTTCTGTACAATAATTCACGGCAACGGCCTGCTGACCTGAAATTTTTTCAGCCAGTTTCACCAGTGCACAATCCCGGGTGCCATGAAACGCGGGAATGGGATCGTGCAGATCTATGACAGATACGCTGTTTGGATAGCGTTCATTGATGGGCGCAACAGCCCGCATTAACAAGGCCTGTAGCTCGGTAATGCTGAGTCCGGGCAGTGGCCGCAGGTCGATATGTAACTCGCAACAGCCGCAAATTCGGTTGGCATTGTCACCCCCATGAATATGACCTAAATTCAAGGTCGGGTAGGGAATGACGAAATCAGAGAGTGAATATTTATTCTTTAAATCTTCTTTTAGCTGTAACAGATTGGTAATCACTTGCTGCATGACTTCAATGGCATTGAGACCCCGGTCCGGATCGGAGCTATGACCAGAGCGGCCAGTGATCCGAATGGCCGAAGACATGTGTCCTTTGTGCGTATAAACCGGCACCATATCGGTTGGTTCACCGATAATACAGCGTGCCGGTTTGAGGTTCGTGTGGCGCGCAACTTCTTGTGCACCTGCCATGGTGATCTCTTCATCGGCGGTGGCCAGGAGCATCACCGGGGCACTTTGCTGTGCTTCTTGCAGCTCCTCCAGTGCTTTCAACACAAAAGCAAAAAAGCCTTTCATATCAATGCTGCCTAAGCCATACAAGCGGTTGTCTTTTTCACTGAGCTGGAAAGGGTCAAAATTCCAGCGACTGTCGTCAAAGGGCACCGTATCTGTGTGTCCGGCCAGCATCAGGCCCCCTGCTTGCTCTGCCATACCAGACGGGCACTTGCGGGCGAGCAGATTGAATTTACCCGGTGCGCTGTGTAGCTCTGTGATTTCGGTGCTAAAGCCCAGCTGTTCACACCAATGTGCTAGCAGCTCAATGACTGCGCGGTTACTTTGATTAAGGCTGGGATCGAGCGCACTGACAGAGGGGCGAGCGATGAGCTCGCTGTACATGGTTTTAAAGTCGGGAAGTGGCATTTATTTATCCTAAAATATTTATTCAAACCTGTTGCATAAAAATCTATATGTATGTAAGGTGAATATCAATTCATTTTTTTAGCATAAATATAGAGGGTGCAACAATGCGACGATAACATCATCAATAGCAGATTTATATGGTCTTTGTGTTTACTAATTTATAAGAGTTATCGATGTTTAACGTAGCAATTGTTGGCGCCAGCGGATATAGCGGCGCAGAGTTGGCCAGTTTGGTGGCCCGTCATCCGGGTTTGCACCTCAGCGGCTGTTATGTGTCCGCACAGAGTTTAGATAAAGGGAAGTATCTGAGTGAGTTATACCCTGAGCACACAGGTTTACTTGATGTCTCCCTGCTCCCTTTGACGGATGAGACGTTTGCAGACATAGCCGACAGTGATGTCGACTATGTCTGCCTTTGTACCGATCACAAGGTAAGCGTTGAGCTTGCCCAGACTTTTCTTGCCATGGGTAAAAAGGTCTTCGACCTGTCCGGGGCTTACCGACTCAAAAATAGCGCAGACTACGAACAATATTATGGCTTTAGCCATCCGTATTCGCAGTGGCTGGACAAAGCACAGTATGGCCTGGTGGAATGGTACGGCGACGCAGTGAGTGAGGCACAGCTGGTGGCGGTGCCTGGTTGTTATCCTACCGCTGCATTAAATGCGCTGAAACCTCTTAAACAGGCCGATTTACTGAGCGATGACACCATTATTATTAATGCGGTCTCAGGCGTCACGGGTGCCGGGCGTAAAGCCAGCCTCACAACGCATTTTTGTGAAGTTTCTCTGGCGCCTTATGGGTTGTTCAATCACAGACATACGCCTGAAATTGAGCGCTATCTTGCGCATCCCGTGTTGTTTACACCACACCTGGGAAATTTCCCCCGTGGGATCCTCGAAACCATTTATGTCTCGCTCAAGCCGGGTGTATCTGACCATCAGGTGGCTCAGGCTTATCAGGTGCTGGCAGATGAGCCGCTGATCCGGCTTAAAGGTGCTGCCCTGCCTTCTATCAAAGGCGTGGCCAACCGGGCTTTTGTTGATATTGGCTGGCAGCAACAGGGCCAACAACTGATTGTCACAGTGGCCATTGATAATTTATTGAAAGGTGCGGCAGGACAGGCGCTGCAATGTATGAATCTGGCCAGTCAGTATCCGCATGAACAAGGGTTGATGGGGTAATTCATGACAGATAAAAGAACCTGGGTGATCAAACTCGGTGGTGCCGTGCTGAATTCCGAGCACGCCGCGCATGATTTATTTATCGCGCTGAAATCACTGGCTCAGCAAGGTGGCACAGATAACTTTGTAGTGGTTCATGGTGGTGGAGCATTAGTCGACAGCTGGCTCAGCGATGCCGGGTTTGCGACCGCTAAACATCAGGGGTTGCGGATCAGCCCCAAAGCGCAGATGCCATACATAGTCGGTGCACTTGCTGGGTGCGCAAACAAACAGTTGATGGCCCAGGCAATCACAGCGGGCCTGATGCCGGTTGGGATCAGTTTATACGAAGCCGGCCTGCTGACTACACAGAAACTCAAGGCGTTGGGGCAGGTTGGCACCTGTGAAGCAGCGCACGAAAGCCTGATCCCTGAGCTGCTGGCTGGCGGTAGAATTCCCTTAGTCAGTTCGATTGGCATTGGCGCAGACGGTGCGCTGTTTAATGTCAATGCGGATGAAGCAGCCGCAGCACTGGCACATCAGCTCGGTGGTGAGCTGATATTTATGACGGATGTTGAAGCTGTGCTGGACGGCGCAGGTCAGCCATTAGCGCAACTTAACAGTGACCAGATAGAACAACTGATAGCACAGAAGGTGATTGTGGGCGGGATGGAGGTCAAAGTTAAGACCAGTCTTCACGCTGCCCGACATTTACGACGTGGGGTGTATATCTCAAGCTGGCAGAAGCCAGATAACCTGCTTGCCCTGATTGAGGGGCAGCACGTCGGAACCCATATTCTACCTTAGGAAACCTTATGTCGAGTCACTTTATTACTGGTCTGGAGTTGGATAAAAGCCAGATCCTAAAACTGCTTGCGCTTGCAAGTGACATCAAACAACAGCCGCAGGAATTTGCCCACGCACTGGCGGGTAAATCCGTGGTCACTTTATTTGAAAAGCCCAGCCTCAGAACCCGTTTGTCATTTGATATTGGGATCAACAAACTCGGAGGACACGCCGTTTATCTCGATCAGCAAAACGGTGCCATGGGCAGCCGTGAGTCTGTGCAGGATTTTGCATTGAATATCGCCACCTGGGCAGATGCACTGGTCGCTCGTGTTTCGTCTCACCACACTTTAGAGGTGCTGGCTGAATACTCTGATATCCCGGTGGTGAACAGTCTCTGTGATTTGTATCACCCTTGCCAGGCTCTGGCTGACTTTTTGACGTTACAGGAGGTGTTTGGCGATGTCAGCCAGATCAAGCTGGCCTACTTGGGTGAAGGCAATAATGTTTGCCAGTCATTATTATTGCTGGCCGCGACTCTGGGGGCCGATTTTGTTGCGGTTTGTCCCAAAGGACATTCTCCTGATGCCCAGATTGTTAAGCAGGCAGAGCAAATTGCGGCGGTAAACGGGGCATCGGTGCTGATCAGCGATCGTATCGAAGCAGCGGCAGGTGCCAATGTGTTGTACACAGATACCTGGGTGTCTATGGGGAGTGATACCTCACTGGAACAGGCGAAAGCGACCTTTATGCCGTATCAGCTCAATCAAACATTACTCGAACAGACCGGGGCCAGCACGGTACTGCATTGTCAGCCTGCTCACCGTGGCTATGAGATCACGTCAGAGGTGATGGACGGGCCTAAAGCACGGATCCTGCAACAGGCAGAAAACCGTATGCACGCACAAAATGCCCTGTTACTCGCGCTCATGAACAAACAGATCGTCTGAGCCAATCGATTTAAGTATTAAGGTAAATATTATGAAAAACATTAAAAAAGTAGTGCTGGCTTATTCCGGTGGTCTGGATACTTCAGCGATTGTGCCTTGGTTGAAAGAAAACTATGGCTGTGAAGTAGTCGCGTTTGTGGCCGATGTGGGCCAGGGGGATGAGGAGCTTCAGGGCGTTGAAGAGAAAGCGCTGGCATCAGGCGCCAGCGAATGTCACATCGTTGATCTGAAAGCTGAACTGGTCAGCGAGTATATTTATCCTACTTTGCAAAGTGGTGCGGTGTACGAAGGCACCTATTTGCTGGGTACTTCTATGGCTCGTCCTATTATTGCTAAGGCACAGGTAGAGATTGCCCGCAAAGTGGGCGCGGATGCGCTGTCTCACGGCTGCACGGGCAAGGGCAATGATCAGGTGCGGTTTGAATCCTGTTTTGCTGCATTGGCACCGGATCTGGCAGTGATCGCGCCTTGGCGTGAGTGGTCTTTGTCTAGCCGTGAGTCTTTGCTGGATTATCTGGCTGAACGCAACATACCGTGCGCTGCTTCTGCAACTAAGATTTATAGCCGTGATGCCAATGCCTGGCATATTTCTCATGAGGGCGGCGAACTGGAAGATCCCTGGAATCAACCGAGCGATCAGGTCTGGACCTGGACGGCCTCGCCTGAGCAGGCCCCTAATGAAGCTGAGCTGGTGAGTGTGCAAATCGAGTCTGGGCAGGTGGTGGCGGTCAATGGTCAAGCCCTTACTCCCTATCACTGTTTGCTCACGCTCAATGAAATTGCCGCTAAACATGGCGTAGGGCGAATTGATATTGTCGAAAACCGCCTGGTGGGCATGAAGTCACGTGGTTGTTATGAAACGCCCGGAGGCACTGTGATGGTGGCTGCATTACAGGCCATTGATGAGCTGGTGTTGGACAAAGCGAGCCGAAAATGGAAAGAAACGGTCGCCAATGAGTTTGCTCATCTGGTGTATGACGGTCGCTGGTTTACGCCATTGAAAGATTCTTTGCTGGCTGCGGCGCAGTCTCTGGCTCAGGTCGCAACGGGTGAAGTAGTACTGAAACTCTACAAAGGGCAGGTCAGTGCAGTGCAAAAACGTTCTGTGAACAGCTTATACAGTGAGGACTTTGCGACCTTTGGAGAAGATGATGTTTATGATCAGTCTCATGCCGAAGGCTTTATTCGCCTGTTCTCTTTGTCCAGCCGTATTGCGGCACTGAACAAACACAAGTCGGTCAAGTAAAGGTAATCAGAGGAGTAAAGTAACATGGCATTGTGGGGTGGACGCTTTTCGTCTGGGCCGGATGAGGCCTTCAAACAATTTAATGATTCCTTGCCGTTCGATTATCAGCTGGCGGAGCAAGATATTGTTGGCTCGATTGCCTGGGCAGGGGCACTCAAACAGGTTCAGGTCCTGACAGGCGATGAGCATGCCCAACTGGTTGCGGCGTTGCAGACGTTACTCGAGGAAGCCAGTGCTGATCCGCATGCTATTGCTACAGCCGGGTATGAGGACATTCATTCTTATGTTGAGGCGCGGCTGATTGAAAAAGTCGGCGATCTGGGTAAAAAGTTGCACACGGGCCGTAGTCGTAATGATCAGGTGGCCACCGATTTTCGCTTATGGTGCCGTGACAGTGGTTACAAAATCCTGGACGCACTGACGATGTTAAAAACGGCTTTCGTTGCATTGGCAGAGCGTGAGCTGGGTACTATTTTACCTGGTTATACCCACTTGCAGCGGGCACAACCTGTGCTGTTCAGTCACTGGTGCATGGCCTATGTGGAAATGCTGGAGCGCGATACGTCGCGCCTGCAAGATGCCATAACACGGTTGAATGAATGTCCACTTGGCAGCGGGGCGCTGGCAGGCACAGCCTATGCCATCGACAGAGAACGACTGGCTGCTGAGTTGGAGTTCAACTGTGCCACCCGCAATAGCTTAGATGCCGTGTCAGACAGGGACTTTGTCCTGGAGCTGTTGAGTTGTGCCTCGATCTCTATGCTGCACCTGTCACGTCTGGCCGAGGATATGATTTTTTATAATTCCGGCGAGGCGGGCTTTATTGACCTCGGTGACAATGTGACATCCGGCTCCTCGTTAATGCCGCAGAAGAAAAACCCTGATGCGTTAGAGCTTATCCGGGGCAAAACGGGGCGTGTGTTCGGGGCCTTCAGCGCTATGATGATGACGTTGAAAGCCTTGCCACTGGCTTATAACAAGGATATGCAGGAAGACAAAGAAGGGGTGTTTGACGCCATGCCAACCTGGCTGGCGGCACTGCATATGGCGCAGTCTTGTATTGAAAGTGTGAAAGTGAACGCTGATAAAACCAAACAGGCGGCACAGGGAGGACATGCTAATGCCACAGAGCTGGCCGACTATCTGGTTGCGAAAGGGATCCCGTTCCGCGAAGGTCATCATATCGTGGGGCAACTGGTCCAGCTGGCGCTGAGTGAACAAAAAAACCTTGAAGATCTTAGTCTGGCACAATTTCAGTCTGTGTGTACGCACATTGAGCAGGATGTATATCCGGTATTGCAACTCGATGCCTGTATTGCAGCGCGCAGCGCGAAAGGGGGGACGTCAGTCACTCAGGTTTCTGCGGCTATCAGCTCAGCGAAAAAAAAACAGCAAATCACGGTACGTGATGCCTCTTTGAATGATGTAGAGGCCATCGCGGGGTTGATCCAGTACTGGGCTAAAGTAGGCGAAAACCTGCCTCGTGCCAAAAGCGATATGATCCACAGTATCAATGAATTTGCTGTGACTGAAGTCGATGGCAAGGTCACCGGCTGCGCATCGCTTTATATTTACGATACGGGGTTGGCTGAGATCCGCTCCCTGGGCGTCGATCCGACGATCCCTGTGAAAGGCCAGGGGCAGCTGCTTGTATCGCACCTGCTGGCCAAAGCCAAACGCCTGGCGTTAAAGCGGGTGATTGTACTGACCCGGGTGCCAGGTTTTTTTGACAAGCAAGGATTCAGTGGATGTAATAAAGACAGCCTGCCCGAAAAAGTCATGAAAGACTGTGAACTGTGCTTGCGCAAAAACAACTGCGATGAAGTCGCCATGGAATACATGTTACAGGCTGCGGAACCTGCACGCATACCTTGTCAGTTTGTGGCCTGAGTACACGGTTACTGCTTCAGTGAAAGTGCCCTGTTGGGCACTTTTGTCATTTCTGGGTCTGTGTTAGTCATGACGCGCAAAGTCTTCGCACGGGGCTGGTCAAAGTGTGGCGGTGTTTGCTAGAGTAACGTCACACAATAAGAGTTTGAAATACATAACGAAGTCTTATACCAATTTCACTTAATTAAGCAAATTGATATTGAATGACTTGGTCTATGTTCGAACAAACCACAACACAGCGATATTTATGATATTTGATTATTTTGGCCTAAGTACCGGTGCCATGGTGCTTTGGGGTTTTTATATGGCTTTTTTGCTCAGTGCCGGGCTGGCAATACTGGGTATCAACATAAACAAGCAAGTTCTGTCTGCCTCTTTGATCCTGTCACTGTCCTACAGTCTGAGTGACCTTTTTATGTCTATCGACATGGTTGCCAGTGATTTTATCTACTGGGCGAGTTATGACGTCCTGACCGTGGTGGCTCTGTTTATTGCCCGCTACAGGTGGTTCAGACATGCACCGCTGCAACCTGCTTTCTTCTATTGCGTGCTGGCGCTCAGCATCAATGCCGCGATGTTTTTCATGATGTACGTGGACTCCTATCTGCTGGGTACCAGGGACCCCTGGTTGTTGTGGTACATCTATTCCTGGACAGTGATCAGTGCAGACTTTGTGATGGTGGGCGCTCTGATAACGAATCGTGATTTTTTAGCCCTGTATCGATTGTTTTATCCGCAACCATATACGGTGCAAAAGGCAGTATGATCCATCTGGGTAGAGTGGGTGCCGCCCGAACAGTTCGGGCGGTAAAAGTTTAGAATCGATACTCCCAGCTGACGGATGCTGATGTTTCGTTGTGCGAACCTGTGGCACCTTTATCACGCCAGTGCGCCAGATCCAGTTTTAGCAAGCCGTTAAACAGACCTTGCTGATAGCCAACCTGGAGCAAATCCCGGTCGATATTGAGGGTGTCAAATTCTAGCCGTTTTATCTTGGCATATCCGCCGTAACCGCCCATACCGTAGTAGTTTGCACCTAAGCTAATGGAGGTTGCCTGTGGGCCCATATGTGCTCCCAGCCAGCGATCGCGTTCACGGTAATCAGCCCCTTCGCCTGCCGTTGCAAAGTGACACTGAAAACTGGCTTGCTGTGCCTGACAATCCGTTTCGGTATCACTGTATTCAAGGTAAGATTTTATGCGATAGTCCGATGTACCCCAAAAGGTTTCAGCTCCCAAGGTGAAAGCGCCATTATCGGGTAACGCGCCCTGATCATTGTCGCCACTCACTTCACCATAAAAAGCAACGGGCATGCCCGCGATGCGAGCGGCGTATTTGACATCAATGCTGCTCAGGCGCTGTTGATCCTGAGTTTCATCCAGTGGGTCTGTTCGGTATACGAAATCACTGGCTGTGGTGGCATAGGAGACTTCCAGCCCCGGTAAGGGAAAAGCTGACACTCTGATCCCCCAAAAATCTTTTTCGTTGTCGACAGCCAACTGCGGACGTTGTTTTGCCGCGATAGCGGTGATCTGCCAGGGACCGATAAAAGATAAAAAGCTTGGGCCGCTGTAATTGGTATTAGCACGGCTGATGCGGAGTGCTTTCATCGGTGCCGCGTTGTTAGAGAGTAACAAGGCGTTTTCATTGCCAGGGCCCCACCAATAATCAAGTCGCTCAGCGCTAAACGCCCAGTCACCCAGCAGCACTGCCAGGTGGCTGCCATGATGATTGACATGTTTACCGTCTTGCGGGTTGTCGGCGTAGTTAACTTGTACCCGGGCACTGACATTACTGCCTGTGATCTGACCATAACTGCTAATCCCGCTACGAGATCGGGTTTGCTGACCAAATCCTGCCGGCATTGTTTGCTCATCACCGTAGTGTGTGACTAGGCCCGAGCGGGTGTCTTGCTTTGCCTGTTCCAGAGCATGCTTTACGTGTTGCAGCGCAAACTGCGCGTCTTCGGGTAACTGATTTGGGTCGGCTTTGGCCAGATCGTCTACCAGGCCATTCCACATCAAGGGGTATTGGTTAACCGGACGTTGAATAACGCCAGTGCTGACGAGCAGGTCAATCGAGTGTTTAAGGTGGCTTTGCCCGGCATCAATCCAGGGGGAAGAGAATGCAGACGCTGAGGCAAGTGCCAGGCCGCTTAACATAAAACAGGAAGGCTTCATCCGTGTAACTTTTCCTCTAGAGCTTGAGCCACCAATGGGCTGACAAATTCACTGACATCACCATGATGCAAAGCCACTTCTTTGACCAAAGTGGAAGAGATAAAAGAGTTTTTCTCAGAGGGCGTCAGAAACACACTTTCCAATTCAGGAAACAAACGACGGTTCATGTTTGCCAGCTGAAACTCATAATCAAAATCAGAAACCGCTCTGATCCCGCGGATAAGTACATTGGCTTGTTGCTGACGGGCAAGGTCGACTAACAGCCCGGTAAAGCCAATGACTTTAACGTTGTCATGCTCCGCAAGTACCTCTTTTGCTAGAGCAACACGTTCATCCAACGTAAAACAGGGTTTTTTGTTTGGGTTATGTGCAATGGCTAAAATGACAGTGTCGAACATTTTGGCCGCGCGTTTGATTAAATCGGCGTGTCCGTTGGTTAGCGGATCAAAGGTGCCCGGATATAAAGCGGTTACTTGCATGTCTGGATCATAAAAGTTCAAATTCGCTCTATATTATCAAGCTTACGGCACAATATCACTGGTCTGATTTCAAAATGAAAATTTAATGTTATTCCTATTTAGTGCTATTTTCACTGGGCGTTATAACCGAAAGGTCAATATCGCTTCATTAATTACGTGTTATCAGAGAACCGAATATGAATACCAAGGAAAAAATTATTCGTACTAGTATCGCCTTGTTTAATTTACATGGCGAGCGAACAATCACCACCAACCACATCGCTTCTAATATGGGGATCAGTCCTGGTAATTTGTATTACCACTTTAAAAATAAAGAAGACATTATTCGTAATATTTTTGCGCTGTATAGTGAGCACCTGAGTACCCACTTTAAGCCATTGGCAGCCCATGATGAGCCTGTTGAGCAGTTAACTCAGTACCTTGACTCGCTGTTTGAGTTAATGTGGCGCTACCATTTCTTCTACGATAACCTCAATGATATTTTGGTGCGCGACGATGTCCTTAAAAAAGACTATATTGCGTTTCAGGCGCGATTGTTTGAGCAGGTAAAAGCGGTCGTGATTGGTCTGCGAGAGGCCGAAGTCATCGCGATCAGTAATGAAGATGCCAATGAGCTGGCTCACATGTTGAAAATGGTGGTGAGCTTTTGGACGCCCTATGTTAAAGCGCGCAGAATGACCGGAGTGCTGGAGCAGCAGGATATTTATAATGGTATTGTAAAGGTCCTGATGTTGTTTAAACCCTACGCGACCTCACTGAGCCGGGACAAAATTCAACACTTGCAGCAGCATTATCAGACAATGGCGGATGCATCTTTACCCAGCATAGCCTGACTCCACAGACCAGAAAAGCTGGTTATCCTCTGTATATTTCCTAGTCTTTAATAAGTCTGCTATAATCGCGCGCCCGTTGTCGGCGCGCCAATTGCGCATTCATGTCCAAACCAAGAGTGACTTCTATGTTTAAATTTATCGTCAAATTGCACCCCGAAATCGTGATCAAAAGTAAATCGGTTCGCAAACGCTTTACTATGGTACTCGAACGAAACATCAAACTGGTGCTGAGCCGCTTTGACGAAAAAGTGACGGTAAAAAATAACTGGGACAACATCACCGTGGTCACGCACAGCGAAGATCCTAAGATCCGCAAAGCGTTTATCAGTGGTTTGGGCCGTATTCCAGGCATAGTGCAGTTTCTTGAAGTGCAGGAAACCACTTTTGAAACGCTGGACGACATTTATCAAACCGCACTGCCTTTGGTGGGCCCGCAAATCGAAAATAAGACGTTTTGCGTTCGGGTGAAACGCCAGGGGGATCACGACTTTACCTCCAGTGATGTAGAAAGATATGTCGGTGGTGGTCTGAACCAGAATGTGCAGGGTGCACGGGTGCAACTGCGCAAGCCTGAGGTCACGGTTAAAATCGAAGTAAAAGGCGATCGCGCTTATATTGTTACAACCAAACATTTAGGCATGGGTGGTTTCCCACTGCCAACACAAGAAGATGTATTGTCCCTGATGTCAGGTGGCTTTGACTCGGGTGTGGCCAGTTACCAGATGATCCGTAAAGGGGCGAGAACTCATTTCCTGTTCTTTAATCTGGGTGGTGCGGCGCATGAGATTGGTGTAAAGCAGGTGAGTCACTACTTGTGGAAGCAATACAGCTCAACGCACAAGGTGCGCTTCATCACAGTGGACTTTGAGCCGGTGGTGGCCGAGATCCTGGAGAACATCGAAAGCAGCCAGATGGGCGTCGTGCTCAAACGTATGATGATGCGAGCCGGTTCAGCTGTCGCTGAACGTTTTGGTATTCAGGCACTGGTAACCGGTGAGTGTATTGGTCAGGTGTCGAGTCAAACGCTGGCAAACCTGAACGTAATTGATCGTGTCACCGAAACGCTGATCTTACGTCCTCTGATCCAATATGATAAAGAAGAGATTATTCGTATTGCGCGCCAGATTGGTACTTGCGAAATGGCGGAGTCAATGCCTGAGTACTGTGGTGTGATCTCGAAAAAGCCGACGGTTAAAGCCAAGCTTGAAAAAATCGAAGCTGAAGAAAGTAAGTTCGACTTTGAGGTGCTGGATACCGTAGTGGAAAATGCCATCGTGAAAGACATCCGCGAGATTGAGGCAGAGGCTAAAGAAGAGGTTAAAGAAGCGGAAAATGTCAGCGAGCTGCCTGCGGGTGCCGTGGTGGTTGATATTCGTTCCCCGGAAGAGGAAGACGCGGATCCGCTTGAACTGGAGGGGATTGAAGTGATCCACCTGCCATTTTTCCGCCTGGCGACAAAGTTTGGCGATTTACCACAGGATAAAGATTACTACCTTTATTGTAACAAAGGCGTGATGAGCCAGTTGCAGGCCCTGATCCTGCACGAAAATGGCTTTGCCAACGTCAGAGTATACCGCCCATAAGGGTTACTCCCACAGCTGTGGCTGAGTAAGTGTGCTCAGCCACACCATATTTTATCCCAGCGTTATTTTTTTCAACGCCACACCGGAACGGCTCAGAGCTGATTCAACCAGCCGGATAGTTAAAGGATCACGGCTGCTGCCTTGTTGCATCCAGACTAGTGACTGGGCAGTACGCGCTGTGACCTGTGTCTCATCGTGTAGCGCACTGAGGTAATGGCGCGCGAACACTGCCTGACTGGTCATATCATTAGAGATATTCAGGATCCCCGGATGGACACATTTTTCCTCGCACTGTGCAGTATCTGTGGTTGTGATAAATCGCGTTGCGTTGTTCGCCACTAGCCTGACTTTGGCAAACACTGCGCGGTTTAGCACGGAGATTTTGGTGACATCATCCAGTTGCCCGGCGTAATGGGCCAGTCCATCGGCAGCCAACAGGGTTTGTGCAATGGCATGCTCAGGTATGACAGGCTGACCATGTTGATCGGTCAGTTGGCCCAGATACACAATATGATCGGCATGTTTTGCGCTGCGCAAGACGTGTAGATCAGGCAAAGCCTGTGGGAGCGTCAATGTCTCCCAGTGCGTATTACCCAGGGTATTAACAAAATGCTCTGGTTTAAATGCCTTGCCCAGTGCTTTACTTGCTGAGACCATCAGTGACGAGGTCGGTTGGAGGTCGTGTTCACTGCGATAAGCAATGGTGATTTGCTGCGCCTTCACCCCTTGTGCCAGCAGGTGCTTCAGGCTTGCATGCAGGAGTTTACTGTCGACGCTGTAAGGAAATGGTTTATCCGACACGACGCCCAGGACTATCAAAACCTGATGTCCTGTTCGGATCGGCAAATCCAGCGTGTCTGCCAATGCCATGTATTGATCTTGCATATGTGCTTGTTCTTGCAAGCCGGCATTTTTCAGTGTGGCCGTGGCGACGACGCCCTGATGCACATCAATGGTGTTTTGCCAGGCAAAAGTTGGCGCGCTGGTTGCCAGCGCGCCCAGTCCCAGTCCGGTCCCTTTTAAAAAGGAACGCCTGGACACAGTGGTGTGTTGCTGATTTTTCATAGATTAAGAAACCTTTTGATAGAGAGCCAGGTATTCAGGAAGCGCCTGGTGCGAGTTCAGCGTATGCATGTCGGCCAGTTTGAACCCATATTGCGCCATTTCCCGGTGCCATGTTGTCGCAGATAATAGTCGTGCCCGCTGCGCCGCAGCTTGCTGCCAGGGTTGCCCTTCAAACAGATTGGTCCAGTCATTCAGCACTGCCGCAAAGTGTTGTTGCACCGGTTTTTGTACGTCATAGAGGCGCATGGCAAGGTGACCGCCGGAAGTCATTTGCCGACTTACCCCTGACATCATCCGGGTAAACATCTCCTGGCTGTAACAGTGTGGGCCGTCATAAATGGCTGCCAGTTGCAAATGGGTGTCTTTGCTTAGCACCAGTGCATGTTGAGTTACTTCAGTGGTCGTAGCGATACTAATCACATCTGAACGCGCGATGGGGCTGTAATTTGCGGGCATAGTCCGGGTCACGGTTAATTTAGTGCCGCTCACCTGTGGCAACTGAGCAATGGGATCAAAGCTGCTGTTGGGTAAGCCAAAACTAATGTAGCCATTTACCGGTGCTGCTGTGATGAGATCCTGTAGTGACTCAATACACTGGGTTTGACGATCCTGATAGCGATGCATGTTGATCAGGCTCAGGTTCATTGAGTCCTGCGTCACCAGTTCATTAAGGCGCGTATAGATGGCGTGCTCACTGTCTAATTGCGCGATACATTGGATCGCCTGTGTATGGATCTCGGCATCCTGATAAAGGTGTAATTGCTGAGCCAGAATGGGCAGCAATTCAGTCAGCCGGTTTTTGTCCAGGTAGAGTGCATGATAGCTATTCTCCTGATTCAACAAAGCCCTGACTAACGGAGAGGCTGCAACCTGACAACCAGTCAGTCCTGCAAGTGCGAAACTGCTTTTTAAAAACGTACGCCGCGACAATGTCATCCTTATACCCTTGTGCTGAAGAGGCGTAAGCGCCTCTTGAAACGATTAAACGAATAAATATCTGATTGGTTTAGATACCTAAGAAAGCACGGTTCTCGGCCGGGAGGTCTTTCATTGGGATCTGTGCTGCAATGACGCAGGGTTGGTCCGGGCGAGCATGCGCGTGACGCAGTGCTCCCAGCAGATCATCATAACTGGTGACTCTGAGACCGATCCCGCCATTGTAAACATGTGGCATGTTTTCGTACTTCCAGCCGTTGAGCATCACGTAGTCCAGCGGTGCTTTGTTCGGCTCAGTAAAGAAAGTGCCGTCGATCAGGAACTGCTCAATGGCATACGAACCGTTGTCGATGATCACTATGATGCCAGGTATCTGATTCTGGACGAATGACGAGAAGGCTTGCGACACCATTTGGAAGCCGCCATCACCTGTCACTATCAGTGGCCGTTTGCCAGTTGCAAAGTAAGCACCGATTGCGGCGGGTGTGCCCTGACCGATTGACAACCAAATGGGGTTTGACAGGAAGCATTGGGTATCCAGTAGCGGAATATCTGCTCCGGGGAAACTGGCCAGACAGGTGTCCAGGCTGATGTAATAAGGATCGGGTTGCTCTGTCAGGAAGTCACCAATCGCAGCAAAGATCCCATCGTGACCGAGCGTGCCATTATAAGGGTCATCGCCCAGTTTGGATTGCCATTGCGCACGACGATCCTGATACGTTTGCCCAGCGACGGTAGGGATTTGGCGATCTGTGCGAGTCAATTCAGGCAGCTGGTTCAGTGACTCTAAAGAGGCGCCCAGTGACAGTTTTGGCAACACCTCGGTCCCTATCATGGCTTTGTTGAATGCAACACGAAGCAGCTTGTCGCCCAGTGAGGTGACCATGTAGCGATGATCAATGCCGAATAAACATCCGAGTGCAATGACGCAATCTGACGATTCAACGCCCTGGGTTACAGTAGAAGGTGCCAGATCGCTATCATACACGCCGCAGAACAGCGGATGAGACTCACTGACCAGGGATTTGGACAGTAAAGTGGTATAAAACGGCAAGTTTTGTGCTTCAACAAATCGCATGGCCTCATCGATCAGGCCAAAACGCACCAGCTCTGCCCCTAACAGGACGACCGGGTTGCTTGCCTGAGCAAGTTTGTCGGCAACGGCTTGTGTGAATGGCCGTGCACCTCGCTTAAAGCGCTTCGGACTGTAAGCCAGATTAGGAGAAAAATGACCAATCGGCTGTTTCCAGAGATCCTGTGGGATTTCGATGTAAACCGGACCTGAGCGTTCAATGGCCATGATCAACAAACGATCGATGCGGTCTGCTGCGCCTTCCAGAGTGCGGATTTCCGCTGCGCCCAGAGTCAGCTTGCGAAACACTTTCAGGTCGGTTTTGCCAAATCCGGTTGAATGGGAGAAGAGGACGTCATATTCAGCTTCCAGACGCAGATCCTTGTCTGTCGGGCCGCCATTGATCACGGCCAGTGGTACGCGTTCAGTGAGGGCACTGGCAATACCGTTTGCCATACTGAGCGTACCAACACCATATGCGACTGATACCGCACCGATTGCCCCTTGTCTGCCGTAACCATCAGCAGCATAGCCGGCTTCCAGCTCGTTGACTGTATTAACAAACTGCATATCCGGGTCGGCTACCAGACTATCAATAAAGTCTGAGCATGAGGTGCCGGGCACCCCAAATACGTGGTAACAACCAAGTTGCTTTAGTCTGAGCGTAATAAACTCAGCAACAGTGTAAGACATGTTCTTTCCTTATTTAATTATGCTTTCTGACTTATGTACTGGACGGCTTCCAGCGCCGATACCAGGGCACCCTGGATCCATGAGTGATAAAGGGAGCAATGTTCCCCGGCGAAACATAAGCGCTGTTCAGGCTCACTCATCAGTGCGTAATAATCCTGATGATCTCTGGGGTTAAAAAAGGCGTAAGCGCCTGCTGAATGGGTGTGGTTCGTCCAGCTCCAGCGCAGCACACTCAAAATATCGTCGCGTTCGATATAGGGGTGTACTTTTTTCAACTCAGTGAAAATAAATTCTTTAAGCTCGAAGTTGTTCAGAGTGTCTACCCGACGCGCATGTTGGCCCCAGGTGTAAGATGCCAGTAAATAACTCGGAGAGCGTGATACCTGTGGGTCTTTGCGTTGCGCGTTGTCTGCCGGGAACCAGGTATGGCCCAGGCCCACATCATAGATGGTGCTGCCGCCATAAATGCCTTCGTTGAGTTCCCAGAAACGGTTTTTCGTTCGGATCAGCACTTTGGTCGCCGAGTCATAATTGACCTGTGCAAATGCCCGGGACTTGAGCGGGTTGATGGACTGATTAAAGTCTACTTTGCCGAGTACACCAAAGGGCAATGTACAAATGGCAAAGTCTGAACGCAGTGTGTGTTTAGAGCGATCTCTGAGTTGGTAAGTGACAGCAACGCCACTGGCCTGGTTGTCTATGGCGATTACCCGCGCACCCGCTTTAAACTGCACGCCATGCTGGATCTTTTCGAACAGCTTGCGAGGCAGTAAGTCGGTGCCCCCAATGACTTCGTCGAAGCCATCAAACCAGACGCGCTCCAGCTCTTCCCTGAGGTGCTCAGAAAAGGACGTTTGCATCAGTGTGGATACGCCATAAATGGCGCTGACATATTCCAGTGCATCGAGGCTTAAGCCGGCTGCAACGAACGCGTCTTTTAATGACATGTCATCCAGTGCTTTGAGCCTTTCGCTATCTAACGTTCTGTTATAAAGCGCCTTTTTTTCATCACTACTGAGTGAATTGAGGACCTCAGTGACCGCGATTTCCCACATGTTGTCAGCAGACATTTTTTGCTCTGCCGGACTGAGGGCAAAATGCTGTTTTAACTGCTCGAACCCAGCTTCACTACGGGGGACTTTTTGACCTCGGATCATGGCAAAGGTCTTGTCATTTTCCTGAACGAAATGGCGCATTTTCAGTCCCATTTCACGGATGTAATGACGAGTCAGGTGATGCTCAGTCGGGATCCGCATTGCGCCCAGCTCCGCGTATAACTTGTCAGACTCTCGCAGTGTTCTGACACGTCCGCCAATGTGACTGGGGTCGGCTTCTAACAGAGTGACTTTTGCCCCCAGTCTGAGCAGCTCATAGGCCGCGCTGAGGCCTGCGACACCGGCACCAATGATGGTCACAGTCGGTTGCGAGGCAAGGCTGTTGTCTTGCAATGCCCGCACGCTATTGTGCACAACCATTGGATCGGGAATATTGTTTGAAATACCTTTTTGCATACTTTTCAATCCTTGTTTGCGTGTTTAAAGTTGCAAGGCCTGAGTGATGACTTCAGCCAGTTCAAGTGGTTTGGTGAGCATCGGCAAATGGCCGGAATCCAGGCTATAGGTCTGCGTAATACCGATGGATTCAGCAATTTTCTTTTGCGAGGACAGGGAAATAATTTTGTCCTGAGTGGCAAAAACATAGGCTTTGTTAATGGGGACCAGCGTGCTTTTGCTCAGCATCACTTTGCCATCTCCGGTGATGGCTGGCTCATCGACTGAGTTGTCCAGTACAAATTGTTGCTGGGTTTTGCTGTGCGTTTCAGTGAACGCAGATAAATAGGCTGACTTGTCGGAAATCTTCATCCAGCCATCTTCATACGTGATACCGGAAAAATATTGGTCTTCGTCCTGTTTGCTTAGCAAGGCAAAAGGCTTTGCGCCTTCTATCGGTGCAACGGCGCTGACGTAGACGATGTCGCTGATATTGACATCACTGCATAGCGTGATGGCTTTGTGGACCACGGCACCGCCTTGGCTATGTGCAACCAGTGCCAGTGGCTGGGGATACGACCGTAAATCTGTGCACAAACTTTGAGCTGCATGATCTAAGGTGATGGATTTAGGATCTATGGTGGTTTTGCGCCCGGGTAAGTCAACGACATAGTTGTTGATCCCCTGTTTTGTCAGTTGAGATTGTACTGTTGACCAGGCGGTTCCTTTCGAATGCGCACCATGAATAAATATGACTGATTTTTTTAGAGCGTCTGTCTCTTGAGCAAGAGATTGCACAGGTGCTTGTTGAGAAATGCTATTACAGCCACTCAAAATAATAGCACTGCACAGCGGCAACCAAACCTTTGAGTTCATATTAAATCCTTCTTGAGTAAAGTAAAGGCTGTTGAAATCGCGGGCATGGTAGCAAAAAAATTTCCCAATATTAAGTACGGTTTATACTGTGTTTTCTTGTTGTTTACATTTTATAAACCTTTGAATTGCGCATTCTGTTTCGAATGCTGATTGAATGGGTGAATAAATAGTGTGTTTTTTCGGGTGATTATTCAGGTTGGGGCAGGCGTTTTAGAATAGACTTTTGTCTAATCGATAAGAAAAAATATTTCATGTTTACCGTGTCCATAGCTTGGCCAGATACTAAATTAGTCTCCATTATCGAACCATTTACATGCTTTTTATTCACACGCATCATTTGACACTGAATAATTCATGCATGGTGTGTAGCGTGACAAATGTGTCATTTTATCGCTTAACGTGCGCTGTCAGCCTGGGTGTGCATAAAGTGACAGCGCATCATGACAGACGATTGTTGTAAAAACTGCAGAAAATCTAAATAAAAATCATTCTCTAAAAATTTTAATTTTATGCGTCTGGGGGGCTTTTTGGGCGCTCCGGTGACTTTTTACAGAATAAAGTTGTGAAAATTGCGCACTGTAGAAGCACTTAATACGAATTATTGATGGGGTATAGTGACTGTACCTGCTTGAGCAGGCGAGCATTGTGCGGGGCTGTGATCCCTAATTGTTTTGCCAGCTCGGTGACATAGCCACACATAGCATCAATTTCCGTGCGTCTGTGGTTACTGACATCCTGAGCCATCGAAGAAAAGTTGTCTGCGGTTAGTGTCATGACCTGATAAGCGCGGGCCAGCTCTTCGCTGAGTTTCAGCGGTACACCAATGCGATTGGCAACAGTGCAGGCTTCGTTTAGCACAGACAATATCTGACTGGCGTAGCAAGGTGCACGCAGACGTCCATTTTTGAGTCCGGTAAGGGCGCTGAGTGGATTGATGGCCAAGTTGACACATAGCTTTTGCCATCGCAACAGCTGAATATCATAGGCCAGCTCTGCATCTTGTATTGCAGGTTCAACAAGATCTTTAAACACCCTTTGCGCGCGCTTTTGTGCCACTGGATTACAGGGCCCAAACAGGCTTTTGCCAGGGCCGGTATATTCAACGGTGGTGCTGTCAGGTTTCCACCCACCCATACTGGTAGAAAGAAAAAACAATCCCTGCCGGGCGTCAAGTATATCGGTGATAGGCGTCAGCGCCTGGATCCCGTTGTGGCTCAAAATGACATTGGCATCCTGGGTAAGGTGAGGTGTCAGTGACACGAAGGCGTCAGTAAGCTGATAGGATTTAACCGGAATAATACACAGTGAAACAGGCGTTTGTTGTAGCGCCAGAGCTTGCCAGGTCACGCATTTAACGGCCAGTTGCTGGCGCTGTAGATGTGTTTGGAAAAATACCGCCTCAGTGGGCGTTCGGGTGATCAGGGTAACCTGGTGGGTGTTTGCCAGTTTTTCGGCAAGTAACAGACCAACAGCCCCCTTGCCGACAATAAACAGCTCAGCCATAGGATTTGCCTGTTTTGCGACAATAAATCCAATAGCCGACAAAGTAGCTGACAGCGCCCGCAAGATCGGCAATAAAATCTCCCCAGGAGGCTTGGCGATAGGGGAGTGAGTCCTGCATCCACTCAATGCCTGCACCGTAGAGCGTTAGCAGCACGAGATGAAACCAGATCTTAAAGCGAAACGCATGGTGAGAGAAAAACGCCAGTATGAAAAACACCCCAAAGTGGGCGACTTTATCGGCGTGTTCAAATCTAACAATTTGATTGGTTTGGATCTCTTTGGCAAACAAAAAAGTGCACACAGCTAAAGAGAGTAATAACAGGCATTGATAAAGTCGACGCGCCACAAATACTTCCAAATCATTAGGGTTGAAAAATCCAGTATATCATTGAAATCTGAAAATGGGATGAAGCTGGGCAATTCCGTTCCGAATTATCAAACGCGTGTTCAGAGGGTAGTCGCGCCGTGGCCCTTGGGTTGCTATAATCCGGAAAAACATTATCCAGGAGCTAGATATGCCTTCTTTTGACATTGTGTCTGAAATTGATATGACTGAGGCGAGAAACACCGTTGATAACGCCGATCGTGAACTGAGCACGCGTTTTGATTTTCGTGGTGTGGAAGCCTCATTTGAGCTGAACGACGAAGTGATCACGCTGAAAAGTGAGTCTGAACAGCAGGTGATGCAATTGTTCGATATGCTGGTTGGGAAAGCCGCAAAACGTGGTCTGGACGTTGCCAGTTTTGAGCTTAAAAATGTCGAAAAGTCGGGTAAGTACGTGTCACGTAAAGTGATGCTGAAGCAAGGCATCGACAAAGATATGGCAAAGAAAGTGGTCAAGGCCATCAAAGACTCGAAGATTAAGGTGCAGGCTTCAATTCAGGGCGAAACGGTACGTGTAACTGGTAAAAAGCGTGATGATTTGCAAGAAACCATGCAGTTGATCCGCGGTGCCGAGCTTGGTCAGCCTTTCCAGTTTAAAAACTTCCGGGATTAATCACGTAAGTTGAACCCTTCTTGTGTTTAGCATGCTAAAGAACAATAAACGTGTTTAGCATGCTAGACGTCCGTTGCTTTTTATCCTCAGATCTCCGACAATAGCGCCAATTTTTCAGGGTGTCAGATCAGGAGCCTGGAGCCTCTTAAAGATCTGAATAATCGGGAAGCTGGTGCATGCCACAGGAACAGGCATTAGTCCGGCACTGCCCCCGCAACGGTGAACTTATCGTAACTAAGAGGTTGTGATAAGTAAGTCCGGAAACCGGCCCTGAAGCACACTCAATAGTTGTAATTCACGCGGTGGGCGTGGATCAGGGGAACCCATGTTTAAAAAATCTACTTTAACCACGGCCATGCTGGCCGTGCTGCCTTTCTCTGTGTTGTCTGCGCAAGACATTGAACATATCACGATTACAGCGAACAAGTTTGAACAAGCCAGTGTGGATACATTGACCTCTGTGGCGGTGGTTGAGCGTGCTGAAATTGAGCGTGCTAATGTGCGTGATGTGCCCACCTTGCTTAACAATTTAGCAGGCATTGATGTGGTGCGCAGCGGTGGTTATGGCCAGAAGACCAGTGTCTTCGTACGTGGTGCTGCTACTAAATATACCTTAGTGTTGGTGGATGGTGTGCGGATCAGTGACGCCAACTCGGGTGATGTGTCTTTTACGAATATTCCGGTAAACAGCATTGAGCGCATTGAAGTACTCAAAGGCGCACGTGCGGCCATTTATGGCTCTGACGCAGTCGCCGGGGTGATCAACATCATTACCCGTGAACAGAAGGGCCATCAACTGGCACTGACTTCGGGCAGCCGTAACTATGGCGGCGCTCAGTTGGCTGGCCAATTTGAGGCAGATAAGCTGACAGTGCATTATCACTTTGGTTATGAGAGCACAGATGGTTATGACGTGACAGCCAAAGATCCCGCAGCACCGCGCTCTAAAGAGCATGACAGTGATGCCTATGACAACACCAACATGGGCTTTAAACTGGGTTACGACCTGGCGCAATACGGCCAACTTGCACTCTATGCACAGCACAGTGAGGGAGAAGCGGATTACGACTCATCATTTGGCAATGATGCCTACAAGTTTGATAATTACACCACTAAGCTGGCGTGGCAGAAGCAATCGGACGTATTGACCCAGGAAGCATCTATCAGTCTGGCCCAGGAAGAAAATACCCAGTTCCTGTCGGTTGTACCAGAGGGCACACAACCTCCCCCTAATGATGTTTACAGCACCAAGCGGGATGAAATTGAATACCGCATTCGCTACAAAATGGCGCCATCTGTTCAGTTGATGGGCGGTGTGAGTCGCCTGAATGAGGACTTATCTTCATCAAGCGCGCAATTCTCGATTGCAGAGCGTGATAATACCGCTGTGTTTGCGGCTGCTTTTTACGATGACAAGCGCTGGTTACTGAATGCTGTCGTGCGCAGTGATGACTATGAACATCACGGACGTGCGAATACGTATACGGCTGATGTTGGCTTCAGAGCATCCGATATCGTCACCTTTAGGGTAAATCATGGCACTGCATTTCGTGCTCCCAGTCTGACCAATGCGTTTGTCAAAGACAGCCCTTGGTATCTGCCTAATATCGAAATTAAGCCGGAAGAAGGTACCTACAATGAGTTAGGGATGACAGTGGATACGGCCTCGGTACGCTATGATGTGGCCATCTTCGATAACCGCATTGATAACCTGATCAGCAATGAGTTTGACGCGCAAACAAACAAGTACATTCCTGCCAATGTGGGCCGTGCACACATGAAAGGAATTGAGCTAAGTGCACAGTTTTCAGCGCTGGGCCTGGAGCATGCAGCCAATCTGACTTTGCTGAATGCCAGAGACAAAGAAAAGCGCGAAGACTTGCCTCGTCGTCCTGGCAAAGCGTTTAACTATGTCCTGTCTAAGCAGTGGGATAAGCTGGATGTGAGACTGGCGATGCAATATCGTGATAAGCGTCCGTCGATCAGCTACTTTGATACCGATCTGCCGTCTTACACTGTCTTTAATCTCAGTGCCAATTATCAATTGCTTGAGCCCGTTGCACTGACTCTGAGACTGGAAAACCTGACTGATAAGGAATACTTCACCTCAGTGGCCAGTAAAACAGCCGACGGTACCTTGTTGCCTTATGAGCCGCCGGGCAGACAGATTTACGTGGGCACCCGGATCACCTTCTAATATAGAAGGGGCATAAAAAAGGAGGCTTAGCCTCCTTTTTTTGATCTAAAGCACTGAACTCACGAGTCGAGATGCTCAGCAAACTTATCAGCGAATGCGGCTAGTTTGGGTGCTATCATCACGCTACAGTAACCCTGGTTGGGGTTATTGGTGTAGTAATCCTGATGATACTGTTCTGCCGGGTAAAAGTGCGTATGGGCCGTCACTTCGGTTACTATCGGCGCACTCAGAGAGGGGGTTAATTGCTCAATATAGTGCTGAGTTAAGGCCCGTTGCTCTTCTGAATGATAAAACACTACGCTGCGATACTGAGTGCCAATGTCATTGCCCTGACGATTCAGCTGGGTTGGGTCATGGAGCGCAAAGAACATCGCTAATAAAGTTGAAAAATCGATCTGCTGAGGATCAAAGCTGATCTGGACCACTTCAGCATGACCGCTTTGGCCGGTGCAGATCTGCTCGTAGCTGGGGTTGTCGGTGTGGCCGCCAGCATAGCCAGAGGCCACGTGCGTAACGCCTTTGACGCTGCGAAAGGCGGCGTCGATACACCAAAAACAGCCTCCACCAAAGGTGGTAATACACTGATTCATCATTAAATCTCCCGTTCCTGTTGTGTTTGAGGGTGGGCATCATGTTGTTCAAGCAGCTTGTCGCTGGTGGCCTGGGGTGACTGAGTACGGCGTGCAAGCATACTGTATGCACAGGGGATCACAAACAGGGTTAAGATGGTTGCGACACTGACCCCGGCAAATACCACTACCCCGATCACCATACGGCTTTCTGAGCCCGGACCCGACGCCAGCACCAGTGGGATGGCGCTCATCACGGTCGTCAGTGAGGTCATAATAATGGGTCTGAGTCGCTGTACAGCAGCATCAATAATGGCCTGTTCGAATGCAACCCCTTTGTCTCTTAGCTGGTTGGCAAACTCAACGATCAGAATACCATTTTTAGCACTGAGGCCAATCAGCATGACAATGCCTATCTGACTGTAAATATTCAGTGAGCTGTCAGTGGCGTACAGACCAAACATGGCACCCACCAGGCCCAGTGGCACTGTCAGCATGATCACCAGAGGGTGAACAAAGCTTTCAAACTGCGCAGCCAGCACCAGGAAAGTTACGGTCAGGGCCAAAATAAAGACATAGGTCATGGCCGATGCACCTTCATAAAACAGCTGGGATTCGCCCTTGTAGTCGATGGCTCCGTCAATGTCATTTTCTTCTGCGGCGACCTGATTCAGGAAGTCCAGCGCCTGCTCCAGCGTGTAGCCAGGTGCCAGGTTAGCCGTGATGGTGATTGCACGCATTCTATTGTAACGATTCAGGCGAGAGGCTGTGGCTTCTTCACGAATGGTGATCAGGCTATCCAGTGGTACCAGCTGATCGCTCCGCGAAGTAACATAAATGTCAGCAATGTCATGGGGGGCGCTTAAATCGGCCTTAGTTCCTTTGAGGATCACATCGTATTCCTCACCGCGATCTATGAAGGTGGTTACACGGCGCTGGCCCAGCATGGTTTCAAGCGTGCGACCAATGTCACTGACTGAGACGCCCAGATCGGCGGCCTTTAGCTTGTCGATACTGATCAAAAATTGTGGAAAGGTCTCTTTATAATCGTGGTCGAGTCTGACCAGGCCCTGGTTGGTGCGTGCACGTTTTAGGATACGATCCCGCCAGTCGACCAGCTCGTCGTAGTCATTGCCTTGCAACACGAACTCGATGGGACGAGACTGACCCCCACCACCTATGCCACGACGCATGATGGCAAAGGCGCGCACATCGGTGACATCACGCATTTTACCGCTTATTTCACCCATGACTTCCCAGGTTGAACGTTTACGTTCGTCCCAATCCGGCATGCCCACAATCGCGACGCCGCCACGGCCTCCCCAGCCAGGCACCCTGACCAGCACGCGGCTCAGCTCTTCCTGTTCAACATAAGGCAATAAGCGCTGCTCAATTTCCGCCATATTGGCAGCGTTATTTTCATAACTGGCCCCTTCAGGACCATTCATCATGATGAAGAAGGTGCCGCGGTCTTCTTTGGGCGTTAGTTCTGAGGGGATCTGCTGGAACAGCGCAAAGCTGGCAAAACCGGCCAGTGCAAGGGTCAGCAGCAGGCTATAGCGACGGGTGATGTTGTCGCTGATCACATTGCGATAGCCAGACTCGAGGCGGCTAAACTGTCTGTCCATCCACTGCGAGAATTTGCTTTCTTTATTGCTGGCCTTCAATACTTTAGAACACAAGGCCGGTGACAAGGTGAGTGCTGTGATACTCGAGAAAATCACCGCCGCACTGACGGCTAAGGCAAACTCGGTAAACAAGGCTCCAATGCGTCCTTCCATAAATACCAGCGGGACGAACACCGCCACTAACACGAGTGTGGTAGCGATGATAGCAAATCCGACCTCGCGGGCGCCCCGGTAGGCGGCCAGCAATCTGGGTTCTCCCAGTTCGATCCGGCGATGGATGTTTTCCAGCATCACAATGGCATCATCAACCACCAGGCCGATGGCGAGTACCAGTGCCAGCAGGGTGAGTAGATTGATGGAATATCCCATGGCGAATAGGAAGGTAAAGGTCGCGATCAGTGCAATCGGCACCGTGATGGCTGGGATCAGAGTGGCGCGAATGTTTCCGAGGAACAGAAATATCACCAATACCACGAGGCCCATGGCTATGCCCAGAGTACGGTACACTTCGATGATGGACTCGCGAATAAACACCGATGAGTCATAGCTGTCCTGAATGGTGGTCCCTTCAGGCAGGTTACGCTTGATTTTTTCCAGCTCTTTGCGGGCATTGTCGACCACATCCAGGGTATTGGCCTTAGCTTGTTTGACAATGCCCAGGCCTATCATGTTTTTGCCGTTACCACGGAAGGTGCTTTCCACATCGGCCGCTTCGAGGCGCACATCGGCGACTTCACCCAGCCTTACCAGGTAGCCCTGTGCACCGCGTTTGATCACCAGGTTGTCAAAGTCTTCCTGAGTTTTGTAGCTACGTGCAATACGCACCGCGAAGTCACGATCCAGAGACTCAATTTCCCCGGCGGGAAGCTCGACATTTTCGTTACGCAATACCTGCTCAATGTCGCTGGCGGTGATGTCCCGGGCTGCCATAGCACGCCGATCCAGCCAGATCTTCATGGCATATTTACGTTCACCACCGATACGCACGTTTGAAACACCATCAACCACCGCCAGTCTGTCAACGATAAAGCGCTGAGCGTAATCGGAGAGTTGCAATGTATCCATGGTCTCACTATTAAGCACAAACCAGGCTATCGGACTTTCATCGCTGTTCGATTTGGACACCTCTGGTGGGCGGACCTGCTCGGGGAGTCGGTCCAGTGCACGTGATACTCGTTCTCGCACGTCATTGGCTGCGGCGTCAATATTTCGGTCTATGTTGAATTCAATGGTGATGTTCGAGCGGCCATTGCGGCTTGAAGACGTGATACTTTTAATGCCTTCAATGCCTGAAATGCGATTTTCCAGTACCTGAGTGATCTTGGTTTCAACCACTTCGGCAGACGCGCCGGTGTAATCGGTGCTGACACTGACTATGGGGGTTTCGATATCTGGATATTCGCGCAGCGGCAACATGGTAAAGGCCACTAAACCAAAGGTGAGCAGCAGCAAATTGATTACGATGGCAAAAACGGGCCGCTTTACGGCTGTATCTGTGATCCGCACGATTTACCCCTTAACCACAACGGCACTGCCGTTACGAATTTTGGTGGTGCCTTCGGTGATCACTTGCTGGCCTGCAGACAGGCCATCGACAGCAACCCAGCCCTGGAAACGAGATAGCACACTAACTTGTTGTTGTTTGGCTTTGCCTTCACTGATGGTATAGATGAAATGCTTATCTTGCCTTGGGATCAGGCTCTTCTCCGGCACCATGAGCGCGTTAAGCTCACCCAAAAACAGTGATACATGGAGCAACATACCGGGTCTGAGCTGGTCTTGCGGGTTGTCAAAGCTGGCTGTGACACGAATACTGCGAGTGCTGTCATCAATACGGGGGTCGATATGTGTAATGATGCCTTCAAATGTTTTGTCTGGGTACGCATCACTGGCGGCCGATGCACGCATCTTAAGCTGGAGCTGTGCCAGATACTTTTCCGGGACCTGAAAATCGACTTTGATGACGCTGATATCATCCAGTGTCGCCAGCACACTGTTGTTATCAACAAAACTGCCTACAGACACCAAACGTTGACCCAGTATACCGTTGAATGGGGCATAAATGGCCATTTCGGCGAGTTTAGTCCGTGCTGTTTTCAGCTGAATTTCCAGCGCATCGACGACGGCATGCTGGCTGTCGAGCTGGGAGCGGGCTGCGGACTGGGTTTTGGCCAATTCTGTCAAGCGTGTTAACTGACGGTGTTCTTCTTTGAGGTTGACTTCTAACTCTTGCACTGCCAATTGTTCTTTAAGATCTTGCAGTTGGGCAAGTTTATCGCCACGCTTCACTCTGTCTCCATCATCAAAATACAACGCACTAATGTAGTCGCTTTGTGCGCTGGTGACATTCAGAGCGTGATTGGCGCGTGCTGAGCCAATGGCATTAATTGTAATATCCCGGCTCTGTTTTTCTATCGTGACAGCGGCTACTTGAGTTGGCGCGCCAGAAAATGATTTACTATTACCATTACTGGCAGGCAAATAGAGATAGCCGCAAAGGGCAATAAGCACTAAAATTATAAAAGGAAAGAGGGCTTTACCCGATTGACTGGCGCGCATAATTGATTCTCGTTGACTGCGGGGCTTTAGTGTACAAAAATTCCAAATAGAGCAAATCGTCGAACGTCCTGTATATTTGTGCGTTAACCGAAAAGCGAGTTGTCAGGTTCGTTAAATGTGGAATTTTGTACCCAAAAAATAAGGCGTTATGAAAAAATCCAAGCCATGCCCAAGATGTTTGAAAATACGTAAAATGGTGTTCTGGGGGATCATTATGTACGGTTTTTATTTGTGGTTTTATAGTTATGGTTGAGCCGGTCAGATTACGTGCGTTGGCTAATCGCCACAGCATTGAGTTTATGCTGGTTGGTGCAATAGCGCTGATTATTATCATGGTGTTTGTCACCTTACGGGCGACGCCGATCTCTGTGCTAGAAATTGCACTGGCGAGTGCCGCGATTGTTGCGATTATGCTGGGCTTCCTGAAAAGCCAGCAACCTTATTATAGTATTGAAATGAGCCCCGGGCAGCTGGTGTATCACCACAAATTTGGTGAACTCTTACTTGAGCATAGTAATTTTCATTCCAGTGGGGTGCCAAGTGTCACTCAAGGAGTTGAAACGCTTGAGTTAAATGTCGTAGGTATTAAACTAAAGGATATTGATGTATTTTTATCCCACCTGACGCCCAGGTTGGCTGGAAAATTACTGATAGAACAGCGGAATATTTTTTTACAAGCTGTTAAAATACATTGCAGTAATGGCAATTGCCCATCAGAATGGCTGATAGAAGAGGCGAGTTACACCTCAGAAAACGGTCAGCATTATTCTGGATTAATGGCGATGTTTGCAAACCGGATGCAAAACTTTAAGACGCTGACAGGCTACGATTTAATGTTGCCTGCCAATGTACTGGACAGGGATATCTGGCAATTTGCCACTGTCATGAATCGTTGGAAGTTAACACCCGAAGAGGTGGTCAAGAACTTGCATAGTGAGTTGGCTACCTCAGCAATGAAGTAACAGGATAAATACATGAGCTTTGATAAAGCTTTTATTAAAAGTGGTCGTAATACCCTTATCCATAAAGAGAAAAAGCTCGATTTAGTGATCGTGAATGGAGAGAATCACCCAAAAATTAAGGTGACTCCTACCGGGTTAGTGCCGTTCAAAGAAGAACTGCCAAGAAACCGTCGCGAAGCTAAAGAGCGTTACTTAGAGGTAGTTCACGTGGCCAGCGTGGATGTGTTCGGTGAAGTAAAGAGGCTGTTGTTTATTCAGGCGCTTGATGGGCGTGAATATAAGGTAGATTACAGCAAGATAGGCACGAAATTGTTTGTTCGTATCCACCAGGATAGTTACCTCTAAGCTTTTCAATGTTCACCACTTTGCACGCACAGCAGGGACAAGTCTCGGCTAGTGCGCACACACCCCTGGCATAGTCCAACTATTTTGTTGGCAGTGAATACATCACTGTACAACGAATAAGTAACTTTTTTAGGAGTTACCATGCTGAAGAAATCAGTACTGGCTTTGGGGCTTACAAGTGTCTTAAGTGCATGCGGCGGGGGCTCTGATGGTGATGAAAATCCGACAATCAGCGTGAGCGTTAACGCCGGCTCGGACATCACAGTCAATGAAAAGACAGAATTTACACTCAAACCTTTGGGTTCTCCTTCCGGTGGTGTGTTTAGCTGGCAGATTGTTTCTGGTCCGGCTTTGGAAGGCTTTCCGCAAGAGGGAGAAGAGCTGGCGGTCACTGCGCCAGATGTAAAGGGAGACAGCGAAATAGAGCTCAAGGTGAGCTATATGGCGCCTGATGGCACGTCGGCCAGTGACACCCTGATCGTGAAGGTGCTGTCAGTTAATTTACTACCAAGCGCCAAAATTACCCAAATTGCACCTGAAGACGGCACCGCAAAATATGCCGATACCATTACCTTGTCTGCGGCAGAATCCAGCGATAATGACGAAAACGGCAGCATAGTGGCGTACCAATGGGAAATGCTCGAAGGGCCCGCCACAGTTAAAGCTGAACGCACCGATCAGGTTACGCTGAGCTTTGTTCACCCCCTATTGGCTGAAGCCGATACCGTAAAGTGGCAACTTACTGTGACAGATGACGAAGGTGCCAGCGCAACTTCAAGTACGCAGCTCTCGTTGGTGGCCAATGATGAATTAGTACTGGCTAATGCCGGTAGCGATCAGCAAGTTCAGGAGCTCGACACCGTAACGCTTGATGCCAGCAAAAGTGTCACTGTTGATGGTCAGTTTTCTTGTCTGTGGCAGCAGGTGAGCAATGGCAGTACAGTGACGCTGGCTGATGAGCAAGCTTGTAAAACCACTTTTATGGCGCCGCTAAAAAGTGGCAATCAGGCCACCTCAATTGATTTTAAAGTGACGGTAACCGACAGTGCACAGCGCACTGGTTCAGATACGGTGAACATTGAAATTCTGCCCAAACCCCTGGGCAAGTTGAATGATACCGGGACCGTTAAGTGTTATAACAACAGTGAAGAGATCAGCTGCGGGGACTCCGATTTCCCTGGTCAAGACGCCGAGCTCGGACGTGACGCCGTGGTGCAGTTTCTACCTAAAAGTGGCCAGGGTAACCAGGCCTTCGACTTTACCAAATTCAGTGCGGAATTTGAGCCGTTGACAGCCGATGCCACAGACTTCAGCTGCGTACTGGACAACGTGACAGGCCTGATCTGGGAGGTCAAAGAGGTCACCGCAGGGGTATTGCCCAATACCAGTGAACGCAATGCGCAAAACCATTATACCTGGTATCTCTCTGAAGGGGCTAATGTCACGCCGGGTGCAGCAAACTCAACGTGTCCACAGGACACACACTGTGGTGTACAAGCTTTGATTGATGCCGTTAATGACGCCAGCTTCTGTGGTGGTAATAACTGGCGTTTACCGACCTATATGGAACTGGCTAATTTACTGGATCACAATAGCAGTGGTGATTACTTACTCGACCCCGACTATTTTCCTAATGTTCCGGCTGAAGTTTTGTTAGGCCACCAGTATTACTGGACTACGCAAACCAGTGTAGATGGCACCGATGGCAAAGATGATAATCTGGTCAGGGCGCTCGTCATAGATATGAAAACGGGTAATGATGTTACACGTAACAAGTCACAGACTGCCTATGTCAGGCTGGTCCGTCGTTACGGGGAGGATGACTGATGAATAAAGTGATTCTAACTATCGTCGCGCTGGGTGCTGTGGGCGTCAGTCAGGTAGCCAATGCGTCGCAAATTTGTGCTTCTGAGGGGCCTGTGCCAGACACCACGCCGTCAGATCAGTTTGTGGTCAATGCTGATGGTACCGTATGTGATAAACAAACTAACTTGATGTGGCAACGCTGTACGTTTGGACAAGTGTACAATAGTGAGAGTAGTAGCTGCGATAACGTTGCACAGGAGTTAAGCTGGCAACAGGCATTGCAAACTGCCAGTGCCCAGGAATTTGCAGGTTACAGTGACTGGCACTTACCGAATGTGAAGGAGCTTGCCAGTATCGTTGAGCATCGCTGCGTGAAACCCTCCATTAATGAAACCATTTTTCTCGAGACACTGGAAAAAAATTACTGGTCCAGTACCACCGTCGAAGGGACACCTGCGAATGCCTGGTTGTTTTCTTTTGGTGATGGCAAGGTCAGCAATGTGTTTAACAAAAGCGCTCAGGCCTATGTCAGGTTGGCCAGATATGCTTTCTGTGAATAGCGGATGCGGTTAATCGTCCTGTGTTCATGCCGTTAGGCGCAAAAATTGGCCAGTCCAGCCGCAAACAGGTGGGTTGGCCGCATTAAATTTGCTACGCTCACGTTATCTTAAAGTGGAGGTAGCACGTGTTCTCCCTACGTATAATACAATTCCTATTACTACCCGTAATGTGTCTGATGTCCACATCGCTTCTGGCTGCCGGAAAGTGTGATGTTGAGCTGGGCCATGGTCTGATCATCACAGACTCAGAGATCCGGATTGTGGATAAGAACCAGACCCGGGTACAGATCAATAATGACAATCAGCTGCTGATCAAAGGAAAGTGGATCCGCTTGAGTGATCAGGATACGCAACTGTTGAACGAGTATGCGCTTGGGATCCGTGACACTGTGCCGGAACTGGTCAACCTGGCTACAGATGGCGTGAATTTGGGGTTGAGTGCGATAGAGCAGGTGGTTGAGGGGATGTCAGACAACGACCCTGAGGTGTTAAAAACCCAGCTGCAATATGTTGAACGTGCCCTGATGGATAAGTTTAAGCGGGGCGAGGACTTCTACTTTATTGCCCCTCAGTCGCTGTCTAAAATTGATGACTTTTTCACCAAAGAGATCAGCGAGCGTATTCACTCTGCTGTACACGGCTCTTTGGGGGCAATTTTAGTGTCGGTGGGGGATGCATTCAAAGCCCGGGAAGGCAATATCGAAGATCGTTTCAGTGATATGGGTCAGCGTATGGAGATCATTTCCAGTGAGATTGATAAATCTCTGAAAAAGAAGGCCTATCAGCTGGAAGAAAAAGCCGATGAATACTGTGAGTGCCTGAATGCACTGGATAAAACAGAAACCCGTCTGCAAAGTATCGTGCCCAGTCTGGCGGCCTACGATTTAGTTAAGATCCGTTAAATCCATACCAGTGTCTGGCATTGGCATAACTGAGCTGGTGCCATAGTTGCTCATCGTGCTGGCACAAGGCCTGGTAGCATTGCCAAACCGCTTCATAACTATGTTGGATCAGACACACCGGATGGTTTGACGCAAACATCACCCGCTCGTGGCCAAACAGGGCCAATAAGCTGTCTAATTGGGCTTGCAATGGCATGGGCTGGTTCAGCAATTCGTGCCCGGAAAATTTGATGGCGCAGTGCGGCAGTTGTGACAGCTTTTTGGCATTGTCCTGCCAATTATCGCCCAGACCAACCAAGCCGCTGTGATTGAGGACAATCCGCAGCTGTGGCAGTTGGTGCGCAATGTCATACAAACGTTGCGCCACGTCCTGGCGGGTGAGCTCAAACTGGGCTTCAAAGTGCAACCCACACTCACTGAGGTAAGCCAGATTATCGGCTACCTGGGGGTTGAGCAGGCGCCCGGCATCCTGACCTTCAGTAATATCCCGAATGGCAACCAGATTAGGGTGTTTCAGAGCGTCCAATTGGGTGCGAAAGTGTTTGGCCGGGGCATCTATCTGCGCGTAGCTCACCGCTTTGTAGCGCGGGGCTGGTAATATCTCAGCCAGCCAGTCGAGCTCGCGCCGGGGCTGGTCGTTATCAAACCCCGCCTCGATATGCACGCACCCCTCGAGGCTAAAACCGCTGAGGTTAAATAGCGCATCGGGGAGGTGGTCCTGGCGGATCAAATCCAGGTTTGGCCAGGGCGGCGGGGAGTGCTTCAGCCAGTGATATTGACCCTGCTGGAGTGAAAAGAAATGGAGGTGCGGGTCAATAATCTTATTCATCGTGCTGTATATCCGCCGTCTATGGTTTGCAAACTGCCAGTAATAAAGCTGGCGTCGGAACTGAGTAAAAACGCCACCAGCGCAGCGACTTCATCCGCCTGACCGAGTCGGCCCAATGGCTGAAGCGCGGCTTCCTCGGCAACAATCGCTTGTTTATCCGCACCACTTTTGTCGCAGTAACGGTCGATGGCCTGGTGAAATAATGGCGTTTCTATGGTGCCCGGACATACTGCGTTTGCACGAATATTGTAGCTGGCATAATCCAGTGCGGTGGTTTTCGCCATGGAGGCTAACGCCGCCTTGGTCAGGTTATATGCAAAAGAGTTAGGTTTGCCAACCAGCGCCTGATCTGAAGAGATCAAAACGATACTGCCATCGCCTTGTGTCTTCATGGTTGGCAGTACAGCCTGAATGGCGCTGTATGCGCCTTTGACATTCAGTGCAAAAAGCTGATCCAGGGTGTCTTCATCAGTATCCTCTATCGTGGCACTGAGATGCTTACCAGCATTCGAGACCAGCGCGTCAACACGCCCGGTGGTGGCAACAATCTCAGCAATGGTGCGGCGAACTGCGTCGACGTCACTGACGTCACAGTGACGATAGTCACCATGCGGTGCGCTTTGAATGTCCAGATTAAAAACCTGATAACCCTGATTGAGCAGGCGTTCGGCAATGGCTTTACCAATGCCGACGCTGCCACCGGTTACAATGGCAACTTTTTGCATATGTATTCCTTAATGGTTGTGACCGCAACCGCCTTCGGCATGCGCATGACCATGTGCGATTTCTTCGGCTGTTGCTTCGCGCACAGACAGAATTTCGATGTTAAATGTCAGTGTTTTACCCGCAAACGGATGGTTCAGATCGCAATCTGCATTGAAGCGGCCCACTTTGATGATTTGCACCTGGTGGCGACCCTGATTTGATTCAACGATCGCTGTCATACCTGGCTTCCAGACTTTGTTGTTGCCCAGACCTTGCAGGTGTTTGATTGGGATACGCTGAGTCAGCCCTTCCTGGTACTCGCCATAGGCGTCTTTTGGCTCCAGCGTCAGGGTCAGTTTATCGCCCGTGGCTTTGCCTTCCAGTCCAGCTTCCAGCCCAGGCAACATGCCTTCTGCACCGTGCAGGTAAACCAGCGCGTCTTGTCCGGTGCTGGTTTCCAGTTGCTCATCTGCTTCGCTCAGCGTGTAGTGGAACTCAACCACCGTATTTTTTGCGATCTGCATAGTAATCTCTTTATTTTCGTAGTGTTGTAGTGACAGGCATTCTACGGATCGCGTTTCGGCTTGACCAGTGTTTTTAACTCATCAAGGTAATCTTTAGAGGCATCAGTGCCGGCACCTGCTGGCGGGGTAGCGGCTGCTTCAACTGGCAGGTGCAGGATAAGGGTATCGCCGGGAGAAAGCAGGCTTTGCGTAGTCAGCTGATTCCAGTCGAGCAGATCTTTCATCGGTACCTGGTACTGACGGCTGACAGCCCACAAAGAGTCTCCGTCCTGGATCACATGATGCTTTTCATAGGTTGCCACTTTTGCGGGTCGTTGTTGCTGCAGATAGGGGCTAATCTCATAATCCACTGTCAGATCGTCCTTTGCATGGGCTCTGTGAATAAGGAGCATTTCGCCAACCCGGATCAGGTCCCGGGTTTTGTTGTTGAGCTGTTTAAGCTGCGCCACACTGGTATTGTGGCGTCTCGCGATGCCATACAAGGTATCATTGAGCTTAACCTGATAATGCGTACTGAACTGGCGACGATAGAAGTCAGTGGCAAACAACTGTTGCTGATCCATGGGCAACAGGACTTTAAATGGCCCATTGGTGGGGCTTTGATGGCGCAGATACCCAGGATTGAGCTGGTGTAGCCGTTGCTTATCAATATCGAGCAGACCGGCAAGAATGCCAAAATTAAATGGCTGCCCGACATCCAATACCGTTGTTTGTGCCTGATTCGCTAAACTGGGGCGTTGTAGCCCGGTCTGGGGATGTTGTAACAGGTAGCTCAGCGCCAGCAGCTTGGGGACATAGTCGGCGGTTTCTCTGGGCAACTTGAGGTGCCAGAAGTGGCTACTGCGATTGTGCTTTTGGTTGTAGCGAATGGCCGCTTTGACGCGTCCCTCGCCACTATTATAGGCCGCCAACGCATGTAACCAGTTGCCGTTAAACCTTTGTCGCAGATACTGCAAATAGTCGAGTGCAGCGTCGGTCGCAGCTAATACGTCCTGCCGGCCATCATACCAGTCGTTGCTTTGTAACCCGAAGTGATAAGCGGTGGCATCGACCAACTGCCAGACACCGACAGCACCCTGTGAAGAGCGGGCAGTGGGTCGAAAGTCACTTTCGACGAAGGGCAATAAAGCGAGTTCCATCGGTAACTTACGTTGTTCTACTTTTTTCACTATGTGGTAGAGATAAGGGGCTGCTCGCTCATTGACACTTAACAAATAATTAGGCTGTGACAGGTACCATTCGACACGCTTTTGCAGCCGTGCATTGGGTGAGATATCAAAGCTCAAATTCGCCGCGATGTATTGCCACAGCTCCTGGTATTCTTGTGGCTGCTCGGTGATAGCTGGCAAGGGGGGCGGAGTTTCCGGTTGTGTTGTAACAACGGGTGCTGTTGCCTGGGCTGGCTGATTTAATACCTCAGTGATCTCAGTTGGGGTTGCGTGCTGAGGTGCTGTGCTGAGACATGCCGTCAGCAGCATTGAGCATAATACGATGACACCGCAGCGTAACGGGCTAAATACGCGCCACCAAGACATAGAAAAATCGGCCTGAAATTCTCATAAGCTTCACTATACTGGCTGACGATTATTTATTCAAAGCCTTCTTGTGGCTGAGTACTTTAATAGCCTGTGTAAAATGTTGCGTCAGTTGCACTTCATTGTAGGCCTGGTTCTGGTACAGGGTGATAACTCGCTGCGGCATCAGCGTGTTGTTTTGGGCCAGTTGTTTTTGTGCCAGATCCATAAATGTGATTGGCAGTGCCAGTTGTGGTGCTTTGTAGGGCTTACCAAATGCGGGCATGATCCATTTTAATGCGGGCATGCTTTGCATGGCTTGTAAACTGCGTTGCCAGGTGGCGTGGCGCACATAGGGAAGCAGGTTTGCACTGTGTCCGGCAAACAGTGCACCGTGCTGCGCACTGAATACACTGAGGTCATGGCCACTTTGGCCCTGAAATTGGGTAAGTTGGAGTGTCAGTCCGCCGAGCTCAAGTACTCGGGGCTGCACTGATTGGGCTGTCAGGGCGATACTTTGGAGTGTTTGCCAGCGGGCTAGCCGTTGCTTGGCCAGCGCCACGCGCTTTTGCCATGGTTGCTGTTGCTCTGCAGGGAGTTTACTGAGCCGCTGTTCACTGAGCTCGATGCTTTTCGCAAAGTTGGCGAGCTGTGTGTCGAGTGCTGTGCGCAGCGTGCGCTCGTTCAGCTGCGGGGCGTCTGGCAGGTGAACGCTGGCATCCGGAAAGGCCTGTTTAAGCAAAGCCAGCCCGGTGAGCTGGTGCGTCTCGCTTGACGTCGCAATAAGATGACAGAGCGGGGTCGTGAGGCGTGCTTTAAGTTCATTGATCAGCTGCTCCAGTGCAACAAAATCGCCGTGGCTGTCAATTAAGGCACTACAGGTCTTGCCTTCGATTAACGCCATATTGGGCAAGATATTGCGCGCTTTGGCTTCGGGGGCTATGAGTGTGATCTGAGGGGAAACCGTGTGCCAGCTGGCGGCGATGACGGGGGACGTCAGTGTTAACAGGAAAATGAAAACAGAGAGCAGGCGAAACACCTAATTGCTCTCTACTTGGGTACTGATACGTTGTGTGAGTTGCTGCAGCGTTTGCTGGGCTTGTTGGGTATCACTTTGCAGTGCGAGCAACTCATGACACAAGTGCAATGCAGCAAGCAACAGGGCGTTGTGATCGCTGCGCACGGTGTCGCGTTGACGCATTTCGTCAACCCGGCCATTTAGCAGGTCGACGGCGTCAATCAGCGCTTGTTGTTGTCCTGGCGTACAGGAAAACTGGTGGCTTTTTCCCAGCAGGGTGACGGTGACCTGTTCGGGCGACTCTGACATTAGCCTGCCTGACTAGCACTCTGTAGTTTTTCTAGCAGCCCGCTCAGTGTTGAGCTGGTTTCTTTTTGTTTTTCTTCGCTTTCTAGCACTTCCAGCTGAAGTGTCTCATTTTCGTCAATTAGCTTGCTGTTTTGTTCTTTCAGTGAGTTTACCTGTTCGGTCAATGTATTGTTTTGTGCAATAAGTTGATCAATCAGTTGCTCGAGTTGAGGGAGAATTTCTTTCATATTAAATGCGCTCATTATCACTGTGTTTATGTCATGCAAATGTAAAGCAAAGTGGGCTGCAAAGCTAGTGATTAGGGCAGGTTATGCTGATTTTTGTCTCGTTTTGAGCGATAATGACAAATACTAACTATTTTGTTCATTTATGGTTCAGCTGCAGAGGGAACAACGGGCCTCTTCAGGCGCCTGTGCGATGAACAATGCCCACCTAAATTAGGAACGGACAATGCTCAGTTATCGACATTCATTTCATGCAGGTAACCCTGCCGATGTCATTAAACACTTGGTACTGGCACAAGTGCTGGAATACATGACACGCAAAGACAAGCCTTTTGACTACATAGATACGCATTCAGGTGCCGGGCTGTTTGAACTGGCGGCCAAAGATGCACAAAAGACACAAGAGTATTTACAGGGCATTGCCAAGTTGTGGGCGTATGCCGGTCAGGTCGATGCCATTCGCGATTATGTGGATGTCGTCAAGTCGCTGAACCAGGACACGCTGGCGTATTACCCTGGGTCACCGAAAGTCGCTGAGCAGTTTTTGCGTAAACAGGATAAAGGCTGGTTTTTCGAGCTCCATCCGCAGGATCTGAAGCTGCTGGAAAAAAATACCGGGCATAAGCGTTCTTTGCGTGTGAAAGGCGAAGATGGCTTTAAAGGCCTGATGGGACTGGTACCGCCTCAATCTCGTCGTGCCTGTGTGCTGATGGACCCGCCGTATGAAATAAAGTCGGATTATGAGGTGGCTGCTCGCTCAATCATCAAAGCGCATAAACGTTTTGCGTCAGGTACTTATATGATTTGGTATCCTGTGGTAGAGCGAGCCCGGATCGATCATATGGAGCAAACCCTGATTGAATCCGGGGTACGGAATATTCAGCTGTTTGAGCTGGCCACTGAAGCCGATACTGAAGAGCGGGGTATGACGGCGTCAGGCATGATAGTCATCAATCCACCCTGGACCCTTAAAGCGACGATGGATGAAGTGCTGCCTGAGCTTGTTCAGCACCTGTCTTCAGAAACGGGGTTTTTCCGTAGCGAACAGCTGGTGGCAGAATAATTTCTACTCGTTGTCCGGTACCTGCTCGCTGGCAATGCGTTGCAGGTAATCGGTTTCGATCCGGGTGATTTGCCCGGTGTCGCGCAATGTCTGGATCGCCCTGTTGAGCACAGGTAACAGGTGAGCGTGTTCAGCACGCAGGCGAATGTGCAAGGTACCCTGTGAATGCAGTTGGTTAAAATGCAGCGTCACTTTATCCTGAGCAGACCAATATTGAGCGGGCAGATCGCCTATAATGGCCATATCGATCCGCCCTTTTTTTAGCGCCTGGAGCAGGGCGCGTTCCGATTCAAAGTCAGCCCGGACAAACTCATCGTCATCATGGTAATAATAACCTCGTACTGTGCCCACCATGCGACCCGCTAAACTGTTTACCGGGGTCGTGGCGGCACGTGTCACCACATACTCACGAATGAGCAGCATGGCGTCAGAGAAAACAAACTGCGGATCCGTGAGCTGTGATGCTTTTAGCCAGGCCGGGCTGATCAGGTCAAAGTCAATTTTGCCTGATTCCAGGTAGCGGTTAGTACGCTTGGCGGGTAACACGATATTTTCGCCCGCAAGTGCCGACTGTGTGAGGATCCGTGTCACTAAATCAGGCAGTATGCCTGGGTGCTGTGGGTCGTTGGTGAAGTAGGGGTAGAAGGTGCCTGAGCCACTGATACTGTATTTCAAGGTGACCGCTTCGCGGGTGGCGGGTGTGTCAGTGTGCTGGTCAACAGGCGCAGCGATGACGTCCTGGCCAGATAAAAGCCACGAAGTAAGTAAAAGCAGGATGCAAAAAGGCGAAATAAGTGTAAAACTCATAAGACCTATGATAGTAAAAGAGAGGCTGTCCCGGCAACTGCCTGATGCACACTTTCATGTTCTCCAAAGTAGTGAGGAAATAATTTGCTCAGGGGCGTGAGTTTTCATATGCTGGGACAATGGAAGCCTTTAAAGTACAAGAGTTAAGGATGTTAATGAGCGGTCATATTGCCAAGTCAAAAAAAGACGCGGTGCAATATATTGCACGCCAGGCCATTTTCAATCGTGAACAGAGCGTGGCTGCCTATGAATTGTTGTATCGGGACTCACATAATAATGCCTTTCCAATCGGGGTCAGTGATGGCCAAGCGACAGGACGGTTGTTTTTTAACTCTCTGCTTTTTATTGGTGTAGAACGGCTTGCCGCAGGCGTGCCTGCATTTATCAACTTATCAGATGAAACCTTACTTCAGGAGCTTCCTAAGTTACTTCGGCCGCAGGGGCTCGTGATTGAAATCGTTGAACGTTCAACCAATCTGGACGAACTGGTGATGACAGTCACTAAACTGAAAAAGTTAGGATATCGCTTTGCGTTAGATGATTACGACGGTGACGAGCGCTGGGAAGTCTTGTTGCCTTTGATGGATTATATCAAGATCGAAGTACTTGAGCCGGTGATTAAAACCACTATGATGCTGAAAAAGCTCAAGCGACGTTTTCCCACTACCAAAGTGATTGTTGAGCGTATTGAAACCCTGGAGCACTACAGTTTTATTAAAAGTGCCGGGGCTGATTACTTTCAGGGCTTCTTCTTTGCGGTGCCCGAAATGCTCAATCACGGTAATGTCGAGCCCTCGAAACTGGTGGTGCTTGATTTATTACGTTGTACGGCCAAAAAATCCCTGTGTTTCAAAGAAATCCAGCAAAGAATTGCCAAAGATCTCAGCCTGACAGCGCGGGTGCTAAAACTGGCCAATGCCAAAGCCGGGGAAGATAAAATTGAGATCCGCTCGATTGCCCAGGCGGTGGTCTATCTGGGGGAGGATGCGATCCGCCAGTTCGTCAAAGTACTGGCTTTAAGTGAGCTGGGGGCAGATAAGCCCAGTGAACTGACTAAGCTTGGCTTGGCACGGGCGAAGTTTCTTGAACAATTCTTGCTGCCAGGCGGCGATGAAATGGCACAACAAGGCTACCTGATTGGTCTGATGTCGGTGCTAGATGCGGTGCTGGATGTTGAGTTATCGGTTATTGTCGATGAGTTTTCACTGGATCCCGATCTCAGCAGTGCGTTATTGAGCTACAAAGGCTTGATAGGGGGGGCATTACGCCTGGCGATTGAAGTTGAGCGCAATAATATTCAGGAAGCTGAGCTGATCCTCAATGCGATCCGCCCGGCGTCCAGTCTTGAACTTCTCTTCTCACTGGCGTTGGACAGCCGCGTCTATGCTGATGAAATTTACGCTGTGGTAAAAGAAGAAGTCGCCTGAGCCCGCAGAGCGGGCGTAGATCGGGTTAGCCCACGGAGGGGAACATCAGCGTCATATTGAGGGTTTTCCAATAGGCTTGTTCCTGTTGAAGATCTGCCACAAACAGCGAATGTTGGGCGAGCCAGTCAGGCTCGAATGTAAGCAGTAAGCTGTCGTCCATCGCCTCTAGCGTGAATTTGGCAACCTGATCGATTTGTCGTTTCTGGTGTACCAGGATAGCCAGTCGCAGTAAGGTCAGCAGCCGGGCGAAATGGGTCAGATCGGCCTCGACCATAGTTGACAGTTCAGCGCGTTTGATTTTCTTACGATGAAAACGGATCAGGGTGCCCAGCAGCTGCTGTTGCTCCTGAGTAAAACCGGGCAGCTGTGCATTGAGGACGATATAAGCGCTGTGTTTGTGGATCCCTGAAGAGTTAATCGCTAATCCCACTTCGTGTAATCTGGCAGCCCAGCGTAGCATTTGCAGGTCGAATTCACTGAGTGCCCAGCTCTGGCGTGCCATGTCGACCATCTGATTAAGTGTCTCGCAGATATGTTCAGCATGTTGCTTATCAACGGCATAATGATCACCGACTGCACTGATGGTGCGGGTGCGAATATCAAACTCATCATTTTGCGCCATCTCCTGTAGCAGACCCTCACGCAATGAGTTATCGCAATAGGTGAGCTCGTCAATATTGAGCTGTCTGAATGCTCCGATCAGAATCGCCAGGCCGCCGGCGATGCTGGCATAACGCTCATCGGGTAACGCCTTCAGGTTGAGTGTTTGGGGTGAGTCAGCCTCAATCAGGCGTTGTTTTATCTGCTCCAGCACAGCCAGGGTCAGAGTATCCTGGGCAAATAGCTCCTGGGCAATGGCACATAAGGTTTTGATGGTGCCGGAGGTGCCGATACAGGTTTGCCAACCGGCTTTACGGTAGCTGGCGGAGATGGCCTCAATGTTTTGTTCTGCTTTAATTTCGGCTTTGGCAAAGCGTTTGGCTGTCATTTTCAGGTCTTGAAAATACCCGTTACTGAGTGTGACGCAGCCGATATTACGACTGGTGAGTAATTTGTGATCCAGGTGCTTGCCAATGATAAGTTCGGTGCTGCCACCACCAATGTCAATGACCAGGCGGTTGTCCTCACTATGAATGTGGTTTGCTACACCCTGATAGATAAGGCGGGCTTCTTCCTGACCAGAAATGACATTGATTTTAAAAGGAAATACTTTTTTTGCTCGGGCCAGAAAGTCGCGTATATTGCGACAATTGCGCAGCGTGTAGGTCGCGACAACCTGTACGCTGTGCTTATCGAAATCCTGTAAAGTGGCAGCAAATTGTTGCAGTACATGCAGCGCCCGCTCAATGGCTTCTTCGCTTAAGTTGAACTGTTCGTCCAGACCAGCGGCCAGAAACACACGCTGCTTTTCTTTGTGCAACAATTGCAGACGACCATCGACCTCCCGCGCGACGACTAAATGAAAACTGTTCGAGCCTAAATCAACGGCCGCGATGGAAGGGTATGTGGTCATAAAGCTGCCCTTATGTATTGGATTGATTACTTTCCCACTTTTTCAGATGGTCATAGATAGCTATCTGGGAGCGGATCTTCTTCTTATTACCGCGACGAACATAGAGATTCTTCTGTTCGCTGTCAATGATCCGAGCTTTGGCCCTGTCCTTGAATTGCAGCTCAAGAATATCGATGATCAGTTGCTTGAGTGATTCATCATAGATAGGCGCACCCACTTCAACCCGGTGATCCAGGTTTCGGGTCATCCAGTCGGCAGAAGAAATGTAGACCTGTGGGTCACCGGCATTTTCAAAGACCATCACCCTGGGATGTTCTAAAAAGCGGTCGACAATACTGATCACTTTGATGTTCTCACTAAAGCGGGGTAATCCAGGTACCAGGGCACACATGCCGCGAATGATCATGCGGACTTTCACGCCTGCCATCGACGCATTGTACAAGGCGTCTATGAGCTCTTTGTCTACCAGGTTATTAACCTTGACGGTGATCTTGGCCGTTTTACCTGCCTGAGCATTTTTGCTTTCCTGATTAATCAGAGCCAGAATTTTCTCTCGTGCATTGAGCGGAGAAATCATCAGGTGCTTAAAGTTAAAGGGCCGGTAGCTGCTTTCGATAAACTTGAACACGTCGTCACACTCATCACAGATCTCAGGGTGTTTTGTGAATAAGCTAAAGTCGGTGTAAATACGCGCTGTTTTTTCATGGAAGTTACCGGTTCCGATGTGCGCGTACTTCACTATCTGGCCCTTCTCTTTGCGATGTACCACGCACAGTTTACTGTGTACTTTTAGTGCCGGGATCCCGACCATGACCTTGATGCCATAGTCGCTGAGCATTTTCGCCCATTCAATGTTGTTTTGTTCATCAAAGCGGGCTTTGAGCTCAACCATCACGGTGACTTTTTTACCGTTCTTGGCAGCATTGATCAGCGAAGACATCAATCTTGAGCGAGATGCGACACGATAAATATTGACCTTGATCTGAGTCACTTTGGGATCAAAGGCGGCTTGACGCACATATTCAAGCATGTGATTGAACGTGTGATAGGGATAATAAAGCAAAATATCTTGTTTTGAGATCGCCCGAAAGATGCTTTGGTGTGCGTTGAAGGCTTCACTTTGCAGAGGTGGCAGAGGTTTATTTTCCAGATAGCCACGGCCGACGTTAGGAAAGCCGATGAAATCGCGGAAATTCCGGTATGGACCGCCCGGGTTCAGGGTATCCTGACTGGTCACGCCAAGGCGTTTTTTCATCACCTTGAGTATTTCTTCTGGCATTGCTTCGTCATAGGTCAGGCGCACCGGCTCGGCATATAGACGCTGCTTGAGACCCTTTGACATTTTATCCAGCAGACCTTCTTCAATTTCGTCGTCGAGGTTGTACTCGGCATCCCGGGTCAGTTTTATCTCATAACCTTCAATGCTGTCAAAACTCAGAAAGTTTCTGAACACCTCGTTAAGGAAGAAGCGTACGACTTCATCGAGCATGACAATGGTTTTGTGACGACGGGTTTTTTCCGGTGGCAACAGAATAAAGCGTTCCAGGCGATCTGTGGGAAGCTCAAGCAAAGCGTGATGTTGCTTGTCACCGCGCATTTCGACAAACAGATAGGTTAACGCATCATTGATGTGATCAGAGTAATCCTTGCTCTCGCTAAGCAAAATCGGACACATGTGCTGTAGCACTTGATCCTGAAAATACTTTGCCAGCCACTGTTGGTGAAAATCCGACAGCTCAGCTGGTTTTTTGATATGAATGTTGTGCTCGTTCAGGTCAATCAGGATCTGATCATAAATGTGTGAGAACTTTTTGCCCAGTTCCAGTACTTTCTTGTTCATCTGGTTGAGCAGGGCTTCGTCTTCGTCAAAGTCCGTATCGGGCAGGTTACTTAATAAGATACGACGTTTTACGTCGGCAACACGGACACGGAAAAACTCATCTAAGTTATTGGAAAATATGCCTAAGAATCTGATCCGTTCAATAATTGGATTACTTTTGTCTTTGGCTTCCTGAAGCACACGCTCGTTAAAAGAGAGCCAGCTCAGCTCCTTGGCAAAGTAGCTGATGGTAATGGGATCGTTAGATAATGCCTGCATCTTTCTGTCCATGGTAATTTAAAGCTGCGCGTAGAATATGTCGGTAGTGTGACACTTATATGACATGCGCTGTCATGTCACCAAATTATCAACAAAGTGTAGACCAAACTGCCTGGTTTGCTTTGTTTGATATCAAAGTGTCTGTACATTAAAAGAACAAAGGGAGAATGGCCGGTAAGGTACAGTAATGACCTTACCGGATAACGCCGTTAAGGTTGTTCGACGTCCACGATCAGATCGCTGGTGATCGCTTCAAGCGCTTCGACAACGTTGTCTTTTAGCATGCCAGCAGGCAAGCTGACGGTGGCAAATGCGCTAAATATCGGTACTCCCCAATTTGGTGCGCTCTGTTGTTTAGAGTTAAGGTGGGTAATATTCGCCCCCTTATGTCGGATCACAGCTGCCAGCTCCTGTACAATGCCAGGTCTGTCATTGCCTGTGATCACCAGATTTAATGTTTCCGGCTCCGTGCTGTCGGTTTGTTCGCCATTGGCAATCCGCACCTCCAGCTCCGGGATATCAAGTACGGCGTTTTGCAGCTCTTGCAAGTGTTCCTCTGCTACTTCAACCTGTACTATCCCTGCAAACTGTCCGGCGAAGTGACTTAAGTTACTGGTTAGCCAGTTACCGTGATGGTTAAGAATGGTTGAGGAAACCCTTTCAACGAGACCTGGTTGGTCCTTGCCTATAAGTGTTAGTACTAACTGCTTCATATCACATGTCTCTTATTATTGGTGGCTCGGTATCTAAGCCCTGAATGAAAGCGAATAATCGCTCTATAAGCCTAGTAAATGAAACTTATTTGTCTACTTCCGATAATGGATACAATGTAAAAAAATGCAAAAATCACCGGTGTCACTGTAATCCAGACCTTACTTCGGGTGTTAAGTTCCTTTGACAGCAAGTAATACCATTATTTCCCGACGCCCCGTGCGGTGCCTTTCTGACTGTATGGGAGATTTTTTTCGAGGCAATATCGGGACTTTGGTGTAAAGTTGGGGACGGTTTGGCTGTGGTTTGATGCGGTCAGACTGAGAAAGTACGCCAAGGACAGTACAGAATCACAGCCAGTCTGTAAAAGCGGGCAGACTTGGATTGAGGTGTAACACAACTGTCATCTTGATGAAATATAATGCGCCGCAGTTTGATTATGAAAGGGTATTTTGATGACTTCCAATCCGCAAAAACCATCCTTTAAAACGGATAGAAGCCGTCTCTTAAAGGACCGCTTTGCCCAGTTTGGCATTACCTCAGGTGGGGTAATGGTATTGGTCGCTTTGCTATTGATATTCTTCTATTTGCTTTATGTAGTACAGCCTATCTTCGAATCCGCTAAGGTCGAAAAACGGGTTGATATTGCATTGTCTGCCGAGAAGCGCTACTTCGCGCTGGGTGTAGAAGAGCAAACAGAGATTGCGTATCTGCTGGACAACACCGGTCAGGTTGATTTTTATCAGGTAAAAGGCGACAACACGGGCGCGCTGCTGAGCACTTTGCAAACACAGCTTGATGGCCAGATCACCAGCTTCGCGAAAAGCGCACCATTTTTAGGCCAGTACGCGTACGGCCTTGATAATGGTGAGGTGCAAATCCTTAAGCCCAATTTTGTGGTGACTTTTCCGGGTAATCAGCGTGTGATGAAGCCACGTCTGGGTTATCCGCTGGATGGTCAACAGTTGTTGGTTGATGAACAGCGCCAGGCACTGAAAAAGTTTGCCTTCAGTCATTACGAAGACAAAACTGCCGTGGTTGCACTGACAGCCGACAAGCGTGTGATCTTCGCATCGTTTGCGGCCGAAGAAAATATGTTCTCGGGTGAAATGGAATGGCAGGTAACGCGCACAGAATTACCTATTGAAGGTCGCATTGACGATTTGCTTATTTCGCCAGACACAACGCGTACTTTTGTACGTTCTGCAAATCAGATTTATATCTTTGACACCCGCTTTGCGGACGATGTGAAGCAATTCCAGTTATTGGCTGCCAACGAAGAAAATGCCAACCTGGTCAGCATGGCGTTGCTGGCAGGTGCCAACTCGCTGATGCTGGCAAACGACAATGGCGAAGTGTCGCAGTGGTTTGAAGTGAACACGGACGATGGCCGTGAGTTTGCCAAAATTCGTGCTTTTGACAGCGATAAGAGTAAGCACATGACAGTGCACAGTGAGTTTTATCGTCGTACTTTCTTTACCACCACAGAGCAAGGTGAGCTGGGTGTTTACTATACCACCAGTGAAGCCGAGTTATGGCGCGGTAAAGTGGCCGAGCAGGCCATTGATGCCTTCGCGATTTCACCGCGTGCCAATGCAGCGCTATTGCTAACCGGCAATCAGGTGAGTGTGTTTGAGATCCACAATGAGCACCCGGAAGTAACCTGGTCGGCATTGTGGCAGGAAGTTTGGTATGAAGGTTACCCGGAGCCAGCGTATACCTGGCAGTCCACGTCTGCCAGTGATGACTTCGAATCTAAATTCTCATTGGTGCCGATTTCGTTCGGTACGATTAAGGCGGCGTTTTATGCCATGCTGTTTGCGGTTCCTATTGCCCTGTCTGCGGCGATTTATACTGCTTACTTTATGTCGAGCGAGTTGCGTCGTGTGGTGAAGCCAACGGTTGAAATCATGGAAGCACTGCCTACCGTTATTTTGGGTTTCCTGGCAGGTCTGTGGTTAGCGCCGCTGATCGAAAGCCACTTACCAGCGATTGTCGCTTTACTGTTATTGCTGCCACTGGCCATTTTGGCAACTGCACTGGGCTGGACCAAACTACCTAAAGTCATCCGCCACTTTGTGCCTGATGGCTGGCATTCAATCTTGCTGATCCCGGTTGTCCTGCTGGTTGGCTGGGTGTCATTTGCCATGAGCGATGTGATTGAAGGGTGGATGTTCGGTGGTAACGTACGCCAGTATCTGACTAACGAACTGGGCCTGACCTTTGATCAGCGTAACTCTCTGGTTGTGGGTATTGCAATGGGCTTTGCGGTTATCCCGACGATTTTCTCAATTGCTGAAGATGCGGTATTTAGCGTACCTAAACACCTTTCCAATGGCTCTCTGGCATTGGGGGCAACCCAGTGGCAAACCTTAGTTCGTGTTGTGCTACTGACTGCCAGTCCGGGTATCTTCTCTGCAGTGATGATGGGCCTCGGTCGTGCCGTGGGTGAGACCATGATTGTACTGATGGCGACGGGTAATACACCGATTATGGATTGGAGTATCTTCCAGGGGATGCGTACTTTGGCGGCGAACATTGCGGTAGAAATGCCTGAATCGGAAGTGGGCAGTTCACACTATCGGATCCTGTTCCTAGCAGCCTTTGTATTGTTTATTTTTACTTTCGTATTTAACACGATGGCTGAGTTTGTACGTCAGCAGCTGCGTGAAAAATATAGCTCAATGTAACTGGAGTGAGATGACATGGTAAGACAGTGGTTTAAGTCAGGATCTCCGTGGATCTGGATGACAGGTGGTGCGGTCAGCATCAGTTTGATCTCGGTACTGGGTCTGCTTGCAATGATTGCGTGGAAAGGGCTGAGCTTTTTCTGGCCTTCCGAAGTGGTGGAAATGCACCTGCAAGGCTCGGTTCAGAAACAAACCGTCATTGGTGAAATCTACGACAGAGAGTTAGTGCCTAAATCTCGACTGGAAGCGACGGGCCTGGATTTTTCTAATCACCCAGGCGAGTACATCGAGCGCTTATTGGTAAAAACGGGTAACCGTGAGTACGTTGAGCTGGATTTCCGTTGGATCCTGTCCACCGATATCCAAAGTCAGTCAAAACCGGCGCAGCTAGCGGTCTTTGAACGTACTAAAAATGGTAACTTCTACGGCTACGTTGAGCGTGTTATTCGCGACGGTCAGGTTGTCACTGACAACCCGGTAGAAGCCCTGGAAGAGATGGTTGAACGTGCTGTAGATCTGAACGATGAGGCACTTGACCTGCAAAATGGTGAAATTGGCCACATTAACTATGAGCTGGAGCGTTTGCGTCTTAAAGAGCGTGCCTATCAGCTGGATAATGAACTGACGCCTGAAATCATCGCAGACCTGGAAGCACAGCGTGCTGCGCTGCGTGAAGAATACAAAGTGCTAGAGAAAACGCTGTTTGAACTGCGTAATGGTGCCAAACGCGATGAAGTGGTTGTGCGTGACATGCGTGGTGAGGAAGTAACACTGCCTTTATACCAGGTATTAGATTTCTGGTTCCCGAACGACATGGGTTTCTTTGCTAAACTGGGTCACTATATGTCGCAAATTGGTAAGTTCATCAGCGATGACCCACGTGAAGCGAATACTGAGGGCGGGGTATTCCCGGCCATCTTTGGCACTGTGTTCATGGTTATGCTGATGGCAGTAATCGTGACCCCATTTGGTGTGGTTGCCGCGATTTATCTGCACGAGTATGCGGCTAAAAACGCGGTGACTAAGATGATCCGCATCGCGGTAATCAACCTGGCGGGTGTTCCGTCTATCGTATACGGCGTATTCGGCTTAGGTTTCTTCGTCTATATGCTGGGTGGCTCACTTGATGCCCTGTTTTATCCTGAAGCAGCACCGAGTCCGGTATTTGGTACACCTGGTGTGATCTGGTCAGCACTGACGCTGGCAATCCTGACGTTGCCAGTGGTGATTGTTTCGACTGAAGAGGGTCTATCACGTATCCCAAGCACAGTACGTCACGGTTCACTGGCACTGGGCGCGACCAAAGCCGAGACCTTATGGCGTATTATTATTCCTATGGCCAGCCCGGCAATTATGACCGGTCTGATCCTGGCGGTTGCCCGTGCAGCCGGTGAGGTTGCACCGCTGATGCTGGTGGGTGTAGTGAAAATGGCTCCGACCTTGCCGCTGGATGGTAACTTCCCGTATATTCACCTTGACCGGAAGTTTATGCACCTGGGTTTCCATATTTATGATGTGGGCTTCCAGAGCCCGAATGTAGAAGCGGCCCGTCCTTTGGTGTATGCGACCGCCTTCTTACTGGTGACCGTGATCATTGCACTGAACATCACTGCAATTGGGATCCGTAACCACCTACGTGAAAAATTCAGAGCTTTAGAGCACTAATAGTAAAGTATTTAAATAGGTAAACATTTATGATTACAGTAGCGCCACAGGTAAATAATGCAGATACCAGCAAGAAGTTGGATCTGGAAAACTTGAGCCCGGAACTAACCGCGTTAGAGATCAAAAACCTTGACCTTTACTATGGTGACAAACAGGCTCTGAGCAATATCAACATGTTGATCCCTCGCGGTCAGGTAACGGCGTTTATCGGTCCATCGGGTTGTGGTAAATCGACGCTATTGCGTTGTATCAATCGCATGAATGATCTGGTCGACACGTGTCGTATCGAGGGCGAAATTAACCTCAATGGCACCAACATTTATGATAAAAGTGTTGATGTAGCGGCTCTGCGCCGTAATGTCGGCATGGTATTCCAGCGTCCAAACCCATTCCCTAAGTCTATTTACGAGAATGTGGTTTACGGTCTACGCTTACAGGGTGTAAAAGACAAACGTAAGCTGGATGAAGTGGTAGAGCGCTCATTGCGTGGTGCTGCTTTATGGGATGAAGTGAAAGATCGTTTGCACGACAGTGCATTTGGTCTGTCGGGTGGTCAGCAGCAGCGTCTGGTTATTGCACGTTCAATTGCGATTGAGCCAGAGGTATTATTGCTGGATGAACCCACCTCGGCACTGGACCCTATCTCGACTTTGGTTATTGAAGAGCTGATCAACGACCTGAAAGAAAAGTACACCGTGGTGATCGTTACTCACAACATGCAGCAGGCGGCGCGGGTATCCGATCAAACAGCCTTTATGTATATGGGTGAGCTGATCGAATATTCAGATACTAATACTCTGTTTACAACACCGACTAAGAAGAAAACCGAAGACTATATCACAGGTCGTTACGGTTAAATCATCTGGCTCTGCACACTGTGGAATCAGCGCAAGCGCCGCGATAGCGGCGTTTACCGAGTGTTGAAACAAATTAGGAACTGACTATGGAACATAATATTAATAAGCATATCTCTGGCCGCTTTAATGAAGAGCTGGAGAACGTTCGTAACCATGTATTGAGTATGGGCGGACTGGTTGAGCAACAGCTAAATCTGGCTCTTGATGCGGTAGCTCATTGTGATGAAACTAAGGCACGCAAAGTCAGCGAGAATGACTATCAAGTGAATGCCATGGAAGTGAGCATTGACGAAGAGTGTACGCGTATTATTGCAAAGCGTCAGCCGGCAGCCAGTGACTTGCGTTTGGTTGTTGCCATTGCGAAAACCATTGCCGATCTGGAACGAATTGGCGATGAAGCGGAACGCATTGCGAAAGTAGCACTGGACTCTTTCACCAAAGATCAGCAAGACTTACTGGTGAATGTTGAAAATATGGGCCGCCTGGTTTCTCAGATGCTACACGATGTGCTGGATGCTTTTGCCCGAATGGATGCGCAGCGTGCATTTGAGGTACATAAAGAAGACGCCAAAGTAGATCGTGAATATGAAGCGCTGACGCGTCAGATCATGACTTACATGATGGAAGATCCGCGTTCAATTCCTAAAATTATGGACCTGATCTGGTCGGTTCGTTCATTGGAACGCATCGGTGATCGTTGTCAGAATATTGCAGAATACGTAATTTATTTCGTTAATGGCAAAGATATTCGCCATACTTCTCAGGAAGACATCGAAAAGTCACTGTAGTACTAAAAATAAGCAAGTCCCAATAGTAGACACTGTGTTGTTTTTTATTTATAACTGTTTGCGAGCAAAAAGTAATCAATAGAAGGAATGAACTATGAAACTAGCTCTGAACAAAAAAAGTATGAAACAACTTGCGATGAACAGTAAGTCACTCAATGACAAAATGACGCCCCAGGTTGCCGGGGGAGTCGGGCCCATGCACACGGAGTTAACGTGCTATCAGGATTGCTTTGTAAAAGAAGTATGATCTGGTTCGGGCATGAACATGAGCGAGCTATTTGCTCGCTTTGTTCGAGTTAATTCTGCCCGGAGCTGCATATAAACAACAAAATTATGCAATCTCTATATAGGCTTTATCTGACTATTTTTTCTATGTTTATTGTAGAGTTAAGCAAACAGGTGGCTGCTGTATCAACGTGACAACCTTACTGTTTGTTAAACGTCATTGTGCCGTTAATCAGAACTTCACACGAAAAAGCGTTCACAATTTGGCTTAATACTGTAAAATTGCGCCCTGCACATGCATATTAATATGATTTAAGGGTCAGTTATGCCTAGTAATGCATTTTTAGGAGTGTTCGCAAAGTCTCCTATTAAGCCGATTGAAGAGCACATAAAGATCGTCCATCAAGCCAGTGAAACCTTGATCCCGTTCTTTAATCATGCCTTCAAAGGGGAATGGACCGAGGCCGATGCGCTTCGTGTGCAGATCCGTAACCTGGAAAGAGAAGCAGATACATTAAAACGTGAAGTGCGCCTGCACTTGCCACGTGGTCTGTTTATGCCAGTAGAACGTACAGATTTACTGGAACTCATTACCCACCAAGACAAGATCGCCAACAAAGCCAAAGATATCGCTGGACGCGTAATTGGTCGCGAACTGGAGATCCCTGAATCAATTCAAGCCGACTTTTTGGCGTATCTGACACGCTGTGTAGATGCGACCAAACAAGCCTCAGAAGCCATTAACGAATTCGATGAACTGCTGGAAACTGGTTTCCGTGGTCGCGAAGTTGCACTGGTCGAAAAAATGCTCGTTGAACTAGATGCCATCGAGGAAGATACCGATGAGATGCAGATCCGTATTCGTATGGGATTACGCAGCATTGAAAGTGAACTCAATCCGATTGATGTGATGTTCTTATACAAGATCATCGAGTGGGTTGGTGAGCTGGCAGACATTGCTGAGCGCGTAGGTTCACGACTGGAGCTGATGCTGGCGCGTTAAGCGTGCATCACCTGCCTTCACACAATTAGTTAAGAATTTAAGGTTTTACAATGGATATCATTGCATCCTATGGCACGCTATTGATCATTATAGCGGCCGCAGTTGGTTTCTTTATGGCCTATGGTATTGGTGCGAACGACGTAGCCAATGCAATGGGTACATCGGTTGGTTCTAAAGCACTGACCATCAAGCAGGCGATCATCATCGCGATGATTTTTGAATTTGCCGGTGCCTACCTGGCCGGTGGTGAGGTAACGTCAACGATCCGCAAGGGGATCATCGATTCAACTCCATTTATGGACGTACCTGAACTGATGGTACTGGGCATGATTTCGGCCCTGTTTGCCGCAGGTACCTGGTTATTACTGGCTTCAATGCTAGGCTGGCCAGTGTCAACCACGCACTCTATCATTGGTGCCATCATCGGTTTTGCACTAGTCGCAGTGGGCAGCGAAGCCATTCAGTGGGGTAAAGTCGCAGGTATCGTGGGCAGCTGGATTGTCACCCCTGCCATCTCTGGCTTTATTGCGTACCTGATCTTTATGAGTGCGCAGAAGCTGATTTTTGACACAGACAAACCGCTGGAAAACGCGAAGCGCTATGTGCCTGTGTACATGGGTCTGGCTGGTTTCGTGATGTCACTGGTTACTATTAAAAAGGGCCTGAAGCACATCGGTGTTGACCTGGGTGCAGTAGAAGGGTACGCATTGGCTATCGGTATTGCCGTGATTGTTGGCTTGATTGGTAAAATGGCCATCAACCGCCTGAAGATTGATCCGAATGCGGATAAGCAAATGCACTTCAACAACGTTGAAAAAGTGTTTGCTATCCTGATGGTATTAACAGCGTGTTGTATGGCGTTCGCGCATGGTTCGAACGACGTTGCCAACGCGATTGGTCCTTTGGCTGCGGTTGTAAACATCGTTGAGCACAACGGTGAAATTGCCAAGAAAGCAGCACTGGCCTGGTGGATTTTGCCACTGGGTGGTTTAGGTATCGTGGTCGGTCTGGCTGTATTGGGTAAAAAAGTGATTAAGACCATTGGTGAAGGTATTACGCACCTGACACCAAGCCGTGGTTTCGCTGCTGAACTGGCTGCGGCATCGACCGTAGTAATTGCATCGGGCACTGGCCTGCCAATCTCAACCACACAAACCTTAGTCGGTGCGGTACTGGGTGTTGGTATGGCACGCGGTATTGCCGCTCTGAACATGGGTGTGATCAGAAACATTGTGGTTTCGTGGGTTATCACGTTGCCAGTTGGCGCTGCCCTTGCTATTGTTATATTCTACATTCTGAGAAGCGCGTTCGGCGTTTAACAGAAAGGACAGACTTTTAGCTTGAAAAGATCTCAATGCCTTTGGTGTTGGGGTCTTTTTATTTGTGGGTATAAAAAGTGAATAACTTACCAAGCATTAAACAGTTACAGTATTTAATTGCCGTACATCAGCACCAGCATTTTGGTCGTGCCGCGGAGGCTTGTTTTATTGGCCAGTCAACCCTGAGCAGTGCCATTCAGAATCTGGAGGAAACGCTGGGGTGCCAACTGATAGAGCGTGAAAACCGCAGCCTGATGTTTACGGATGTGGGTGAAGAGGTCGTCGAGCGTGCTAAGCGTATTATTGGTGATACCATTAGTGTGGTGGAGTTGACTAAGAGCTTTAAGCACCCGCTGTCCGGTAAACTGGTTTTGGGGATCATTCCTACAATTGCCAGCTTTATTGCCGCGCCCCTATATCGCTTTTGTAAAGACGCTTTCCCTGAGTTACAACTGGTTCTGGTAGAGGACACCAGCGATCGCTTACTCGACAAACTGGAGCAAGGCCATATCGATATGGGCATGCTGGCACTGCCCTACCGGACAGAGAAATTTCATACTCAAGTGATAGCCAGGGACCATTTCTCTTTGGTCCGTCATCTCGACTATCAGGTACCCGAGCAGCTGGATGATTTCAATGTGTTGCCCGAGCAAAGCGTTTTTTTACTGGAGCGGGAACACTGTAAGACCGATCATGCGCTTAGTGCGTGTCATCTCAATCGCAGTGCGTGTATTAACCCGTTTGAAGCTGCCAATCTGCATACCTTGCTGAGCATGGTCGAATATCAAAACGGCGTGACCTTTTTGCCACAGATGGCACTCAACGCCGGGATCTTGGAAGGTAAACCTATGGTTGCTACGGCACCGCAACCCGATGCCTATCGCGAGATTGGCTTGCTATGGCGCAAAACTACCGGACGTATTCGTGACTTTCGTTTGTTTAGTGACAAAGCGGGCGAGTTTGTTGCACAGCATTGTAACGAAGCGAAAAACTCGTAACAAAAGCACGAAGGGCTGTTGCCCTTCATGTCAGACGTTCAGTGCTGAAATGGGCCGTGAAGTGCGATTATGACTCCAAAGAACCCAACTGGCGGCTTGATTTGAGGTCAGGTAAGAATAACAAATAAACCCATACCACCAGGTTAAAGTAAGGCACTAAGCCCAGTAAGGTAAAAAATAGTTTAGGGTATCCTTTGTGGCTTGCGCTTCGGTAACATTGTACGGCGATTACAACGTATATGAGCAACAATATAATAGACAGCTGTACCATTGCGATTCCTCCATTTCCATAGCCAGACGTGTCCAAATCCGTTGAATGTCTTGTAAATACCTGTGTTTCATGTATTTAAAGTGACACGTCAAAATGTACGCTTAATTATAGATGAGAATTACCCAATCGGCAGCTAATTTTTAGCCGAATTTTGTACAAAAAGACTAGCAGGCTGTTTTCTCAGATAAAATAGTTTGCAGCACGGCAGTAAGTTGTTCGACTGGCAATGGGCGCGAAATATAGTAGCCCTGACCATAATCAATACCAATCTCTTTGAGTGCATCAAAAATCTCTTTACTCTCTACATATTCAGCCACTGAGCGCTTATCCAGCGAGTGGCTGATGTCATTCACGGCTTTTACCAGTGCCAGATCTATGGGGTCATTGAGCATGTCGCGCACAAACGAACCGTCAATCTTAACATGTTGAGCTGGCAGCTGTTTTAAGTAGCTGAAGGTACTGAATCCAGTGCCGAAATCATCAATAGAGAAGTGGCAGCCGAGCTCATTAAGTTTGGCAATCATCGCCTGTGTGGCGCTGAGGTTGTTGATACTGGCTGACTCAGTGATCTCAAAAATGATTGCGCTGGCCGCGACCTGAAACTCCGCCAGACAAGACTGAATATGAGGTAATAGGCGTTCATCGAGGAAAGATTGCGCGGATAAATTGACTGAGACCTGATGTAATTCGGGATGGCTGGCAATGGCGCGAATGCACTCTCGGATCACACATTGATCCATCAGGTAGGTATCGTTTAACAACTCCAGTGCCGGGATAAACTGGTTTGGGTAAACCAGGTTGTCGTCTATACGTAGTCGCAATAAAGCCTCGAAATAGGCCACCTGATTGCGTTTAAAGTCCCAAATTGGCTGGTAGTGCAGTTCAATGTGATTATTTTGCAGGGCCTGACGAACATTATGTCCCCATTCCAGGCCGGTTTGCAAGGTGCTGTTTTGCGCATCTTCTTTGCTGTAACAGTGAACCAGGTTACGGCCTAAGTTTTTCGCAATATACAGCGCGATGTCGGCTTGTTTAAGGCATTCACTAGGATCACTGTTCTGATGTGTGATCTGTGCTAAACCAATCGAACAGCTAATGGTATAACTGGCTTCCTCAGAATGAAATTGATGATGCTCAATCGCACTACAGACACTCTCAGCCAGCATATGTGCATCCAGAAGAGGAGTATGTTTCAGTAAAATCGCGAACTCGTCACCCCCAATACGGAAGATCAGGTGCTCATCCGCAATGTGCTCACCAAACAGTTGCGCAACCTCTTTGAGCACAATGTCACCTTGCTGGTGCCCTTTGCTGTCATTAATGATTTTAAAGTGGTCCAGGTCAATATAGATCAACGCATGCTCAAGCTGTGCGTCTTGCTTAGCCTGTTCACAGAATTGGTTTAATTGCTGATCGAAGTAGTAGCGGTTATGGAGTCCTGTCAGGGTATCGTGTAAGGCAAGGTGGCGTAACTGAAGTTCAGCCTGCTTGCGCTCGTGAATATTGTCTATGGTTGCTGTAATGGTGGCCGTACTGGTGACGTTTTTTATCAGCTGAAAACGACATTCAACCCAGATTGGGCAGTGGTTACTTTGCATCACCTGTAGTTCAAGTAGCGCTGATTGTTGCTCGCCTTGCTGGACCTTGGTCAGGACGGTCGCCAGTTTTTCCCGGTGCTCAGTCAGTACGTAGTCGAACATGCTAGTATGCATGCTGGCCTTGAGTTTGTGGCCCACCAGCTGCTCCCAGGCCGGATTTAAAAAGCGGATCACGCCTGCCGTGTCCAGCTCCATCACCACGGTATTGAGATGCAGCAAAATGCGCTGGTGTGCCGAGAACAAGTCTTTGTATCGTCGCTCACTGCGACTCAGTTGCTCGACTTTTTCGGCAAATTCGGCGTAACTCACCATAAAGTCTTCACGACGGGCCGCGTGGTCGCACACTTTGCTGAGTAAAGACAGATCATAAGGTGCCCGGACAAAATCGGTGACGCCCAGCAAGAGCAGTTGTTCGGCATAGTCGGCATCACGGTTGTCTATGATGGTTACAATGGCCTGACTGGGTTTGTGCTGCAAAATATTGGCGACCAGCTCCTTACCTGAGTCACTGTGTGTTGCCGTGGCATCCAGCAAGACAATGGCAAACTCATTTTGCAAAAACTGTGACAGTGCCCCATTGGTGGTGGTGACGTGGGTGGTTGTAAAGTTCAGGGACAAATGCTGACAGATCTCATCGGCACGGGTTTGATCCGGCTCGAGCAATAACAGGTTTAAACGACTGCTTTTTTCCAGATGTGTAGATAACACATTTGCCAATACCTGAGGCAGTACATCCTGACGCTCCAGAGGCAATACCGCATCTATGCTGTAACTGCGTGCTGTGGTTTCGGCAATACGCTCACAATAGGTGGGAGGTGTCAGCACTATCGGGGTATTCTTCGGCGTTTTTAATAGTCCGGAGCGCACCATACGAGAAAATCGCCAGCCATCAATTTTTCCGACATTCAGTCCGGTAATGATCAAATCTACGGCTTGTTGCTTTAATACACCCAGTGCCGCTTGCGTATCACTGTGCTCAACGATGCGAAAGACATTCAGCGAGGACAAGGTTTTGACGATCAGCTGGCGCTCTTGTTGATCTGCATTAACCAGCAATAGTGTGAGTTGCTTTGCCATGGTGTTACTGCCTTAAACCCATGAAATAAGTAAACAAGTTTTTGCCCTTTCAGTCAGTGATATGTCTCGCTCTGCGCACCTGATACGTGCCCGGAAATGCGTGGGGCACAATGCGGCACGTTTTAGCTGCGAAATTTCGTACAATAGCGACTAGATTAAAGCTATTTTTCTATACTGACAAGCGTTACATAGTTTTACCTCAACACTTGATTTAGCGTAGGCGGATCACTAGACTTGGCGCCTATTTGCATTAATTTGAGGTCTTCTATGCGCGTTGCTGACTTTAGTTTTGAACTCCCTGATGAGCTGATCGCTCGCCACCCTAAAAAAGAACGCTCCAGCAGTCGTTTGTTGACACTGGATGGCAACACTGGTGATTTACAGCACAAAGTGTTCAAGGATATTGTCGATTTGATCAATCCGGAAGATCTCATTATTTTCAATAATACCAAAGTGATCCCGGCACGTATGTTCGGTCAAAAAGCCACAGGTGGTAAACTGGAAGTATTGGTTGAGCGCGTATTGGATGAGCGCAGTGTACTGGCACACGTACGAGCCAGCAAATCGCCCAAAGAAGGCGCAGAGATATTACTTGAAGGCAAAGCCAAAGCCACTATGGTTGCCCGTCATGGGGAGTTATTTGAGCTGAAATTCCACGGCGATGCGTCGGTGTTGTCGATTCTGGACGAAATTGGTCACATGCCGTTGCCTCCTTATATTGACCGTCCGGACGAAGAAGAAGACAAAGAGCGCTATCAGACTGTGTATGGTGAGAAGCCGGGCGCTGTTGCAGCGCCGACCGCAGGTCTGCATTTTGACGATGCGCTGATGACCCAGTTAAAAGACAAAGGCGTTGAGATGGCGTTTGTGACGCTTCACGTGGGGGCTGGGACCTTCCAGCCTGTGCGTGTGGATGATGTGAATGATCACCAGATGCACTCTGAGTATATTGAGGTACCTCAGGAAGTCGTTGATGCGATTGCGGCTGCACGTCAGCGTGGCGGTCGGGTTATTGCGATTGGCACGACCTCGGTGCGTTCACTGGAGTCAGCAGCTAAAGCGCATCCGGATGAGTTGAAGCCGTTTTATGGTGACACCGATATCTTCATTTACCCGGGCTATCAGTTCCAGCTGGTTGACGCCATGGTGACCAACTTCCACCTGCCTGAGTCTACCTTGATCATGCTGGTGAGTGCCTTTTCGGGACAGTCGCATATCATGCATGCCTATGAGACGGCGATTGCTGAGCAATATCGTTTCTTTAGTTACGGTGATGCCATGTTCCTGACCAGGCAGAACAAGGCGTAAATGATAAAAACCCAGCATTAAGGCTGGGTTTTTCTGTTTTAACCCCTGAATTCTGTGACCCGGCGCTTTAAAGTGCTAATTTAGCCCCAATATTATTGCCACTATGGTAGAATCGGACGGTTTTCAGTATAGCCAGGTGCTGCACCTGGCTAAGAGTAAGTTGGACTGTTTTTCCGACCAGAGGTAAGTATGAAATTTGAATTAGATTGTACACAGGGTAAAGCGCGTCGTGGCCGCCTGATCTTCGATCGCGGTGTCGTTGAAACACCGGCATTTATGCCTGTGGGCACGTACGGTACCGTAAAAGGTATGACGCCGGACGAACTAAAAGACACTGGTGCACACATCTGCCTGGGTAACACCTTTCATTTGATGTTACGTCCGGGCACCGAGATCATCAAACAACATGGTGATCTGCATGATTTTATGAATTGGGACAAACCAATCTTAACCGATTCGGGCGGTTTCCAGGTATTCAGCTTAGGGGCTATGCGTAAGATCAGCGAAGAAGGCGTACTATTCCAGTCTCCGGTCAACGGTGAGCGGATCATGCTTTCTCCGGAAAAAGCGATGGAAGTTCAGCGTGATCTGGGCTCTGATATCGTGATGATCTTTGATGAATGTACGCCTTATCCTGCGACGGAAAAAGAAGCGCGCGACTCCATGGAGTTGTCATTACGTTGGGCTAAACGCTCGAAAGAAGCGCACGGCGATAATCCATCCGCTCTGTTCGGTATTATCCAGGGCGGCATGTACCCGGAGCTTCGTGCTGAATCTCAGGCTGGATTGGAAGATATTGGTTTTGATGGCTATGCGCTGGGCGGTTTGTCAGTGGGTGAGCCAAAAGAAGACATGATCAATATTCTGGATCACTGTGCTTACAAGATGCCAGAACAAAAACCGCGTTACCTGATGGGCGTGGGCAAGCCAGAAGACTTGGTTGAAGCGGTACGCCGTGGTATTGACATGTTTGACTGTGTGATGCCAACCCGTAACGCGCGAAATGGTCACCTCTTTATTACAGGCGGTGTGATTAAAATCCGCAACGCGGTACATAAAACAGACACTGGTCCGTTGGATCCTGAGTGTGATTGCCACACTTGTAAAAATTACTCACGTGCTTATTTGCATCACCTGGATAAGTGTAACGAAATCTTAGGTGCGCGTCTTAATACTATCCATAACCTGCGTTATTATCAGCGCCTGATGGAAGGGATGCGTGAGGCCATTGCGGCCGGTACGTTTGATCAGTTTGTGGCCGATTTCTATGCCCGACGTGACAGACCGGTTCCGCCGTTGGCTGACACCGAATAACAGTTTGCAATAAAAATTAAATGAGGAAGAGCTATGAGCTTATTTATGTCTAGCGCGCATGCCAGTACGGCAGCCGCAGCACCAGCCGGTGGCGAGTGGAGCATGTTGATCATGCTGGGTATTTTTGGTCTGGTATTTTATTTCCTGATCTACCGCCCACAAGCGAAGCGTGTAAAAGAGCATAAAGATCTGATGGGCGCGCTGACCAAAGGTGATGAAGTACTAACTCAGGGTGGCCTGGTTGGTAAAATCTCTAAGGTTGCAGAAGACAAAGATTTTATCGTTATTGCCCTGAATGATCAGGCGGAAGTAACGGTACAAAAATCAGCGGTATCAGCTGTGCTACCAAAAGGCACAATGAAGTCGCTATAAACTAGCAATAAGGATGATCCAGTGTTAAACAAGTATCCAATGTGGAAATATTTACTTGTGCTCGCTGTATTGGCCGTAGGTATTTTATACGCTACACCAAACCTGTATGGTCGTGACCCGGCCATACAGGTTTCTGGTACTAAAGGTACCAATGCCGATCTCAGTGTGCTCGACCAGGTAAATAAAACACTTAAAGACAATAGCCTCACCGTCAAATCGACTGCCCTTGAAAATGGCCAGGTGTTGATCCGTTTCACTAATGTTGAAGATCAGCTAAAGGCGCAGGATCTGCTGCGTAATACCCTGAGTGACGATTATATCTCCGCCATTAACATGTCGCCTGCACAGCCTGACTGGTTAAAGAATTTAGGTGCTAACCCAATGAAACTGGGTCTGGACCTGAGCGGTGGTGTTCATTTTACGATGGAAGTGGACATGGCAACGGCCATGGACAAAGCATTCGAACAGATGGAGCAGGATTATAAGAGCGATCTAAGAGAAGAAAAACTACGTTATCGCTCTATTCGTCGTGTAGCCAACAGTGACCGTATTCAGGTGGTCATGCGTTCTGATGAAGACAGAGATGCGGCTGAGCGTTTTCTTAAAAAGCGTTACCCGGGCAATCTGTTTATCAATGACAGCAGCAACGGCCTGGCGTTTTTCTCAACGCTGAGTGAGCTGAAAATCAAAGAACTGCGTGACTACGCTATCAAACAAAACGAAACCATCATTCGTAACCGGATCAACCAGCTGGGTGTAGCCGAGCCGAACGTACAACGCCAGGGTGCGGAACGTATTATCGTTCAGCTGCCAGGTGTGCAGGACACCGCACGTGCAAAAGAAATCTTAGGCGCGACGGCAACACTGGAATTCCGTGAAGTTGACCAAAATGCCGACGCCCGAGCGGCGGCGCAGGGCCGCGTGCCTCCAGGCTCTGAAGTGATCATGCACCAGGCCGGTTATCCTGTTGTCGTGAAAAAGCGGGTGGTATTGGAAGGGTCACACATCACAGGCGCACAGTCTGGCCTTGATGAGTATCAACGCCCGATTTTTGGTCTGGTATTTTATTTCCTGATCTACCGCCCACAAGCGAAGCGTGTAAAAGAGCATAAAGATCTGATGGGCGCGCTGACCAAAGGTGATGAAGTACTAACTCAGGGTGGCCTGGTTGGTAAAATCTCTAAGGTTGCAGAAGACAAAGATTTTATCGTTATTGCCCTGAATGATCAGGCGGAAGTAACGGTACAAAAATCAGCGGTATCAGCTGTGCTACCAAAAGGCACAATGAAGTCGCTATAAACTAGCAATAAGGATGATCCAGTGTTAAACAAGTATCCAATGTGGAAATATTTACTTGTGCTCGCTGTATTGGCCGTAGGTATTTTATACGCTACACCAAACCTGTATGGTCGTGACCCGGCCATACAGGTTTCTGGTACTAAAGGTACCAATGCCGATCTCAGTGTGCTCGACCAGGTAAATAAAACACTTAAAGACAATAGCCTCACCGTCAAATCGACTGCCCTTGAAAATGGCCAGGTGTTGATCCGTTTCACTAATGTTGAAGATCAGCTAAAGGCGCAGGATCTGCTGCGTAATACCCTGAGTGACGATTATATCTCCGCCATTAACATGTCGCCTGCACAGCCTGACTGGTTAAAGAATTTAGGTGCTAACCCAATGAAACTGGGTCTGGACCTGAGCGGTGGTGTTCATTTTACGATGGAAGTGGACATGGCAACGGCCATGGACAAAGCATTCGAACAGATGGAGCAGGATTATAAGAGCGATCTAAGAGAAGAAAAACTACGTTATCGCTCTATTCGTCGTGTAGCCAACAGTGACCGTATTCAGGTGGTCATGCGTTCTGATGAAGACAGAGATGCGGCTGAGCGTTTTCTTAAAAAGCGTTACCCGGGCAATCTGTTTATCAATGACAGCAGCAACGGCCTGGCGTTTTTCTCAACGCTGAGTGAGCTGAAAATCAAAGAACTGCGTGACTACGCTATCAAACAAAACGAAACCATCATTCGTAACCGGATCAACCAGCTGGGTGTAGCCGAGCCGAACGTACAACGCCAGGGTGCGGAACGTATTATCGTTCAGCTGCCAGGTGTGCAGGACACCGCACGTGCAAAAGAAATCTTAGGCGCGACGGCAACACTGGAATTCCGTGAAGTTGACCAAAATGCCGACGCCCGAGCGGCGGCGCAGGGCCGCGTGCCTCCAGGCTCTGAAGTGATCATGCACCAGGCCGGTTATCCTGTTGTCGTGAAAAAGCGGGTGGTATTGGAAGGGTCACACATCACAGGCGCACAGTCTGGCCTTGATGAGTATCAACGCCCGAAAGTGAGCATCAACCTGGATAGCAAAGGTGGTGCGAAAATGAGTGCCTTTACCAAACGCGCGATTGGTAAACCGATGGCAACTGTTTTCATCGAATACAAGCCGTCAGGTAAAGTCGACAAAAATGGTAAAGCGCTGCCGCCAATCAAAGTGGAAGAAGTCATCAATGTGGCAACTATCCAGGCACGTTTGAACAGTTCTTTCCAAATCACTGGTATTAACACGCCAGCAGAAGCCCATAACCTGAGCTTGTTGCTGCGAGCAGGGGCACTGGTTGCGCCGATCCAAATTGTTGAAGAACGTACGGTAGGTCCTAGCTTAGGTCAGGAAAATATCCAGGCTGGTATGACTGCGGTTGTTCTGGGCTTTGCGTTTGTACTGGCATTTATGCTGATGTACTACAAAGGTTTTGGTCTGGTTGCTAATCTGGCATTGGCTGCCAACCTGGTCATGATTGTGGGCGTTATGTCGATGATCCCAGGGGCCACACTGACGTTACCTGGTATTGCCGGTATCGTACTAACCGTCGGTATGGCGGTTGATGCTAATGTACTGATCTTCGAGCGTATTCGTGAAGAATTGGGTGAAGGACGTAGTCCTCAGCAAGCCGTTCATCATGGTTATGACAGCGCCTTCAGCACCATTTTTGACGCCAACATCACCACGCTGATCGCTGCGGTGATCCTGTTCTCAGTGGGTACAGGCCCGATCGCAGGTTTCGCAGTGACACTGGCCATTGGTATCTTAACGTCGATGTTTACGGCTATTGTCGGTACTCGTGCGGTGATCAATGCGGTCATCGGTGGCAAGCGAATTAACTCGCTTTCAATCTAGGAGACGGACATGCAGTTATTAAGAATTAAAGAAACCATCCGTTTTATGTCGGCACGAAAAGTGTCGATGGCATTTTCTGCGCTACTGATCCTGGCATCTATTTTCAGCCTGACGTTCAAAGGCATGAACATGGGTCTGGATTTCACTGGTGGTACGGCTGTAGAAGTAGGCTTTTCACAGCCTGCTGACTTGCCAAAAGTACGTAGTACGCTGGCAGAGAATGGCTTCCCGGATGCATCGGTCACGCTGTTTGGTTCAAGTCAGGATGTGTTGGTACGTCTGGCCCCGCGTGATGATGTGAAAGCTGAAATCCTGGGTAACCAACTGGTTGATGCGCTGAAGCAGGTCGACAGCAATGTTGAAATGCGCCGTATCGAGTTCGTTGGCCCAAGTGTGGGTGAGGACCTGAAAGAGCAGGGCGGCCTGGCAATGCTGACAGCACTGCTGTGTATCCTTATCTACGTCGCGTTTCGTTTCGAATGGCGCTTCGCAGTGGGCGCGGTTGCCGCTTTGTTCCACGATGTGATCCTGACCATGGGTCTGTTCTCATTGCTTGGACTGGAATTCGACCTGACCATTCTGGCCGCGATCCTCGCCGTGATAGGTTACTCACTGAACGATACCATCGTTGTATCTGACCGGATCCGCGAAAACTTCCGCAAGGTCCGTATCGATGACACGTTGGAGATCATCGATATCTCGCTGACGCAGACACTGAACCGGACATTAGTGACATCAATCACAACCATTCTGGTATTGGTTGCCTTGTTTGTCTGGGGTGGCCAAACCATCCATGGGTTTGCAACGGCCTTGTTATTCGGTGTATTCATCGGTACTTACTCATCAGTCTATGTCGCCAGTTCAGTGGCGGTTGCGATGGGCGTGAGTAAGGAAGATCTGATCCCGGTTGAAGTGGAAAAAGAAGGCGCCGATCTGGATGCCATGCCATAATCAGCCAACTAGCTAACGGAAGCCGCGATTGTATCGCGGCTTTTTTGTGAGAACGGAGGAAATACCATGCGGAAGGAATGTGCGGCGGCACTAATTTGTTTATCGCTATTGGGGTGCTCTGAGCCATCAGGGCAGGCGGCCAATGCCCAGGCTGCGACATCTGCTCAGCAGGGAAGTGGCATTGAACCGTATGCGCTGTTAGCCAGCGAGTTACTGACAGACATTCGAATCCAGCGTGATGCAGGGGTGATCCAGGCTCGTGCGGATGACCTGATACAGCAAAGCAGTGTAGTTCTGGATGCCTTTAACCAGGCTTATCCACAGTGTCAGCCTTATCTGGATGCGGTATTGACGCTCAGAGCGTCTTTGGCAGAGATATCTCTTGACACACTGGCGCAAGACTATCATGGCGATGGCAAGTTGCCTGAGTTACCGGATCCGGTGTGTTACCATAGCAAAGATTTGGTGGTGCATCCTGCGACGGTTTTAGTGATGGCAAAAGGGGGACTTGCAGGCGACGAAGCGTATTTGGAAGCTGAGCTGGAAATGGTCGAGGTCATGGCACATATTGAGCAGGTAAAACAGGCACTTAAGCGTGCGGAGGAGCAGACAGAGCAACAGCAAGTTGCAAATGATTCAACATCAAATTAGGTACAATCGTCTTTTTGACATATAACTGTCATGTAAAATTGATAATTTGCTCGATTATCAATCAAACCTCATCTTGGTCATCGAGCAGTGGACTCAACGCAGATCCTTTTGGATGAAATCATCGCTAACAAAGCCGTTTATACGGCATTCCAGCCAATTTATGACTTGGCGAAGGAGCAGGTGCTGGGCTTCGAGGCTTTGAGCCGCGGCAAGCGTGGTTCTGTGTTGGAGCAACCAGATAGTTTGTTCGCTGCAGCCAGTCGCTACGATCGACTGTCGGAGCTGGAATTGTTGTGCCGTCAAAGGGCCATTACACAGTTTGTGGCGCAACAGTTGCCCGGTAAGCTGTTTCTCAATGTCAGCCCAAAGGCACTGCTGGATCCTCGTCATCCAAGAGGAGAGACCTTACACCTGGTTGAACAGGCCGGACTGGCAGCCAGCCGCATTGTGATTGAAGTGACAGAGCAGGATAAAGTCGATGATGGTTTCTTGTTGTTAAAGACCATAGCGCATTACCGCCAGCTGGGCTTCACGATAGCGATTGATGACTTAGGTGCCGGGTACTCCGGGCTGAAGCAGTGGTCAGAATTATGCCCTGACTTTGTGAAAGTGGATCGCTATTTTATTGACTATTGCGATCAGAGTATCGTTAAACGGGAGTTTCTCAAGTCTATTATTGAATTGGCTAAGGCAACCAATACCGCGGTGATAGCAGAGGGCATTGAGCGTATGGAAGAGCTCGCTCTGCTGGAGCAATTAGGGATTGTGAATGCGCAGGGTTATCTGCTGGCCAAGCCAAGTGAACAGCCTTGCCTGGAGATGATCAATCTGGCACAGCATCGTCACAGTGGCAGCAAGGATAACCCATTTGAGCAGTCCATTGCGATTGGCTGGCTGGCCAAGGACGTAGCTGCAATCCACACCTGTACTCAGTGCCTTGATGCTCATCGACATTTTGAACGTGATAAACGACTGATGAGTCTGACAGTTGTGAATGATGCAAGGCAGCCTGTTGGCTTGTTGCACCGGGACCAACTAACAGAAGTGTTTGCTGCTCCCTATGGTCATGCCTTATTCGATAAAAAGCCAGTGACCGAGTTAATGGACAAGCAGCCGTTGATTGTTGATGAGCAAGAGCAACTCGACAGTGTCAGTCAGCTGATCACCGAGCATGAATTCGATATCCGGCGTCATATTATCATTACCCGGGAAGAGCGCTATCTGGGATTGGCGCCTTTAAGGGATATCCTTAAGCATATTACGGACGAAAAAATCCGCCATGCGCAACACGCTAATCCACTGACCATGCTGCCGGGTAATGTGGCTATCAATGAGGCCATTGAACAGCGCTTAAGGGCTAAGCATGGATTCTCATTGGCCTACATTGACCTCAATCATTTTAAGCAGTTCAATGACCTTTATGGTTACGCCAGTGGCGATAGTGTGATTAAGCTACTGGCAGAGGTGACTGTTGCTGTGTGTAAACATAGTCATTGCTTTGTCGGCCACATTGGTGGTGACGATTTTATGGTGGTGTTTGACAACGACGATGCTGAAAACCTGTGTCATGAGATAATTCAGCGGTTTGAAGCTCAGTCTAAGGCTTTCTTTACGCCAGAGCATGTCGCTGCTGGGGGTTACTGGGCCAGTAATCGTGAAGGCCAGAAGCAATTTGTACCGTTACTGACCTTATCCATTGGGCTGGTATCGCCGGATGTGGAATCTTGCAGCAACAGTCATCAGGTTGCAGCATTGGCAACCGATGCGAAAAAAGAGGCCAAGCGCTATCGCAATAGTTATTTGTTTGTCTGTAATCGTCGCAAGCCCAGTGCACCGGTCGTGCGGTTAGAGGCGGTCAGCAGCTTAGCGACTTAAGTCAGCCAATGACGACAACACAATCTCGGTTGAGTATTGTTGCAGTTAGGTGTAGTTTGGAGGACAGGGTGATATGTCCTTTGATTGCACAATACAGGACTGACAATTCAATATGAGCTAGGTGGTGTATGGTAAAACGGGTTATTTATCTGATGCTGATACTGCTTGGCGTGGCGGCCGAAGCTAAGTCTACCATTTATGTTGCAAAGGAAATGCGGCCCCTCTATGACCGGGATTTGTTTCTTTACGAATTGCTCGACTTATCACTAAAAGCGGCTGAATACCCGGTTGATATCCAACATGTTAAAGTCCACCCGCATCAACAGAGAACCTTATTGGCTTTGAGCAAAGGGGAGGTTGACCTGCACTGGAGCATGTCGAGTCCGGCGCGAGAAAAGCTCGCCATTGCGGTTAAGTTTCCACTTTTTGATGGTCTGATAGGCAAGCGTGCGCTACTGGTGCATCGTGCACAACTGACGCGCTTTGAGTCCGTTCAGAGTAAAGCGGGACTCGCTAAACTGGTTGCTGTTCAGGGACATGACTGGCCGGATACTAAGATACTGGCTGCTAATGGATTAAAGGTCAGGCCCATTGTGAATTACCAGGCGATGTTTGATTTGGTGATCAGTCAAAAAGCAGACTATTTCCCTCGTTCAGTGGTGGAGGTAGACTCTGAGCTGGCGGCACAGTCAGCCACTGAACTGGTCAAACTGCCCGGTGTTTACTTGTCTTATCCGGCACATTTCTACTTTTTTGTGAATAAGCAAAAACCTGAACTGGCAGCAAAGCTGGCACAGGGCTTGAAACGCCTGAAAGACAGCGGCCAGTATGAACAGTTGCTGGCGCGCTATTTCGACCTTTCCTTCTTAACGACGGCACAGCCTATTTATCTGGATAATCCATTCTTTCATACTGACTGAGTTATGTTTCTCTATCATACACGATGAGGCGTCGTTTTTGATAGGTGAGCAGGGTGAGGACTAAGAGAATGCCGCACACCGATGAATAAAACAGATAGCCTGTTATCTCAAATGCATAGAAGAAGAGGGTGATGTCATATCCTCTGCCATTACGCAAATAGTTTTCGAATAAGGCTAAAAAACTAAAAATGGCGGTGAGCAAACATAACCACGGCAGCAGGGTATCAGCAAATGTGTAATAGATATGCCTGTTTGGAAAGAGGCGTTTACTTATCTCCATTCGGTAGATCAATAGCACCAGCAAAATAAGTTCTTTGATCAAGTGCAGACCAAAAATGAGACTGTTTTGGAACAGACGATTCTGTGTTTCTGACGTCAGGCTGATCAGGCCGGTGGTGAATAGCAGGTTTTCATAAACAATAGGAAACAGGGCCAGTCCTGTTAAACCGCACAGGTTCACCTCTCTCAGTCGGACTCCGATGATAAACAAGCCAATGAGTAAGAGTGAGTATGCTGAAAAAACGTAGAAAGTGGCGTCACGAAGAATGATTAAAAGCAGACTGAGTGTGACGGTGGCCATCAGCAAGGGTCTATTGAGATAGCGAAAATGGACCGCGAAGACCATGTATCAAATCCCTGGATATTATTAAGACAAACCTGTCGCTGGACTATACAGGTTTGCCTTTCGAATGTTAACTCCGTTTTTTAATGGTCGGTACTTTCAGTTCGTAGGCTTCTTTGTAGGAGATCACCGTCAGTGCAACCAGCATGGCACATATGGTAGAAAAGATCAGATAGCCTGTAATTTCAAAGGCGTAAAAGAAGAAGGTAATATCGTATCCCTTACCATTACGGAAGTAGTTTTCTATCAGTGCGAAGAAGCTGATAGCTGCACCTATGAGGTAGAGCCAGGGCATGATGCTGTCTGCAAAGGTGGCTCGGATCTGGTGTTTGGGGAACAGCCATTTGGTGATTTCTACACGATAGGTGAGAAGCACCAAAATAAGGAGCTCTCTGGCCATAGAAAGGCCGAATATAATGCTGTTTTGTAGCAGGCGATTTTCTTCGTCTGAATAGAGGCTGATCAGCCCAGTGGAAAACAGCAGGTTTTCTATCAGTATGGATGACAAGTTCATCATTGCGAGGACGCAAATATTAATGTCTTTGATCCGCAGCCCGATCAGAAAAACCAAAGAAATGATTGCAATACAAGAGAGGATGAACACATAGGTTGCATCCTGCATAATAAAAATGACTACTACCATCACAACGTATGGTAGTAGTAGGTCTTTAATCGATAAATCCTTTGTCATGTCGAAGTACGTTTTGTCTCTAGTTTTTGGGAAGTTTGTTGGCCTTTAGGTCTAACAGGGTGTAACACACTGGAACCGGCAGAGACTTTTTGGCAATCAGTAAATGAAAGAGATTTCATATTGATGTTCCTTATGTCATTGTTGTTTGCCTAACCAAAACGACTACAATAACTGGCTAGTCAGCTTCTAGAGTATAGGCACTGCATCCGCCTTTGCTCATTCATCTGAAAACTACGTGCATGTCGCGCAAACGTAATCCAGATGAACTGGGTGTGCTTAAGACCTATCATATATGATTTATTTCATACAGCACAACATAAGGTCTATTAAGCTCTGGTTAATAAATTTACCACCTAGTCCGAAAAAGTGAAATGAAATTTTTCATATAACTTTAATTAATTGTTAATTATATTGTTCGTTTCACTTTTTCTTCTTGAAAATCTGAATATTAACTACGTAGCTAAACTTTAAATTTCGCCATTTCTTTTTCCAGTTGATGCGTTAATGCCGTGATACTGTCGGTTGCCTGATGCGCATGATGGGAGACCTGTGCCGTCTGGCTGGCAGTATCAGATATGGTGACCACACGATGGGCGGTGTCTTCTCCGGCCGCGAGCTGTTCTTTTGCGGCTTGTGCGATTTGGTCACTCATTTGCGATATTGCACTGAGCGATTCAGCCACGCGCTTCAGCGCTTCGCTGGCTTCGTTTGACATTGTCACGGTTTTTTCACTGGTGGCGATACTGAGCGTAACCGACGCCTTGGCTTCCTGAGTTGCAGATTGCAGGTTACCAATCATGGTATGAATTTCTTCTGTGCTGCTTTGGGTGCGTTGTGCCAGCTGTCTGACTTCGTCTGCAACGACCGCGAACCCGCGTCCTTGCTCACCGGCACGTGCCGCTTCAATCGCGGCATTCAATGCCAGCAGATTGGTTTGCTCGGCAATGCTTTGGATGACACTCAGTACATTGGCAATGTTCTTCACTTCTTCATCGAGCACCTGAATATTATTGCCGGCACTGTCGATTTGCTGCTCCAGCAGAACAATGGCTTCTGAAGCTTTGGTGGTGAGCTTATCGGCACTTTGTCCCTGGCCTTCTGCCTGTTGCACTGAGTCTGCTGCTTGTTCAGCATGCTCAACCACAGTTTGCGCAGAGGCGGTGAGTTCGGTGATCGCTGAGGCCACCATTTGGGTTTCTTCGCTCAGGCTGCGAGTGAGTGACTCTAGCTCATTAGAGCGAGCTTCACCGTTGTGGCTTTGTTCATTGAGCGAATCGCTGACCGATTTTAGCCCCCCAACCACACCTTTTAGCCCTTCTTGCATATATTCCATGCCAGCCAGAATGCTGTCTGGCTTGGCGTTATCATTGTGGATCTGTGAGGTCAGGTTACCACGCGAGACTTCCTGAACGATGTCGAGCACATCATCCAGCTCTGCGCCTAATTTGTTAGACAGGGACAAGCCAAAACGGGTCAGCGCAAAGGTCAATGCGACAGCGATAAGTAATGACAAAGACGCGAGCCAGCTTGCGGTATCCCAGTAGCGCTCATCGACTTCCTGATAACTGATCCCGGTGCCAACATACCAACCGAACAGAGGAGTTTTTTGCACGACTGAAGTCATAGCCGCAACGGTGCCATTGCGCTGTGATGTCCAGTTGTAGGTAATAATACGATTTGTTTGTGAGCCTACCAGACGCTCCACCATGCGCCCGATACTGTTCCCATTTGCATCTTTAAAGTCGTTGAAGCTGGTGTCGTGTAAATGCGGGTCGTGTGGCGCAGCGATGAAATTGAGTTCACTGTCTACCACGTACACGTATTCGGAGTCATGATACTTATTTTCGCGTAAAATTTGCGATGCGAGTGTTTTGGCCTGTTCCTCTGTCAGGGCGCCGCTGCGCACAAACCCTTCAAACTGTTGCACTATATTGGCTGTGCTTTTCATCAGTTGATTGATCCGCGCAATATTATCTGTTTCGCTTGCATGTCTGAGGGATTGCAGTCCCACGATTGCCACCAGAATGAGTGCGACAAAGATAGAAGCTGCAAATAGGATGATTTTTGTTCTTAAAGTAAGTGATGAAAACACGTGATGCCCCTGTAGCAGAACCTGATTTAATGATTTAACACGAATTCCGTATTGTGGAAAGCTGAAAAAGGTCATTATAACAGTAATTTTAGATGATTTTTCCTCACTATAGGGGGTGACAGCGTTTTACCTTGCATTAATTATGTTAACTTCCGTATCACTGAGTAAGCGGTACTCTCCGGCTGCGAGTTGTGTATCCAGCTCGATACCTGCGACGTTTTCGCGGTGCAGCTCCACCACCTTATTACCGACCGCAGCTAACATACGTTTTACCTGATGATATTTCCCTTCGCAGATAGATAAGCGTAGCGCGTACTTATCCAGCTGCTCTGCTATGGCGGGCTGAGTGAGGTTTTTTTCGTTGTGCAGTGCGACACCCTGGCGCAGTTGCTCAAGTGCATCTTCGGTGAGTGCCTCTTGTGTTTCAACCAGGTAAGTTTTGTACTTCTGTTTCTTTGGTGAAGTGATTTGATGAGACCAGTCGCCATCATTGGTAATTAAAACGAGCCCTGTCGTATCCAGGTCCAGTCGTCCCGCAACATGAAAATCTTTTAAGTTGGGCTCGTCCAACAGCTCAAAAACGGTGGGGTGCAGGTCGTCCTGATTGGCGCATACATAACCGGCGGGTTTGTTCAGCATATAGTAACGTTTACCCAGATAAACCAGCGGTGTCTGGTTCCATTCGACCAGATCATTCTGCCCAACGGAATAATCCGCTTTGCTGATGGTGACACCATTGACAACGGCCAGGCCTTTTTTTATCCCGATTTTGACTTTACTGCGAGGCAGCTCCTGAACGTGGCTGACAAACTTATCTAAACGGCAGGGGAATTTCATAGTGATTGCTCTGTAAATTGTATACGACCCGCAGGTCAATGCAGGCGAGCTGAGGTCAGCTCTGAATTAGGGGCTATTATACGTCAGTTCTTGCGGTAGATCTCTGGGTCTAAGTCATAGGGGTGAACACTGAGGTGGATTTGCTCGCCATCGACGAGTGAATGCAGCGCTTTGAGTAGCGTTTCACTCAGCAGTTGTTTTTGCGCGACCGTTCTGCCGGTAATAATATGGGCTTGTACGTGTATAAAACCTTGATGGCCTCCACCGAGTTGATAGTCGTTATAGGCAATTGCCCGGGTTTTAATGGACGAAGGATCAAACAGCTGAGTACGTTCAGCGCCCTGGTGGACGGCCCGGACCAGCTCACAAACGGAAATATTCAGATGGGCAGAGTGTTCAATGATCAGATGAGGCATGGTATCACAGGGTATTTGTCGCTAATATGGCAATATGATATGAATCTTTTCTTGCAATGCCAAGTGATTAGTGGGCAGTGACACAGCCCGGAACTGGCAAACTTTGATACAAAAGACAGGATATTATGCTGGCGATATTTAAATCTAAACCGCTACTGGAAGACGCTCAGGCTCAGCAGTTAATTCATTTGTTTGGCTGGGCGGTTGAACATTTTGACGTCGACTTTTTTCTCCGTCACACCCGAATTGTTGAGCCAACCGTGCAAGACTTCCCGGATCAGGTCAACAGCGTCGAGCAAATGGCACAAACCGTATTTGACCGGGTGCGCGATTATGCCGGGTTGCAGCACTGGCCAATTGCTTTACTGCCACCTCAGCAAATGCCGCTGCAGCAGACCTTTCCTAATTTTTCCCTCAGTGGTGGATTGCGTGGTGCGCAGGTGTCGGTGTTGGAGCAGCCAGCTTTACCGATCGCGCTGTCCTATAACCCCAATCAAATCAACCAGCCTCAGGATATGGTTGCGAGTTTAGCAGGCTCTCTGGCGATGATTTTGATTCATCAGGTGGGTAAGTTGCCACCCGGCGGTCAGGAACACTTACCTGTTGCCGCTGATGTGCTGGCTGTGTATATGGGGTTTGGTGTGATGTTGAGTAACAGTGCTTACCATTTCAGAGGGGGGTGTGGCTCTTGTTATAATGCGTATGCCAATCGACAGGCTGCGCTCAGTGAGGCGGAAACGATTTTTGTGCATGCCTTGGTGTGTCATTTTAAGCCACAATATAATGGTGCTAAACACCTTAAACCTCACCTTAAAGGCCTGTATAAAAAAGCGTTTAAGCAGCTTCAGGGCATTTTGAAAACATCTCCGGATCCTGTTTTACTGGCACTTGAGGATCGCAGCCGTGTCGCCTTATCTGGATGAGTTTGTTTTGATTGTGCTGGCACATTTTTTTGCTGTTGCCAGTCCCGGACCTGATTTTGCTGTTGTATTAAAACAAAGTATCAGCTTTGGCCGGCGCAATGCCCTGATGACCAGCGCTGGAGTGGGGTTAGGGATATTGGTGCATGTCACTTATTGCCTGCTTGGGGTTGCGTTGTTGTTATCGCAATCGCCGGCGTTATTTAATGCGTTTAAATACCTGGCAGGGGCGTATCTGGCGTATATGGGTATTCAGGCGTTACGCGCCAGTGCGAAGCCGGTCTCACAGCAAGACAGCACTGCAACGGTGGGACAGGAAAGTGCACTGCAGGCGCTGCGCCTCGGCTTTTTGGTTAACGCACTTAATCCAAAAGCAACCTTATTTTTCCTGTCTTTGTTTACCCTGGTGATTGATCCCGGCACACCGCAGTCCGTACAACTTTTCTACGGATTGTATATGGCCGTGGCGACCTGGTTATGGTTTTCTTCGCTCTCAATGGTGCTGAGCAAAGCTTCTGTCCGTGGTTTTTTTCAACGCGCCGGGCATTGGTTTGATCGCGGAATTGGGGTGATTTTACTGCTGCTGGCGCTCAGAGTCATACTTTAAATAATGCCGGGAGTCATGATGGCAGACAGAGAGATACTGAATTTCGCTTTTGGATCAAATTTAACCCCCGCGCGCTTGTTGGCGCGTTTACCAGCAGCTCAATTGCTTGGTACCGCCCGCCTGCCAGGTTTTACCTTAGGCTTTCGTCATCTTGGTCAGGATGGCTCGGCCAAATGTTCTATCGAACCAGATGACAGTGCTGGGGCATGTGTACACGGGGTGCTGTATGCCTTAACTGAGCAAGAAGTCGTGCAGTTAGACCGCATAGAAGGAGAGGGCTATCAGCGCCAAGGTGTCGAGGTGGTCCGCCCCTGTGGTTCGCGTATAACAGCGCACTGTTACTTCACACAACAATTTTACGACGACCTGCTGCCGTTTTCCTGGTACCTGGAGCATGTGCTGCGGGGCGTGCAATATCATCAATTTCCCGCGTCCTATCAGCAGCTGCTTGCTAAGCAGCCATGTACCCTGGATTTGGATTATCACAGGGCCCGACGGGAGTTGTCCATTCATCAATAAGGAATAGCAATACACATGAAGTACCAAGTTGGCAAAGGCCTGATCGCCGCCGTGATTTTGTCGGTGAGTCATTTTTCTGCGTTGGCTGAGCAGCATGCGCCAGGCGTGAATATAGCAGATGTGGAACAGGCAGTCGCTGAAGCGATGGAAAGATTCCACATACCAGGCATTGCACTTGCTGTGGTTGAACACGGTGAGGTTGTATTGAGCAAGGGATATGGGGTACGCCATATCGCTCACCAAGATAAGGTGAATGCTGACACCTTATTTGGCATTGCTTCGAATAGTAAGGCCTTTACGGCTGCGGCACTGGCGATACTCGTCGATGAAGGCAAGGTGAATTGGGAAGACAAAGTCATCAAACATATTCCGGAGTTTCGCTTGTCAGACCCCTATGTAACGCGAGAAATGACGGTAGCTGATTTGCTCAGCCACCGCAGTGGCCTGGGTAAAGGAGCCGGAGATTTAATGATTTGGCCTGATACGGACAAAACCATGGCTGATTTGCTTGAAGGCATAGCACACTTACCAATTGAGAGCAGTTTTCGCAGTACCTATGCTTATAACAACCTGATGTTTGTGGTTGCGGGCGAAGTCGTACATCGAGTTAGTGGACAGAGTTGGCGAGATTTTATTGAGCAACGGCTGTTCAAGCCAATGGGGATGCATACCTCAAAAGCTGGATACTCACGCATTCCCCAGGAGAATAAAAATAGGGCGACCGGGAGTATCTACTGGGATGGCCAACTCACGCCTTTCTTTGTTGACTACTTAGAGGATTTTCGTGGCGCGGGTGCCATTGCTTCCAGTGCCAACGATATGAGCCTGTGGCTAAAGACTCAGCTGGCCGCAGGTAAAATGCCAAATGGCGATGTGCTGTTTCGCGAAGTGCAGCAGGCTTACATGTGGCAACCCTTTATTATGCGCTGGCCAAGCGAAGCGGGTAAGGCATATCAGCAACAGTTTCGAGGGTATGGACTCGGCTGGGGGATAGAAGACTATTTTGGCCATAAAAAAGTGGGCCACGCAGGTGGGATCCCGGGCATGGTCTCTCAGGTGGCTATGATACCGGGTAAACAACTGGGTGTGGTGGTACTGTCTAATCAACAGGCCTATCCGGCCCTGACAGCCATAATTAATGAGGTCTTTGAAGATGCGCTGGGTTTGCCTGACACAGACTGGGTTAAAGAAGCGGCTGAACAGTATACTCAAAAACGTGAAGAGGCCTATCGTAATGCTGGTGTGGTGAAGCTAGACAAACGGCAACCACCACTGGCTAACCAAGTGTACACAGGAACGCTAGTCAGCCCCTGGTATGGTGATGTCGTGGTGGAAGAGCTCAATGGTGAGCTATATATTGATTTTACCCATACCGCAATGCTGAAAGGGAAACTGCAACACCATACAGGTAATACCTTTGTTGTGAGGTGGCAGCACCCTATGCTAGAAGCAGACGCTTACATTGATTTTACTGTGTCTCCATCGCAACAGGTCGAAGCTGCGAATATGTCCTGGGTGAACCCGGATATTACGGACTTCAGTTTTGATTTTCATAACTTGCAGCTTAAAGCTAAGCCGCTTATAACAGAGTAAACTAGCAGGTTACACCAAAGTATCAGGGTTTGCTCCACACGGCTCTGATACACTTAAATGATGACTCTACGAAGGACTGATTTTGCTATGCGCACTGCATTGATCACTCACCCGCTTTGTCGTAAACATAAAATGATTGCGGATCATCCAGAATGTCCGGAGCGACTGGACGCTATTTCAGATCGTATTCTGGCGTCCGGGTTAGATGTGGCCATTGAATATAAAACGGCACCCAAGGCGACATTGGAAGACATTGCACGCGTGCACGACCAGGCGCATATTAACCGGGTGTGTGAGGCCTTGCCTGAGTCTGGTCTGGCCGAGCTGGATGGTGACACCTGGTTATGCCCTGATTCAATGAAGGCGATTGAGCGTGCTGTTGGGGCTGGTTTGCTGGCCGTTGATGAAGTGCTTGCAGGCAAGCTGGATGCGGCTTTTTGCGCGGTGCGTCCACCGGGACATCATGCCAATCAACATAGTTCTTCGGGGTTTTGCGTATTCAATAACCTGGCTATTGCGGTTGCTTATGCTCAGCAGCAGGGGGTGGATCGAATCGCGGTGCTGGACATCGACGTACACCATGGCAACGGGACGCAGGATATAGTACGCGATGACCCTCGGGTGTTGTTTTGTTCATTATTCCAATACCCTTTTTATCCTAATACAGCGATTGAAAATACGGATTCTATCTTGAATTCCCCGCTACCCGCAGGCAGCGATGGGCGAGATTTTCGTGCGCTGGTGGAGCAGCAATGGCTACCCAAGTTGGCTGAATTTTCACCTCAGCTTATCTTCATCAGTGCCGGGTTTGACGCGCACCTTGAAGATGATATGGGAGGACTGGGCTTTGTGGAGCAAGATTATATCTGGTTTACAGAGCAGGTGATTGCCTTCGCCAGGGCACACTCATGCCTGGGTATCATTTCTTATCTCGAAGGGGGCTATGATCTGTCATCGCTGGGGCGCAGCGCTGAGTGTCATGTCCGTGCGCTGGCAGAAGCCTGAGCCACCTCAATCAACGGATATCTTCTAACAACTCGAAGGCCTCTTTAACACTGCACTGGTTGAGTTTAGACACGCAACATTGGCCTTCCTGCACTAAGGTTTGTTGCACTAATCGGGTGAGTTCATCGGCCGACAGGGCTGGGACCTGTTGGCCTGAACGGGTCAAATACTGGCCATCAGGATAGATACAGATCCCCTCGTCAGCGCCCGCATAATGGCACATTTCGGTCAATTCAGTCTCATTGCTGACATAAGCTAGACTTTGGTCTAACCATAATAGGAACGGGTAAGACTTTATTGTCATTATTTGTTCTTGGTCAAGGTTGTGTAAATTGTCTTCATTATACTCGATTAGATTGGCTGAAAGCGAGGCTGTGCTTATGATGGGCGATACACGTCAACTGCAAATTAAAGATGTTTATTCTAATAACCTGTTGTGTTGTGACTACACAACGCGTTTATATGATGCGTTGAGTCTGATGCGAGAGCGGCGGGTCAGTTCGATATTTATTGAGCAGGACGGGAAAATCGTCGGAATTTGGACAGAGTCAGACTGTGTCAGTCTGGATTTCGAGCACACAGGTCTGGCACAGACTGCCATAGGTAATATTATGAACTCACCGGTGCATGACATTCTGATCAGTCAGACGTTGAGTGAAGCCACGATTAAGTTTCATCAGCTGGGGATCCGCCATCTCCTGGTGAAAGACGCCCACAACCAGCCACAGGGAGTGGTGTCTCTGTCTGATATTGTGCGCAATCAGGGGTTAGATCACTACCTGCACTTTCGCCCCATAGAAGATCATTTCGAGTCACAGATCAGCACGTTGGATGCCCAAGCTTGTATTTCCGAGGCGATTCATGCGATGCGCCGGGACAAGACCACCGCGGTGTTGGTGTATAACCAGGCATTGGCTGAGTATGGCATTATCACTCAACGGGATGTGGCCTATGTGATCCTGAACCAGGACTGGCGTATGCCCTGCTGGGAGTTGGCCAGCTATCCGATGGAATCCATGACCCCCAAAGACAGTCTGTTCGATGCTTACCGTCTGATGACGGCACGTTCAATTCGTCACCTGGTGATCCGCGAGCCCGGTTCAAATGCTGTGATGGGCTTGCTGGCTTTGAAAAATGTCCTGACCGAGATAGAAACCGCTTACTGTAGCGAGCTGGAAAAGGTGCTGGCTCAGCGGGATCTGGCGTTGCAAAAGTCGGAAAAAAATCTCTATTTGGCTAACCGCATCATCGATGCTTCGCTTGATGGCATTATGATCACCCGGGCCAATGGCGAAATCATCCAGATCAACCCTGCATTCAGTGCGTTGACGGGGTATCAGGATTATGAGGTGCTGGGTAAAAACCCCAGCTTACTTAGTTCGGGCGTACATGGTCAGGATTATTATGAAAGGATGTGGTCGGAATTGTCACATAAGGGCGTTTGGCAGGGGGAGATCTGCAATAAGCGTAAAAGTGGTGAAGTGTATGTCGAGTGGCTGACCATCATTGAGATCAATGAACCCTACAGTGATGATGTGCTCTATGCCGCTATTTTCAGTGACATCACCGAACGTAAAAATGCGGAAGAGAAAATTGCCCGACTGGCGTATTTTGATGAACTCACAGGCTTGCCTAATCGCCGGCTATTTTACGACAGGCTGTCTATGGCGTTGGCCTCGGCGCAGCGAGATAAGCACAAGCTCAGCGTGATGTTCATAGATCTCGATCGCTTTAAGGAGGTCAATGACACCCTAGGTCATAGTGCAGGGGATAAACTGCTCAGTCAGGTTAGCGAGCGGATAAAAGCCATTCTTAAGCCTGGCGACACACTGGCCCGTCTGGGCGGGGATGAGTTTGTGGTGCTGCTTACCGAAGTCGAGCATATGGAAGATGTGGTGGGCTTTGCCGATCAGGTGCTAAGTGAGCTCAGTGTGCCCTTTGCGCTGGGTGAGCTCAATGTGGCGGCGACCGCATCACTGGGGGCGGCAATCTACCCTGAGGATGGTCTGGACAGCGAAAGTCTGCTCAAGCATGCTGATGTGGCTATGTACCGCTCTAAAGAATTGGGGCGCAATTCTTTCCAGCTGTATAAAGCATCGATGAATGCGCGCTCGCTTGAACGCTTGTCTATGTTGAGTCGCTTTCAAAGCGCCCTCGAAGGCGGTGAGTTTGAGCTCCATTATCAGCCATTGCGTTGCCTGACGAGCGGTCGGATCATGAGTGTAGAGTGTTTGCTGCGCTGGCAAGACCCAAACCTGGGCACCATCTCGCCAGCCCAGTTTATTCCGTTGGCAGAAGAGCTCGGTTTGATTGTGAAATTGGATCAGTGGGTGATCAACGAAGCTTGTCGACAAATGGCTCAATGGTTGAATGAAGGGCTGGATATGCGTCGCATCGCGATTAACATTTCTGCCAGTCACCTCAGTCAGGGAGATCTGGTGATGACCATGGCCAAAGCGCTGGAACAGCATAATCTGGATGGTCATTATGTCGAGCTGGAGCTGACCGAAACCAGTTTTGTTAGCAATTTGCATGATGCTAAGGTGATGCTTAACAAGCTGAAAAATCTGGGAGTCTCGATTGCGCTTGATGATTTTGGGACAGGGTATTCGGCGCTAAGCTATCTGACTAAGCTGCCCATCGACATTCTGAAAATCGATGCCAGTTTTATCGCTAAAATACCGGATGAATATGGCAACAGTGAGATTGTGACAGCGATTGTTGCGATGGCCAAAGCACTGAATTTACATGTGGTGGCGGAAGGGGTTGAAAAATCCGTGCAGCAGAAGTTTTTGCAAAAGCTGGGTTGCCACACGATGCAGGGGTATCACTATTGCCGGCCACTGCCTCAGTCAGACTGGCTGAACTTTTACCGTTCAGAGCGGGGGCTGAATGAGCTCTCTCCCCCGCAACGACGGGTCAGCGGCCGCTAAATGGCCGCGCATGCGCTAGTCCAGACTCACCGAAACTTCGTATGAGGTGAACTTACGAATATTGATCACACCCGTGTCAAAGATCAGGTACTGGCCTTTAATGCCTTGCAGTATGCCACTGACAACTGGCTCTTTATCAAAGTTAAAAGAACTGATCTTGCTCGGGTAGTCAGTTACCGGGAAGTTCAGATCCACCACGTCTTCATCGAGCCGCTCAATTGCTGTGGCGCCAAACAGTTCAGCCAGCTCATCCAGCTTAGCCTGGATCTGTGGGATCAGCTCTGCAGCGGATGCTTTAAGGTCCAGTTCTGGATTAATGCCTTTGAGCATATTGCGCCAATTGGTTTTATCCGCAATAAATTCCGCGAGAGCCACTTCCACCAGGCCCGATTGCAACCGGGTCTGTACTTTGAAGATAGGGACTGCCTGCGTGGCGCCCTGATCTATCCAGCGTGTCGGGATCTGGGTATGACGGGTGATCCCCACTTTCAGGCCTGAGGTGTTTGCCAGGTAGACATAGTGCGGGATCATACAGTGTGTTTCGCCCCACTCTGGCTCACGGCAAGTGCCCTGATCATAATGGCAGGTTTCGGGCTTCATGATACACATGTCGCAACTCGCCAGTTTTTTCATACACACAAAGCAGTGGCCCTGAGAGTAACTCTTTTTGGTTTTCTTACCACAATTACAACAGAAAATGTTGCCACTAAATGTGAGCGTCAGACGCTTGCCAATCAGCTCGTTCAATGGCAACAGATCGTCGCCCACAGGCAGCTGATAGTTTATGGTTGGTGCCGATGCACAATTCAATTGTGCCTGCATCTTACGTAGAGTACCTTGCATCTTTACGCCCCTAAAGATGGTTGAAATAGGCGATCCTAGCAAAGCGTGACACAGAGGTGAAGAAAGGGGGAGAAATAAAAAACCGGGTCAGAGACCCGGTTTTGCGTTATGTGCTTTATTGCTCGCGTGCAATGGCACGGTAGGCGATGTCGGTACGATATTCAACACCGTCCCAGTTAATCTCCTGTACCAGCGCATACGCGCGCTTTTGTGCTTCTGTGACGGTGTGACCCAGCGCAGTAGCACACAGGACACGACCACCAGCTGTCACGACGGCGTCACCATCTTGTTTAGTGCCCGCATGGAAGACTTTTTCACCTTCCGGATAGGTAACACGTAAACCAGAGATCGCATCTCCTTTCGGATAGCTAGCTGGATAGCCCTTGGCTGCCAGCACCACACCCACAGCGGCGCGAGGATCAAACTGAATTTCAGTCTGATCTAGCTCTTGTCGGTTAGCTGCTTCAATCAGGGTCACCAGATCCGATTGCAGACGCAGCATGATAGGCTGCGTTTCCGGGTCGCCAAAGCGACAGTTGTATTCGATCACTTTTGGCGTGCCATCAGCTGCAATCATAAGGCCTGCATACAGAAATCCTGTGTAAGGGTGGCCTTCTGCTGCCATGCCCTCAACGGTAGGTGTGATCACCTCATCCATAATGCGCTGGTGGATCTCTGCGGTTACAACCGGAGCAGGAGAGTATGCGCCCATGCCGCCCGTGTTCGGACCTTCGTCACCATTATAAGCGCGCTTGTGGTCCTGACTGGTGGCGAATGGTAAAACGTTCTTACCATCAACCATTACGATGAATGAGGCTTCCTCACCTTCGAGGAACTCCTCGATAACAACGCGGCTACCAGCGTCACCAAAGGCATTGCCCGCCAGCATATCGCGAATGGCGTCTTCTGCTTCGGCTTCAGTCATTGCCACGATCACGCCTTTACCGGCAGCCAGACCATCTGCTTTCACAACGATTGGTGCGCCTTGTGCTTTAACATAAGCCAAAGCAGGCTCAATTTCTTCAAAGGTCTGATAAGCTGCCGTTGGGATCTGGTGGCGAGCTAAAAAGTCCTTAGTGAATGACTTAGAGCCTTCTAATTGAGCTGCTCCCTGAGTTGGGCCAAAAATGGCCAGACCCGCATCACGGAAGCGGTCAACGACGCCGATCACCAGTGGTGCTTCAGGGCCAACAATCGTGAGCTCAACTTTGTTGTCCTGGGCAAAAGCCAGCAAGGCATCGATGTCTTCGACACCAATGGCTACGTTTTGCAGCTTTGGCTCAAGGGCCGTGCCTGCGTTGCCAGGGGCAACAAATACAGTTTTTACAGATGGGTTTTGCGCAGCCTTGAACGCCAGTGCGTGTTCACGGCCGCCGCTGCCAATGACAAGTATATTCATGGCAATTGATTCCTATTAAAGCTTTTTGAATTTCAGGGTCATTCGATCGCTTTCCCCGATGGCCTTGTATTGCTCGGCCTTTTCATCACCCAAAGCTAAACGTGGTGGTAAAGTCCACACACCTTTCGGGTGGTTGGCGCTGTCCAACGGGTTGGCGTTGATTTCACTGCTTGCAACTAATTCGAATCCAGCTTGTTTAGCCAGGTTGATGACATAGTTTTGCTTCATATAACCAGAACGTTTCTGGTCTTCATCATCACGGTGTTCAGGTAAACGGTGCGCAACAACGCCCAAAGTGCCACCTGGTTTCAACGCTTTATTGAAAGCCTGAAAAGCAGCAAGCACACCTTCGTCACCCTGACGCATGTACCAGTTATGGACGCTACGGAAGATCAGTACCATGTCAGCGCTACCTGCAGGGGCAATATCAACGTGTGTGCCTGGTGCAAACTCAGTGACTTTGACTTCACTAAAGCGCGCATCTTCAGCGACTTTTTTCTTGAAGCCGTCCAGAGAACGTTTGAAGTAACCTTCGCTGTTTTCCGGGAAGTGTGCTGCGTAGTAAGTCCCCTGACCCTTAACAACCGGTGCCAGAATTTCACTGTACCAGCCACCACCTGGGGCAATTTCAACAACGGTCATATTTGGCTGAAGGCCAAAAAATGCCAGTGTTTGCTCCGGGTGACGATACTGGTCGCGTGCACGGTTCTCAGCCTTACGTTCAGCGCTCGCCACTGCTGAGCTCAGCTCGCTGGACGCACTGCTTTCAGTGGTGCTGTTACAGCCACTCAGGGCGGTCAAAATGCCTGCTGCGATGATAGATTTAATGGCAAATTTCATAGTCAGTTCCTTCACTGTCATTATTGTGATTGTCTTTTACTCACAATACTGGAAATTAGCGCAAACAAAAAGCGCGAAACGGTGAAGGTTTCGCGCTCATCGATTAGTGACGGAAATGACGCATGCCAGTGAAGACCATGGCCATGCCCGCTTCGTCGGCTGCGGCAATGACTTCTTCATCGCGCATTGAGCCGCCAGGCTGGATCACCGCAGTGATACCAGCTTCCGCTGCGGCATCGATACCGTCGCGGAACGGGAAGAAGGCATCAGAGGCCATAACAGACCCTTTGACTTCCAGGTTTTCATCGGCGGCTTTGATACCGGCGATCTTCGCAGAGTAAACACGGCTCATCTGGCCGGCACCCACACCTATGGTCATGCCATCACGTGCATAAACGATAGCATTCGACTTGACGAATTTAGCCACTTTCCAGCAGAACATCAGATCTTTCAGCTCTTGCTCGGTTGGCTGGCGCTTAGACACCACTTTCAAATCGCTCGCCTGAACCATGCCCTGGTCGCGGTCCTGAATTAGAACGCCACCATTGACACGCTTGATGTCAACGCCGGTTGTAGCCGTTTGCCATTCACCACATTCCAGCAAACGGACGTTCTTCTTCGCTGCCACAATTTGTGCCGCAGCGTCAGAGATTTTAGGGGCAATGATCACTTCAACGAACTGACGTGCAATGATGGCTTCAGCTGTGTCGGCATCCAGCTCACGGTTGAAAGCAATGATGCCGCCAAATGCAGACGTCGGATCGGTTTTGAAGGCACGGTCATAGGCGCTCAGGATGTCTTTATCTTGTGCCACACCACATGGGTTCGCATGCTTGACGATCACACAGGCAGGCTCTGAGAAGCTCTTCACACACTCAAGGGCCGCATCGGTATCTGCGATGTTGTTGTAAGACAGTGCTTTACCCTGAATTTGTTTCGCTGTCGCCACGGATGCTTCTTCAATGTCGTTTTCAACGTAGAAGGCTGCGTCCTGATGCGAGTTTTCACCGTAGCGCATATCCTGCTTCTTGGTGAACTGCATATTGATGGTGCGTGGGAACTTAGTGTCTTCGGCCGCCTCTTCGGTATAGTCCGGGACCATTTTACCGAAGTAGTTCGCGATCATGCCGTCATACTGCGCCGTGTGCTCATAAGCTGCAATCGCCAGGTCAAAGCGCGTCTTGTACTCAGTTGAGCCATTATTCGCTTTCATCTCGTTGATAACACGGTCATAGTCAGCTGCATTCACAACAATGGTCACATCTTTGTGGTTCTTCGCAGCAGCGCGAACCATAGTTGGACCGCCGATGTCGATGTTCTCAATCGCATCTTCCAGGGAGCAGTCAGCTTTTGCAACGGTTTGTGCAAAGGGGTATAAGTTGACTACAACCATATCAATGGCTGAGATGTTGTTGTCTGCCATCACGCCTTCGTCCTGGCCGCGACGTGCAAGAATACCACCGTGGATTTTCGGGTGTAGGGTTTTGACCCGGCCGTCCATGATTTCCGGGTGACCGGTGTGGTCAGATACTTCAGTAACAGGAATGCCGTTCTCGGCGATGAGTTTACAGGTGCCGCCAGTTGACAGGAGTTCAACGCCTTGCTCGCTCAGAGCACGGGCAAATTCAACGATACCGGTTTTGTCTGACACGCTTAGCAGCGCGCGACGAATTGGACGATGTATATCCATGATGGTTCAGGTTTCCTCAATGATAAGTTAAGGGCTAGCTTAGAAGTGCTGTATTTTAGCCTAACTTGGCTCAGAAAACGATTGAAAATGCGTGAGTGAGATTGAGAAAAACGGGGTTGCTTTTGGCTGTTTGCCATTTATTGCAGGTGAATGTTCGGGTTACAACAATAATCGCTCAATAAAAGTGACGCCAACAAAAAAGCACCCGAAGGTGCTTTTTGTGTTCGGCTGTGAACAGATTAGTTCATACCGTACTTTTTCAGTTTCTTACGTAGTGTACCACGGTTGATACCCAGTAAGATTGCAGCACGAGTCTGGTTACCACGTGTGTAAGTCATTACTTCTTCAAGTAGTGGTGCTTCAAGCTCAGAAAGAACCAACTCATAAACGTCTTGTACGTCCTGACCGTTAAGCTGTTTCAGGTAGTGGTGTACAGCTTTTTTCACTGCATCGCGAAGTGGTTGCGGTTTCTCTTGTGACTGAACATGAGCGTTAGTGATAAATGGAGAAGTCACATTTTGTTCGAACATCTTTATGTCTCTTTCTTAGTTAGCTGCTAGTGTTTCAAAATAGTGTTCTAATGTCTCGACTTGCGCATTGGCATCATCCAGAGCATTGAATACTCGCCTAAATTGACCTTCTTGGTCATGGGCCTGCAAATACCAGGACACATGTTTGCGTGCGATGCGTACACCCATTGGCATACCGTAGAACTGATGGAGGTTTGTCAAATGCTCCATCAAAATGCTGCGCACTTCGGATAATTCCGGAGCGGCTAGCGTTTCTCCAGTACGCAAATAATGGTCAATCTCCCGAAAAATCCAGGGACGACCTTGGGCTGCTCGACCAATCATGATGGCATCTGCGCCCGTAAATTCCAGAACCTGCTTGGCCTTTTGCGGAGAGTCAATGTCTCCATTAGCCACCACAGGAATGCCAACCGCTGCCTTGATCGCCTTGATCGTGGCGTATTCAGCATCGCCTTTATACATACATGCACGGGTACGCCCATGTACGGCCAAAGATGCAATACCATTGCGTTCGGCAATGCGGGCAATCTCAATGCCATTGCGATTTTCCGGGTCCCATCCAGTACGGATCTTTAGGGTGACAGGGACGTCGACTGCGTTGACCACGGCCTGAACTATCTCTTCCACAAGTTCCGGATATTGCAATAATGCTGAGCCTGCCAGCTTTTTATTCACTTTCTTAGCGGGGCAGCCCATATTGATATCTATGATCTGCGCGCCATTACTGACATTGAACTGCGCTGCTTGTGCCATCAATTCAGGATCTGATCCGGCAATTTGCACGGAACGAATACCCGACTCGCCGCTGTGATCCATGCGGTTCATTGATTTATCGGTTTTCCATACCTTCGGATTTGAAGACAACATTTCTGACACCGCCAGTCCGGCTCCTAAGCGCCGACACAATTGTCTGAAAGGCCTGTCGGTGATCCCCGCCATTGGCGCGACCATTAAGTTGTTTTCAAGTTGGTAAGGACCAATACGCACTGCTGTTCAATCCGCCTCTTTTCAAGGGGCGCTAAGTTTACGGTTTTTTTTGCAAAAATCAAAGGCTATAAATTGAACATAAGTGCTTTTTTTTTGAGCTTGACGGGTTGACTTTTTATAACAAACTGACTGAAGGCCATAATTGTTTTAAAATTAACCGTTTTTCATTTTAAGTAGGTGGGGATGACGCTGTAAAAAATGCGTAAAGCCTGTTAACTAAGGGCTTTACGCGTGATAGGGCACTAACCTTTTTTTCCGCTTACTCGGGTCCATTCACCTTCCTGAGCAATGGCATCCAGCGCAAGGAAAGGGGCATAGACATCGGCAACAGATTGCGCCTGCTCTTCCAGGATCCCCGACATGGCAATTTCACCGCCCGGTTTAAGAAAACCCAGGATCACTTCGTGAAGCTCTCTGAGAGGCTGAGCGAGGATATTTGCAACCACGATATCTGCAGAAAACTCAGGTTGGTTCTCTGGGAGGTAGACTTCCAGCTGCTCGACTACGCCATTACGGCTGGCATTATCGCGACTGGCAACCAGTGCCTGTGGATCGATATCGATGCCGATCACGCGTTCAGCACCCAGTTTGATCGCCGCGATCCCAAGGATCCCGGAGCCACAGCCAAAGTCGACGACGGTTTTGCCGCTTAAGTCTTGCTGTTCCAGCCACTTCAGGCATAGTGCGGTGGTCGCATGGGTCCCTGTGCCAAAGGCCAGTCCGGGGTCAAGCAGGACATTCACGGCGTCCGGCTCGGGTATATCGCGCCAGCTGGGGCAGATCCACAAACGCTCTCCGAATTTGATCGGGTGGAAGTTGTCCATCCACTCTCGTTCCCAATCTTTGTCTTCCAGCTGTTCCAGTTTGTACTTTAGCGGCGCATCGCTGGCCGTCTTTAAATAGTCCACAACGGCTTGCATATCATGACTTGCTTCAAACAAACCAATCACGATGGTTTGTGGCCACAGCAGCACTTCACCGGGCTTAGGCTCGTATATGGGGTTGTTTTGTCCGTCGATATATGTGACAGATGGACAGCCGATTTCCATAAGCAAATCGCTGTAATGGTCGGCGCTGGTTTTGTCGGCATCAATGCGGATCTGGATCCAAGCCATAGTTGTTACCTATTGATAAAGCAGGTCTTGAGACCTGTGAGTAAACTAAAAAGGCCGCAAATGCGGCCTTTAATGATTTTGAATGGGCGCTTAGCCTTTGACATCCAGGAAGCTCTTCAGTAAATCAGAGCGTGATGGATGACGCAGCTTTCGAAGCGCCTTGGCTTCAATCTGACGAATACGTTCACGTGTTACGTCAAACTGCTTACCAACTTCTTCCAGCGTATGGTCGGTATTCATGTCGATACCAAAACGCATGCGCAGTACTTTTGCCTCACGAGCTGTCAGGCCTGCAAGTACCTCATTGGTGGCGCCGCGCAGGCTTTCCATTGTGGCTGAATCCACCGGCGATTCAATCGTGGTGTCTTCGATGAAATCACCCAGATGCGAATCTTCATCATCACCGATTGGGGTTTCCATGGAGATTGGCTCTTTGGCAATTTTCAGCACTTTGCGGATCTTGTCTTCTGGCATCATCATGCGCTCTGCCAGCTCTTCCGGACTCGGCTCACGACCCATTTCCTGTAGCATCTGACGCGAAATACGATTCAACTTGTTGATCGTTTCAATCATATGTACCGGAATACGGATTGTACGTGCCTGGTCCGCAATAGAACGGGTGATTGCCTGACGGATCCACCACGTCGCATAAGTAGAGAACTTATAACCACGACGGTATTCAAACTTATCAACGGCTTTCATCAGACCAATGTTACCTTCCTGGATCAGATCCAGGAATTGCAGACCACGGTTGGTGTATTTCTTGGCAATTGAAATAACAAGACGTAAGTTGGCTTCAACCATTTCTTTTTTCGCACGACGGGCTTTCGCTTCACCAATGCTCATACGACGGTTGATGTCTTTGATACGTTCAATGCTCAGGCCTGTGCTTTCTTCAATGGCCGTCAGCTTATTCACACAGCGCTCAATCTCAGGCTTAACTTGAGCCAGCTTAGCTGAATGTTTGTCACCTGCGGCAATTTCTGCATCGACCCAGGCCATATCGGTTTCATTGTTGGCGAAGTGCTTGATGAAGGTTTTCTTCGGCAGTTTCGCTATCTGGCAAGCTTGCTTCATGATGATACGTTCTTGTACGCGAACGCGATCCATCATATCACGCATGTTATTTACCATGCGGTCAAATTGCTTAGGTACCAGCTTGAACTTACGGAATAACTCGCCAATTTCGGCGATCGCAGCTTGTGAGTCCGGGTGCGCTCGGCCTTTTACTTCAAAACACTTACGTGCATTGTTGTACAGGGTTCTTAATTCTTCGAAGTGCTCGCGCGCAATTTCAGGATCCGGGCCAGTATCAGCGTCTTCCGAATCGTCGTCGTCTTCATCGCCATCATCATCTTCATCGTCGAGATCTTCTTCGCTCAGCTCTGAACCGATGTGCGTTGCTGAAATGGGGGCTTCATCGTCTTCCAACGAGTCAAAAAAACCAGTTACAATGTCGCTCAGGCGCATCTCCTCGGCTTCGTACTTGTCCCATTGCTCCAGTAAGTAAGTAATGGCTTCAGGATACTCGGCAACCGAGATCTGAACCTGATTAATCCCTTCTTCAATGCGTTTAGCGATGAGAATTTCGCCTTCACGCGTCAGCAGTTCAACCGTGCCCATTTCACGCATATACATACGTACTGGATCTGTGGTCCTGCCGATTTCTTTTTCTACCGTTGCCAATGCGGCAGCCGCTGCTTCGGCTGCATCCTCGTCGGTCGTGGTTTCCTGCATCATCAGTTCGTCGACATCCGGTGCAGACTCTGCTACCTGGATACCCATATCATTGATCATGCTAATGATATCTTCTACTTGATCCGAATCTATGATGTCTTGTGGAAGGTGATCGTTAACTTCTGCAAAAGTTAAGTAACCTTGCTCTTTACCTTTCTGAATCAGAAGTTTGAGTTGTGACTGAGGAGATTGATCCATAGAGATTATTGCTTCCACTCTGATAAAGTTGTTACAACGGGCGTCAGCTAAAAACCACACTATTTTGGTTGACGCAGTGAATAGAACATTATAACAGCAAAAATTATTATTGACCAGTTCTTCGCGCACCTAACGCTTGAGTCAGGAGCGCGCATTCCAGTCGTTCATCGCTGTTTAACCCTTCTGTTTTGTCTTTTATTAATAAGGTCTCAAGGCGCAAATTTAAACACTGATCTTCAATAAACTGAAAAGTGTTTTTAAATTCATCAATGAGTTTTTCTTCATCAATGTTATGTTGCCAGGTTGCCAGCTTTTTGAGTGCTGAATATTCAGGCGTGTCCCTAAAAGCTTCAAGGATGTGTGCCGTCGTGTAATCAGGTCGTGATAAACAGGTGGCTTGTAAGGTCAGGAACAAGCGCATACCGGGTAAGGGGAGTTCTGCCAGATCCGGTAAATGTTCGACAACAGACGCCAGACTTGGATGCTGTAGCAACAGACCAATCGCTCTGCGCATTGGCGTGACTTTAAATTTACGTTCAATGGCATGCTGTTTTCGCGGTGTCGCCAGCTTGGCACTCAGTTGCTCGCGGGTACGACCGATCAGGCGCGCTAAAGTCGTCAGCAAAGACTCCTGATAATACTCACTGGGTACTTTCTCTATTAATGGCAGCGCTTCACTGAGTAACTTGGCTTTACCGGCATCAGTCGTTAAATCACATTGTTCTGACAGTCGGGCAAAGAGTACTTTGCCGTAGTCTTGTGCTTCAGACAGGCGCTGTTCAAATGTATCTTTACCTTCCTTTTGCACCAAGGAATCGGGGTCTTCACCATCCGGCAGAAAGACAAAGCGCAATGACTTGCCATCCTTTAAGTTGGGCAGTGCATGCTCCAGCGCACGCCAGGCAGCATCTTTACCAGCCCTGTCACCATCATAGCAACAAATGACCTCATCTGTGTTACGAAATAAAGTCTGCATATGTTCCGCTGTGGTTGCTGTGCCCAATGCTGCTACGGCATAGTCGATGCCATATTCAGAGAGGGCGACGACGTCCATATAGCCTTCAACGATCAGTACCTGTGCGAGCTGACGATGTGCTTGTTTAGCTTCATAAAAACCATATAACTCAAAGCTCTTATGAAAGATCCGCGTTTCCGGTGAGTTAAGGTATTTAGGGCCCTGATCTTGTCCCATAATACGACCACCGAAGGCGATCACTCTGCCACGCTTATCACGAATAGGGAACATCAACCGGTCTCGGAAAAAGTCGAACTGGCGACCCGGGGATTTCTCTGTCGCGAGTTTTAACTCAACCAGTTGCTGGCGTTGTGCCTGGTTACGCGCCAGGGTGCGAATAAGTTGATCCCACTCGGGCGGTGCAAAGCCAATCTGAAATTTATCGATGGTTTGCTGAGACAGGCCACGCCCAGTGACGTAGGCTTTAACCTCCGCTGATTTCTGATGTTGATTAAGCTGCTGCTGATAGTAACGCGCAGTTTGCTGCATCAGATCGTAATCGGACTTTTTCTCTTCAAAGCTTCTTTGTGGTCCGCCCAGGCCTTGTTCCCTGGGGATTTCCAGGCTGAACTGACCCGCTAATTCTTCAATGGCATCGACGAATTCGAGCTTGTCGTATTCCATTAAAAATGAAATGGCATTGCCGTTAGCACCACAGCCAAAACAATGATAAAACTGTTTATCACGAGAGACGGTGAAAGAAGGGGTTTTCTCGTTATGAAAAGGGCAACAGGCCTGATAATCTTTGCCGGCTTTTTTCAGACCAATACGGTTATCGATTAATTCAACGATGTCGGTTCTGGCCAACAGGTCGTCGATAAATTGTCTTGGGATTTTTCCTGCCATTTTTACCCTATCGCTTAGACGAAGAAACCGAGCGCTAGGCTCGGTTTACTTATAATCATACTTGATGCGGGGCTTATGCGCTAAGCTTCTGTTTAATCAAACCTGAAACTTTGCCCATATCAGCACGACCTTCAGCTTTTGCTTTGATCACGCCCATTACTTTGCCCATATCCTGCATACCAGCGGCGCCGGTGTCGGCGATTGCAGATTCGATCAAACTTGCTATTTCTTCTTCGCTCAAAGGTTGAGGTAAGAAGGACTCCAGCACGATGATCTCACCCGCTTCTACGTCCGCTAAATCTTCGCGGCCAGCGTCTTTATACTGAGTATAAGAATCGCGGCGTTGTTTTACCAGTTTCACTAAAACGGAGGTAATACCTGCGTCGTCCAGTGTGGTCTGGTTGTCGATTTCTCGTTGCTTAACTTCAGCAAGGGCAGCACGAATAGCAGTAAGACGAGGTTTGTCTTTGGCTTTCATTGCCGCTTTTTGCGCGTCTTTTAACGTAGCTAACAGGCTCATATGCAAGACTCGCAGCGATTAGTATAATTTAACGCGACGTGCGTTTTCGCGAGAAAGCTTTTTCATGTGACGCTTAACAGCAGCCGCTTTCTTACGCTTACGCTCAGCTGTTGGCTTTTCATAGTGCTCGCGACGACGAACTTCTGAAAGGATACCTGCTTTTTCACATGAACGCTTGAAACGACGAAGTGCTACGTCAAACGGTTCGTTCTCTCTTACTTTAATTACTGGCATTAAAAATTCACCTACCTAATTAGTGAGCTTTGCTCTAACCGACCAAAAAACGGTCAATTGGTTCAAAAATGGTGCGGTATTGTAAGCCGAAGCATCACCGCATGTAAAGACCAAATTATAGTTAAAATTGCGGCAACTGTCATGCCACAGGCCTGAAGCCACGGTCAACGTGAGCATTTATACTAAACTGTCCATTAATTCAGCAAGTTAGTGTAAATGCGGGATTGGTTAAGTGCGCTGGTAGAGACGGCAACAAACCTGTCCGGCTTGTTTTTCTTTCAAAATTGTCCAGTTCTCGGGAAATGTGGGCGTACTCTCGCGTTCAAATTCGACATAAATGAGGGCATCTTCACTTAGCCACTGATTGGCCTCCAGCAAAGCACAGCAGGATTGCACCATGTCGCGCCTGAATGGTGGGTCAACAAATACCAGGTCAAACGGTTGTGCTGCCGGGGTCGCCAGTTTATTCAGGCTATCGCCTTGTTCGACCCGGGCATTGTCAACCTTGAGCGTATCGGCGTTTTGTTGCAGCTGTTGTGCAACCTGCTTATCAAATTCGAAGAAGGTGGCGCTGTGCGCAAACCGTGACAAAGCCTCAAAGCCCAGGCTACCAGAGCCCGCAAAACAGTCGAGTACTTTGGCATCTCTGACATCCTGCATCAGCCAGTTAAACACGGTTTCTTTGACTCGGTCGGTGGTTGGTCTGAGTCCTTCAACGTCTTTAACGGGCAGTTTTCTGCCTCGAAATCGCCCACTGATCAATCGGATATGCCCTGACACCGGCTTTTTTGACTGCTGCTTTCTCATTTTTTACCAACTACGCGCAAAAGATAGCGGTCAGTATACCGCATCGGGGGAGGTGGATAGCAAGGTTTATTGTGACGCAGTGTGTTTATCAGGCAGATATCACTAAGCTGTGATTTTTCATCCTATTGGAACATGTTACACTGTCGCTCCAGTAATGATAGAGCTTGTTATCAGCCATTTGCATGGCCTGTCAGGTTTTCCTACAGAGCGCGGCCAGTGCATTTGGAGTATCTGCGCAAACAAGTTCTCACTAATTTGATTGCACACTAAAACGGTATTTAGCGAGTTATGGGTAAAAAGAGCAAAATTCTATCCTGGTTAGGATTTGGAAAGTCAGATAAAAAGCAGCAAGAAGCTGAACGAGAAGCCGCTCGCTTGGCCGAAGAGCAGGCAGCGCGAGAAGAAGCCGCTCGCTTGGCCGAAGAGCAGGCAGCGCGAGAAGAAGCCGAGCGTTTAGCTAAAGAGCAGGCAGAGCGTGAAGAAGCCGAGCGTTTAGCTAACGAGCAGGCAGCGCGTGAAGAATCTGAGCGTCTTGCCAAAGAGCAGGCAGAGCGCGAAGAATCTGAGCGTCTTGCCAAAGAGCAGGCAGAGCGCGAAGAAGCCGAGCGTCTTGCTAAAGAGCAGGCAGAGCGCGAAGCAGCCGAGCGTCTTGCTAAAGAACAGGCAGAGCGTGAAGCAGCAGAGCGTCTTGCTAAAGAACAGGCAGAGCGTGACGAAGCCGAGCGCCTTGCTAAAGAGCAGGCAGAGCGCGAAGAAGCAGCGCGTTTAGCTAAAGAGCAGGCAGAGCGTGACGAAGCCGAGCGTTCAGCTAAAGAGCAGGCCGAGCGTGACGAAGCCGAGCGTCTTGCTAAAGAGCAGGCGGAACGAGAAGAAGCAGCGCGTTTAGCCAAAGAACAGGCAGAGCGAGAAGAAGCCGAGCGTTTAGCCAAAGAACAGGCAGAGCGTGAAGAAGCCGCGCGTTTAGCCAAAGAACAGGCTGAGCGTGAAGAAGCAGCGCGTTTAGCCAAAGAACAGGCAGAGCGTGAAGAAGCAGCGCGTTTAGCCAAAGAACAGGCTGAGCGCGAAGAAGCCGAGCGTTTAGCCAAAGAACAGGCCGAGCGTGAAGAAGCTGAGCGTTTAGCCAAAGAGCAGGCAGAGCGTGAAGAAGCAGCGCGTTTAGCCAAAGAACAGGCAGAGCGTGAAGAAGCAGCGCGTTTAGCCAAAGAACAGGCTGAGCGCGAAGAAGCCGAGCGTTTAGCCAAAGAACAGGCAGAGCGTGAAGAAGCTGCGCGTTTAGCTAAAGAGCAGGCAGAGCGCGAAGAAGCCGAGCGTTTAGCTAAAAAACAGGCAGAGCGCGAAGAAGCCGAGCGTTTAGCCAAGGAACAGGCAGAGCATGAAGAAGCTGCGCGTTTAGCCAAAGAGCAGGCAGAGCGTGAAGAAGCTGAGCGTCAGGCGCAGGAACAAGAAAAACCGAAGAAGAAAGGTTTTTTTGCTCGTCTGAAGCAGGGCTTGCTGAAAACTAAGACCAACATTGGTTCCGGCTTTGCCAATATTTTCCGGGGCAAAAAGATCGACGATGAGCTATTCGAAGATCTGGAAACACAGTTATTGACGGCTGACATTGGTGTTGAGACAACCATGAAGCTGATAGATAACCTGACTGATGCAGCGGACCGTAAGCAGCTCAAAGATGGCGAAGCGCTATATGATCTGATGAAACAGGAAATGGCAGATATTCTGAAGGATGCAGAAAAGCCGCTAGAGATCCCGGCCAATAAAAAACCATTTGTGATTTTGATGGTGGGTGTGAATGGGGTTGGTAAGACCACCACAATCGGCAAAATGGCGAAGCAGTTCCAGGCTCAGGGTAAGTCAGTGATGCTGGCCGCCGGTGATACTTTCCGGGCAGCAGCGGTAGAGCAGCTGCAAGTGTGGGGTGAGCGTAACGATATTCCTGTTATTGCGCAGCATACTGGTGCAGACAGTGCATCGGTTGTATTCGATGCCTTCCAGGCTGCACAGGCACGTGATGTTGACGTATTAATAGCAGATACGGCCGGTCGATTGCAGAATAAAGATAACCTGATGCAGGAGCTTGAAAAAATTGCGCGGGTTATGAAGAAATTGGATCCGGATGCACCACACGAAGTGATGCTTACTATAGATGCGGGCACTGGCCAAAATGCGATTAGTCAGGTGAAACTATTTGATCAGGCCGTGGGTCTGACTGGCATTACCCTGACTAAGCTGGATGGTACCGCCAAGGGTGGGGTGATCTTTGCGGTTGCAGATCAATTCAAGATGCCTATCCGCTATATTGGTGTAGGTGAAAGTATTGACGATCTGAGAACCTTTAAGAGCGATGACTTTATCGAAGCACTTTTCAGTCAGGATAATTAAGACTGACAGTCAGGTGCTGCTCTGATCCTGCATGTCGGGATCAGGTAAAGCGGAAGCAGTATAACAAGAGCAGGGCAGGCAATGATCAAGTTTGAGCAAGTCAGTAAAACCTACCCCGGTGGACACCGGGCGCTGGAAAAGGTCAGTTTTGAGCTCACTAAAGGTGAGCTGGCGTTTCTGACTGGTCACAGTGGTGCGGGTAAGAGTACCCTGCTGAAGTTGATCAGCCTGATGGAACGCCCCTCAGCCGGGCGTGTTGCCATCAATGGTGTCGATCTGAATCAAATTAAAAATAGCCAGGTGCCGTATATTCGTCGCGACATTGGCATTATTTTTCAAAATCACCGCCTGCTGGAGCGCTATAATGTCTTCGACAATGTGGCACTGCCATTGGTCATTGAGGGCACCCATCATAATCATATGACCAAACGGGTACATGCGGCACTCGATAAGGTCGGCCTGCTAGACAAAGTAAAGTGTCAGCCGAGCACTTTGTCTGGAGGTGAACAGCAACGTGTGGGGATCGCCCGTGCAATTGTGAATTCGCCCCCCTTATTATTGGCAGATGAGCCGACCGGTAACCTGGATCCGGAATTATCAATGGAAATTCTCAAGTTGTTTGAGGACTTTAACCGCCATGGCACGTCGGTACTGATTGCCACACACGACCTTGGCCTGATTGCGCGGATGAAATACCGTAGTCTGACACTGGATCATGGCCGTTTAATTCAGGATCCTCTGCTGGGCACGTCGCTGCCAGGAGACGCGCTATGAGCTTATTATTCAAAGGTCGCGGCACGCAAAACGACAAACAAAGCAAATCGGTGATCCTGAAGTGTTACTTCTTCATTATTACGATATTGCGTCAGGGTGTGCATAGTTTAGGTGAAATGTGGCGTACCCCTTTGGCGTCGATGATGACCATTTTGGTGCTGGGTCTGAGTCTGACGTTACCAACCACCCTGTATGTGGTGGTTAAGAATGTGCAGAAAGTCAGTAGCGGCTTTCAGGAAGCGGCTGAGATCTCTTTGTTTGTCAAAGACAGTGTCAGTGAGCAGGCAACACAGACTTTGGTAAAGCGGCTGGCACTTTACCCTGAAATTGACACCGTTAGTTTCATTGGCAAAGACAACGCGCTGGAAGAGTTCAAATCCATCTCCGGGTTTGGCCAGGCACTGGATTATCTCGAAGAAAACCCGTTGCCCAGCGTCGTTCTGGTGACACCGACGGTTCGTCACCGCAGTGCACAAGCTGCTAATGCTCTGCTAAATAAACTGGAGCAGGAAAGAGAAATTGAGTTTGGTAAGTTAGATATTGAATGGCTTGAGCGCCTCAATGCCTTACTTAGCTTGCTTAAAGAAAGCGTGATCACCATCGGCTTACTGTTGCTCAGTGCTGTAGTCCTTATCATTGGTAACACCATTCGCTTGTCTATTATGGATAAGAAAGAAGAGATCCAGGTACTCAAGCTTGTTGGTGCGACCAACACATTTATTCATACGCCGTTTTTATGGACCGGGATCTGGTATGGGATCATTGGCGGCTTGATCGCCTTTATTTGTGTCATGTTGATGCTGTGGTGGCTTGAGTCAGCCGTTGCCCTGGTGGTGGGTGTGTATCAAAGTAACTTTGTACTACAGGGGTTATCTGGATCAGAGTTGCTGTGCCTGTTATTGCTGGCTGTGGCGTTGGGCTTTATCGGGTCTTTTTTATCGGTAAGAAAGTACATCAAAGACATCGAGCCAGACAAGGTGTAAAACTGCGCTCAGTTGTAATGGCCAAGAGAGTGCTAACTGATAAATACTTTAGCACTCTGTTAGGATAGATTAGCACTCTAACTCTTCCAAATTAGCACTGTCAGATATTGCAGCTGGCATTATCTGAACATCCGCTTACCATAAGTGCTTTTCTGAAGCCTAAAATACCCGTTTAAAATCAATGGCTTAATTATTAATTAAAGTGTAATAATAAAAAGCTTGATCTTTAAGGTTGAAAAGTAGTAGATTGCATTTAGCACTCTAAGGTAAAGAGTGCTAAAATTGGCAAAACGAATTATCACTGAGGTGAAAAATGAGTAAAGACATTTATGCGATGGCACTGACCGCTGGGCAACAAAGCGCGAGTATAGAAGGCTACCTACAATCGGTCAGTTCTATCCCGATGCTGGACGCTGAGCAGGAAAAAGCGTTGGCAACCCGCCTGCATGAGGATGGGGATTTGCACGCAGCTAAGCAGCTCATTATCTCTCATTTGAGATTTGTCGCCCATATTGCTAAAAGCTACTCTGGTTATGGCTTGCCACAGGCAGACTTAATCCAGGAAGGCAATATTGGTCTGATGAAAGCGGTGAAGCGCTTTGATCCGACAGTTGGTGTGCGTCTGGTGTCGTTTGCTGTACACTGGATCAAAGCCGAAATTCATGAATACGTATTAAAGAACTGGCGTATTGTTAAGGTTGCCACCACTAAAGCGCAACGCAAACTATTCTTCAACCTGCGTAAAAATAAGAAGCGCCTGGGTTGGTTTAATCAGGAAGAGATCACCACAGTTGCAAATGAACTGGGTGTCAGTGAAAAAGAAGTACGTGAAATGGAATCGCGCATGAGCGGCCAGGACATGGGTTTCGACTTAACTGCAGATGATGATGATAACAGTCCGAGCAGCAGTTTTTCACCGGTCCAGTACCTGACAGATGCAAGCAGTGATGTTGCAGAGGTCATTGAAGAAGAACAGTGGCAGGAGCAATCTCAAAACCGTCTTATCGCAGCAATGAAGACGCTGGATGAACGTTCTCAGGACATTGTGGCCGCACGTTGGCTGTCTGAAGATAAAGCGACGTTACAAGATTTGGCAGATAAATATCAGGTTTCAGCGGAACGCGTTCGTCAGCTGGAAAAATCTGCAATGAAAAAGTTACAGGCTGCAATGAGCTAATTGCTTAAGCTCCCTGAATAAAATTGAAAGTGCCGCTCAAGTTAGCGGCATTTTTTATGGCTGAAACAAAATTGAGCTTACAAGTGTAAGCCTATTTGATTATAATGCGCCGACTTGATAATAGGAGTCTCTATTTTGTTAGCTGTAGTTCGAATCCTGGCAATGGCGCTGTTTATCATCCTCAGTTGTCTGGCTGGCCTGACATTGAGCCTGATCCGCCCTTTCCATGCTAATAACGTGCATGTGGTTGCGTCCTGGTTTGGCAAGATGTCGCGTGTGATCGGGGTTAAGCTCGAGATCTCAATTGATCCTGGTGCGAAAGATCTGGGTCCCGCAATGTATATTGCTAATCACCAGAATAACTATGATTTATTTACCTTACCTGCTGTGGTGCCGCACAACACAGTGAGTATGGGCAAGAAAAGCCTGAAGTGGGTGCCTTTTTTTGGTCAGTTGTACTGGTTATCTGGCAACATTCTGATCGACAGGGCGAATCGCACAAAAGCGGTGAACACGCTGGACAAATCCATTGCAAAAATTAAGCAACGAGGGATGTCATTGTGGATGTTTCCGGAAGGAACGCGCAGCTACGGCAGAGGCTTACTGCCGTTTAAAACTGGTGCGTTTCATACTGCCCTGAGTGCTGATGTGCCTGTTGTGCCGGTTTGTATGAACAGTACGGCTGGTCAGATTAAGCTTAACCGTTGGGATAACGGCACAGTGTACATTGATGTTCTGGCACCAATCAGCCTGGACAAAGACATACCCGCACGTGAGCATGCCAAACAGATCCATGCTAAAATGGCAGCACATATTGCACAGTTAGACGAAAAAGTGAGAGCAGCAAGTGGAAAATTGGCAAGAGATCAGTGAAGACATCGTTGATTCGTTGTTAGAAGATGGGTCAAACCCGGATACCTTGTATGAGGTAGAACATCATTTTGTCAGCGAAGAATTTGAAAAGCTGGAACAGGCAGCGCTGGCTGCATTTAAACTTGGGTATGATGTTGAAGATCCGGCAGAGCTTGAGCTGGAAGATGGCAGTAAAATCTGGGGTTTTGATGTTGTCGTTGAAGCTGAGCTGGATGCAGCAGTGATTATGGAAGATGTCACTAAGCTGGTTGAAATTGCCACACACTGTGGTGTTGAGTACGATGGTTGGGGTACCTATTTTCAGGAGTAATCCCGCGTTGTAACTTCAGGTCAGGTGCCAAAGCAGCCCTGATCTGACACTTTTGTTCATAATACCTCATCCTTTTCTATTAAACTCGCTACAATGACTAGACAATTAAGTCTAGCCTATGCATATTAATGCAATTTACACTGCCGTCAGGCCTCATGCGAGCGATATGCGAGTCACCCTCCCTATTGAAGAGTTAAAACCCGGCATGTTTGTGGACAGCGTTCATAAACAAAAGTCAGGTGCTGAAGTTAAGATTAAATCTCGGGGTATGGTTCGGGATGACGCTATCATTGCTCGTCTGGTTGCCAATGGGGTGGTTGAGCTGAATATCGACTTTGCTCAAAGCGACATTCCGATTCCCGAAAAATACCAGCAACCCCAGGAAAAACCGGATGCGGCTGAGGCTGAGTCAAAAAAGCAGACGGCACAGCAAAAATCAGATAGAACCACCAAATCTGCTCCCACTAAAGAAAAAGTCATCAGCCTGGAAGAAGAATTTGCGAATGCAGCCAGGCAATTTGAACAGCACAATAAACAATTACAAATGCTGTATGGCAATCTGACAGCGGGCATGCAAGTCGATATGACGTTGATTAACGACATCAGTCAGGAAATAGTGGGCTCGGTACTGAGAAACACCAATGCGATGGCGATTTTAACGCGGATTAAGGACAAAGAAGGCTTTAATTGGCGTCATATGATCAACTGTGCGATTTTAGTGACTGTGTTTGCAAAGTATCTTGGCCTGGGTAAAAAGGTGATTGAACAAATGGCCATTGGTGCCATGCTACATGATGTTGGGCATACCAAAATACCTCAGGGCATCATCGACAAAAGTGGCCCCCTTAATAAATTAGAAATGAAAACCATGCAACGCCATGTTGCGCAGTCATTGGGACTGACGCGCGGTGCGCCAGGGATCACGCCTTTGATGCTGGATATGATAGTCAGCCATCATGAGCGCCTCGATGGCAGCGGTTACCCGCGTCGCTTACAGGGCATGCAGATCAGTAAAGCTGCGCGTATCATGGCGATTGTGGATGTGTACGAGGGAATGACTGCGGAGCGTCCTCATCGTGATGGCGATGAGCCTTTGGTTGCGCTACGATATTTGCTGGCTAATAAGGCTCAGTTTGACCCTGTACTGGTACAGCACTTTATCAAATGCATTGGTGTGCACCCTGTGGGCACCATAGTGAAACTCAGTAATGAGCGTCTGGCATTAGTTTTAGAGGGGAATCGGGGGGCGCCAACAGCACCCAAAGTGCGGGTGTTCTACAACACCAAGCATATGCACCATATCACGGCCAAAGACATTGATTTAAATGAGCAGGACAAAATCAAAATCGCTTCTACCGTCCGGCCACTGGACTATCAGATCAATTTATCCCGTCTGTTAAAAGATCATCTGCTTGCTTAAGTTTGCGTTTCTGCCATTGCGCAGATAGCAAAGCGCCGGCCAGGCAGCTGGCCATCATCAGGATCCACACTAACGTGCCTTTTTCGGTATGTAATGCCAGGCAGCTGCATACCAAAGCCAGCAGGGCGCTCAGTATCGCAGCCAGCCAGTAATGGTTGAGTGGGTTGTCGCATTGCCCGGCCCGCTTGCAAGCGCAGTAGTTAGCTTTGCACAGGCTGAATACGCTAAGTCCACAGAATGTCAGTGCACCGATCATCAATACTGCCAGCATAGACCTAATCTCCCTACAAGTGCCTCAATATCGCAAGGCGGTGAATGTGGCTAAGAGTATATGCGAATCAGTATCTCGACTCAATAGTAATGAGAATTAATATCATTTGGGTGTGTAAAGTTGAGGTTAGAGTAATTGCTCTTCATCTGATCTGATCTGTAAATAACTTGCTTAATCTGCTTTAAAGTTGTTCGATTGAGTTGCTAAAAGTACTTAAGTTGCGGATTTTTGCTTTTCTTTTCTGTACTGTGTGAGCAATTTTTTATTCTTGTGAATAACATTTGAGGTTGAGAATGAACACAGTACTACGCGCATTAATGGCGACAGGTTTGATGGTGGTGTCTTCACAGTCACTGGCCGCTGCATTTCAGTTGGCGGAACAGAACGTTTCTGGATTAGGTCGTGCTTACGCCGGTGAAGCAAGCGCTGCAGATGATGCATCCGTTGTTGCACGCAACCCGGCATTAATGAGTCAGTTTCAAGGGATCCAGGTGAGTGCTGCGGCCATGTATGTAGAACCGGATGTAAGCTTGCAAGGCATATCAACCAATAATGGTTTGCCGGCGAACTTGCTTGATGATGACAGCATTGCCCCCAGTGCCGTGGTACCAGCCGTGTTCATGACAGCACGCCTCAATGACCAGTGGTCTGTTGGTGCAGGTATGTACTCCCAATTTGGCTTGGCCACTGAGTTTGATAAGGATTACGCTGCGGGTCAGTTAGCAGGTGATACTGAAATTGTGACCATCAATACCGGTGTCTCTGTGGCCTATGAAATTGATCCACAATGGACACTGGCATTGGGTCTGAACCATGTCTATGCCGATGCCAAAGTGATCCGTCATTTGGGTGCTAACCCTCTACAAGCGCCTGCCAGCACAGAGGTGGTTAATCTGGAAGGTGATGACAGTGGTTATGGCTGGAACCTGGGTTTGAGTTATCAGATTGATGAAGACAATCGGCTTGGTTTTCACTACCGCAGTGAAACGGACATTACCTTTGATGGCCATTTCAGCAACCAGTTGCCAGCATCATTTGGCGGTACCAATGGCGTCGCGTTGCCTGGCACACTTGAGCTGACCTTACCTGCAATGGCCGAAATCTCAGGAACACATAAACTGACTGAACCAATGACTTTGCACTACAGTGTACTCTGGACGGGCTGGAATAGCTTCCAGGAGCTTGAAGCTCAGGTTGCGGGGAAGCCGGTATTCAATAAAAAGGAGCTGTTTGATAACTCATTACGCTTCTCTGTTGGGGGAGATTACCAGTGGAATGCCGTTTTGAAATTGCGCGCAGGTCTGGCGTATGACAGCTCGCCTGCCAATGAGTCACACATGTCTATCTCAATCCCAGATACTGACCGGACCTGGTACTCGCTTGGTGCAGAGTATCAGCTGAGTGAGACTGCCAGTGTGGATTTTGGCTTGAGTATCCTGCGTGGTAAAACTCAGACCTTTGTTGAGAAAGACAGCCTGGGTAGCGAGTGGGGCTTTAAATCTAAAGGTCATGCCACGGTTGTGGGCATTCAGTACAACCATAGCTTCTAACTTGAATAGAAAAAAGCGGCTTGAGAGCCGCTTTTTTTTGCTTAAAGGAGTGCTTTTAACTGATAGAGCAGGTCGTGTGCTGCACGAGGCGAGAGCTCGTCCGGGTCAAGCTCTGCAAGCATTTGTTCGACTTCAGACGGTTCACTGACCAAAGGCAGAGTTTGCTGCATTTGGGAGGCCGGCACTGTCTGCGGGCTTTCGACCACACTCTGGTGTTGCTCCAGCAATGCCAGCTTGCGCTTTGCCATGGCCAATACCGCTTTGGGTACTCCTGCGAGTCCGGCGACTTGTAAACCAAAGCTCTTGCTGGCGGCCCCTTCCATCACAGTATGTTTAAAGGCAATGGTATCATTGTGTTCAATGGCATCCAGATGCACATTGACCAGGCCTGATTGTTGCTCTGCCAGCTCGGTCAGTTCGAAGTAATGAGTGGCGAACAGGGTCTTGGCGGCAATTTTACCTGCCAGATAATCGGCAGTGGCATAAGCTAGCGACAAACCATCATAGGTACTGGTGCCTCGACCAATTTCGTCCATCAAGACTAGAGATTGGGCCGTCGCATTGTTGAGTATGGTGGCTGTTTCTGTCATTTCGACCATAAAGGTTGAGCGTCCGGAAGCCAGGTCGTCACTGGCACCAATCCGCGTAAAAATGCGATCGACTTTGCCTATTTGCGCAGCACTGGCGGGCACATAACTACCAATGTGTGCCATCAGCACTATCAAAGCCGTTTGGCGCATATAGGTCGATTTACCGCCCATATTGGGACCCGTAATGATCAACATCTTGCGATCAGCATTGAGGTGAACCGGGTTAGCAATAAAAGGTTCTTTGCTGACCTGCTCAACCACCGGGTGACGACCCGCTTCAATGTGGATCTCATCGCCATTACTCAGCTCAGGTTGACAGTAATCCAGCGTTTGTGCGCGTTCTGCCAGCGTATTGAGTACGTCAAGATCAGCCAGCGCCGCCGACATGGTTTGTAGTTGCTCGATGTAGGGCGCGATCAACGTGAAGAGCTCTTCGTACAGTTGTTTCTCGAGCGCCAGCGCCTTGCTTTGGCTACCCAGCACCTTGTCTTCATGCTCTTTGAGTTCAGGAATGATATAGCGCTCATTGTTTTTCAGCGTCTGGCGGCGAATATATTCGGGCGGTGCCAGGTGTGAGTTAGCTTTGCTGATCTCAATATAAAAACCATGCACTTTGTTGTAGCCAATTTTGAGTGTGCTGATCCCGGTGCGCTCACGCTCACGTTCTTCCAGTTGGTCCAGCACATCAGTTGCGCCCTCACTGAGGGCTCGCCATTCATCCAGCTCTGCGTTGTAACCCGGTGCAATGACGCCGCCGTCGCGGATCAGCACTGGCGGATTATCAATGATGGCGCGTTCCAGTAAATCCTGGAGTTTTGGCAAAGTCGGAGACTGTGCGCGGATCTGCTGTAACCTCGGATCGCTGCTTTCTCCCAAAAGTTGATGCAATGGGGGAAGTGCCTGCAATGCATTGCGCAGTCGCGTCAAATCTCTGGGTCGGGCATTACATAACGCCAGGCGTGCGACCACACGTTCAATATCGCCGATCTGGCGCAGACCGTCATAGACCTCAATATTGAGCTGTGACTCAATTAAGCTGGCAATGGCATTGAGCCGTGCGTTGAGCTCATCACGGTTGCGCACTGGTGTGTGAATACGACGTTTTAGTAATCGAGAGCCCATTGGTGTGGCGGTTTTATCCAGCACTTGTGCCAGGGTGTTTTCGATACTGCCAGACAGATTCACGGTCAGTTCAAGGTTTTTACGGGTGGCTGCATCCAGAATGACGGCGTGTTCGTTTTTTTCCAGAGTAATGGCACGGATATGAGGCAGTGCGGTGCGCTGCGTGTCTTTTACGTATTGCATGACACAGCCCGCAGCGATTAATCCTGCCCTGGCGTCTGCGACGCCAAACCCTATCAGGTCTTGTGTGCCAAATTGCTGGCAAAGCAAATGAGTAGCCGTATCCAGATCAAACTCCCAATCCGGGCGTCGTCTGGCGCCTTTTACTTGCTCGAGTACCAGCAAGTTACTGAATGACTCGGGGTAGAGCAGCTCTGCCGGCTGCAATCTTTGCAGTGTTGATGTGAGTGCTTCATCAGTGGCTAACTCGACGATGTTAAAGCGCCCCGAGTTAATGTCTAAATAGGCGACGCCATAGTGTTGCTTTTCCTGCCATAAGGCGGCGAGTAGGTTGTCCTGACGCTCCTGTAACAGCGCTTCATCAGTCACTGTACCTGGTGTGACGATGCGTACGACTTTACGTTCAACGGGTCCTTTACTGGTGGCCGGATCGCCGACCTGCTCACAGATAGCAACGGACTCGCCCATCTGAACCAGGCGGGCCAGGTAATTCTCAACTGCGTGATAAGGGACACCTGCCATTGGAATTGGCGCACCGCCAGCCTTACCCCGGTGCGTCTGTGAAATATCCAGTAACTGCGCAGCGCGAATGGCGTCATCAAAGAACAACTCATAGAAATCACCCATACGATAAAACAGCAGAATATCAGGGTGTTGTGCTTTGATCCTAAGATACTGCTGCATCATAGGGGTTTGTTGTTTTATAGTATGTTCGGAATAAAGATCTAACGACATTACTTATACCTAAAGGAAATGAGTATGGAGCTTCATACTGAGATAGCCAGCCTGGCGGCACAATTGGGGGCTATTCTAACCAATAACGGGCAGACAATCACTACCGCAGAATCATGTACTGGGGGTGGGATCAGCTATGCGCTGACCGATACGCCCGGGTCATCGGCGTATATTGAACGTTGCTTTGTCACATATAGCAATGAGGCCAAATCCCAGTTGTTGGGGGTGACGCCAAACACACTGGCTGAGTTTGGTGCGGTTAGCCAGCAAACGGTTCAAGAAATGGTGCAAGGGGCGGCGAATGCTGCCCGGGCGGACGTGGCCATTGCGGTATCTGGCATTGCCGGGCCTGGTGGCGGATCATTGGAGAAGCCGGTGGGTACTGTATGGTTTGGCTTCTATTTACAGGATAAAGTACTGTGTGAAGTCTGTCACTTTACCGGAACACGAGCTGAAGTTAGAGTGCAAGCTATTGAATTTTCAATTAGAAAAATAATTTCTCTGCTAAATGGTTAAATTAAGCTTGATACTGTAATTTCATACAGTATACTTGTCGTCAATACGCTAGATTGGAGAAGCAAATGAACGATAACAAACAAAAAGCGCTCGACGCTGCATTGTCTCAAATTGAGAGACAATTTGGTAAAGGCTCTATCATGAAGCTGGGCGATAGCCAGGCATTGGATATTGAAGCCGTTTCTACAGGCTCATTGGGGCTGGATATTGCTTTGGGTATCGGTGGCTTGCCAACTGGTCGTATTGTCGAAATTTATGGGCCTGAATCATCGGGTAAAACAACCCTGACGTTGCAAGCCATTGCAGAAGCGCAAAAGCAAGGTAAAACGTGTGCCTTTGTGGATGCAGAGCATGCCTTAGACCCAGTTTATGCAGAAAAGCTGGGTGTGAACGTCAATGACCTTTTGGTCTCTCAGCCAGACACGGGTGAGCAGGCGTTAGAGATCTGTGACATGCTGGTGCGTTCAGGCGCTGTAGACGTGGTAGTCGTTGACTCCGTAGCAGCACTGACACCGAAAGCAGAAATTGAAGGTGAGATGGGTGATACCCACGTTGGTTTGCAGGCAAGATTGATGTCTCAGGCACTGCGTAAGCTGACAGCCAACATTAAGCGTTCAAACACGCTGTGTATTTTCATTAACCAGATCCGTATGAAAATTGGTGTGATGTTCGGTAACCCGGAAACCACAACGGGTGGTAACGCGCTTAAGTTCTACGCGTCAGTACGTTTGGATATTCGTCGTATTGGCTCTGTTAAAGAAGGCGATGAGGTTATCGGTAACGAAACCCGCGTAAAGGTTGTTAAGAACAAAGTTGCGCCGCCATTTAAGCAAGCTGAATTTATCATCATGTATGGTGAAGGTACGTCGAAGCAGGGCGAACTTATTGACCTGGGCGTGAAACACAAACTGGTTGATAAAGCCGGTGCTTGGTTTAGCTACAATGGCAATAAGATTGGCCAGGGTAAAGCAAACTCAATTAAGTTCCTGAAAGAAAACACCGCCATTGCTGATGAGATTGAAGGCAAGCTGCGTGAAATGCTATTACTTCAGGCAACCATCAAGCCTGAAGAAGGCGAAGATCAAGGTCTGGCAGACGTAAAAGACCTGGAACTATAACGACTACTAGCGTAGCGGAGCACTCAGCAGTTCATATGGGTGCTCCTTTTGTTTATGTGAAACATGACGCGTCTACCTAATTGACTGGCTATGGCAGCAGTCTTCCAGTATTAACTACTTTTTTATCGCTTTTAGAACTCACAACTGCGTTCAGACACATTATGCGTTGTTCTGAGCTCATCTCAATCAGTCTTCTGATCCTATTATCCATTTATACTAAGCGGCTATCAGCGCAGTACTTCTTTAGTGAAAGGTACGCTATTTTGTATGGTTGTGTTATTTAATACGCCATGCTTTTAATACCAATTTGCTTAATTACATAATCTATTTTGAGGCGAGGAAATAGGGCCGATAACACCGCTCCCGCGTCCCGCTATCGCTGAGGCGCCTACATCCTATAGGCGAGGCAAATATTTGTGAATCTGTGTCTAAGGTGTAAGGTTCTAAATAAGAAGTTTTTAACGCTGTTAGCGTCCAATTTGCTCCTTCAAATAGACCAGGCAGTAAGTGAAATTGGTATAAGACACCAGCTAAGCATAGATAGACTCCTCGCTGAAGTGGTGAATGTTGGTAACATGAATTAGAGCTACATGTTCAACATAGTGGCTGTCAGCTTTCCTTATCTGTTACCCCGAATTAAGAGAATGCCACTGATAATATTGTATAAATACATCGATACGTGCGTGATATCAGATGAAGAGTGGCCTGACAGATTGTGTACTTAGCTGGTTAAGGCTAAGCCAGTGAGAGGCTTCGGGGCGGAATTAGGCAGTAAGTGTGTCGAATCGATATGAGGTATCAAAATGGCTAAATATGGCCTCAGGTAGTCCCAAACCCTACGATGATAATTTGGGCTTAGCGGAGTAAGGTTTGTCCATATCAACCGCAGCTGTGTTTAGCTGGCTCATACAATAATTGGTGTAACGCTGCCAGATGAATAAAACGCACAATGACCGTTTTATCTTGTACTCACAATAAAAAAGCCGCGTAAAACGCGGCTTTAATTCAGTTTACTTTAGTGATTAGTTACCACCGGTACCTGTTACAGGCTCGTCGGTGATAGTACACGTTACTGGGATATCAAGCGTTGCAGCTGTTGCGTTAGCAGCAATGTCTTGAGTAAACCAAGTGTTGTTGTTTGGATTTTTGAAGCGTACAGAGTAAGCTGTGTCGCCTTCTTCCAATGTTACGTCAAACGCACCTGAAGGGTAGAATGTCTTAACGAAACGGTTTTCACGGAATAACTGAACAACAGTTGGTGTAGTAACTGGTGTTGCAGGAATATCAGCGTCAGCGTTGTTAGTACATACGAACTGCGGAGTCAGTGACTTTGTAATCTCTGTTGCTGCAGAAGTAGTCAGTTTCAACGTACCGTTGTTCAGGTCACATAGGTTAGCGAAAGTTACACCTGTCGCTTGACCATCCGCAGCACCGCCAACTACGTTGCCGTCACCGTCAACTGCGTTGTCCAGAATGTTTACGCCGTCTTTCATCATCTTCAGTTTAACTTCAAATGATGGTGGATTTCTGAACGTACCTTTAGTCAGGTCAGAACGGTTGTATGCGCCGATAAGTAAGCGGTAGCTGTTCGCTTCAACCAATACGTCAGCGTATTCTTGGCTTGGCTGGTCGTTTGCATCAACAATGTTGAAGTTAACACGACGGTTGTCACACTTCTCTGCGTCCAGGATATAAGTGAAGAAATCCAGGTTCCAGTAAGATAGGTGATCTACGTCAACAACAACATTGTGTGTTGCTGAGTTTTCATCAGCATCCGCTGAAACTACGCCGTAGCTTTCAAAAGACCATTCACCAACTTCTTCGTTGTAGCTCCACACTGGGAAGATATCGCCTACAGCGATTTGACGAGGCTCAGGGTTAGTTTTACATACGCCGTTCTCAAACAGACCATTGTCACCTTCCGCAGCCGCTGCAACAGTGCCTTCACCGTCGAATACTTGTGGACAAGGGTTGCTGGTCGCTTTGTCTACTTTCATCGCAACCTGAATTGAGTTGCCTTCACCAAATTTTGAAACTTTGTTGCCCGCGTCATCAACCATTTCAATCGCAACGAAACCACCAGTTGAGAATGCACCGTCAATGTTAGTCGTTTCATTCTGAGCAACTGTCAGTGCCAGGCCACCAGGGAACGCATCGATAGCAGATTCTGCTGCTGCAACAGTATCAGTCTCATTAGCGTTACGCTGTGCTTCGTTGGCAAAGTAAGCCACAGTCAACGTAGGTGCTGAAGTCAGAGGTTGGTCATCTGCATCCAGGAATTGCGTACCGTTCTTAACAGTTACAGATACGCCACCTGCAGCTTTGTTTTCATTCTTTGCAGCGTCCAAGTTCTTTTCAAGAGTCAGCGCGTCTGCACCTTCAATTGCTAAACCAGCTTCAGCGCTATAAGTAGCTGTTACACCGTCACCTGCAAGTTCACCAATAGCTGATGAAGTAGCAATGATTGGAACCGCGCCGTCTGCTTGCTCAAGTGTGCGAGGAGTCAGGCGTACTAGCTCAGCAACATCAGCGGCGTCCTGAGTAAGTTCAACAGTGCCTGAGTTTGACAAGAAGCCTTCTGCCGTTACAACGAAGTCGAAAGTAACACCAGCTTCTGGTACTTCAGCAACAGTAAAGCCGAAAGAGCTTGCTTGAGAAGAAGTATCACCTTCACCAAGTGCTGCACCAGCCGTATTCAAGATACCTGTTGAGCCATCTGGGAAAGAAATAGTTGCAGTTACAGTATCCGCCAGTGGGTTACCTTGCGTGTCAGCTACAACGACAGTGAATGAGCCAGCTTGTTTTTCAACAACCTGATCTGTTGGAGGAGTTACAACCTTTTGAGTTGGCTCCGGTGGCGGCTGGATATCAACGTTATTGTCATTGTCGCTAAAACAGCCTGCTAAACTAACTGTAACGCCCAGTGCCAGGGCAAGTTTTGTTAGTTTGAATTGTTTGTTTCCCATGATTTTTACCTTTTCCTTTAAATCCAAGTAAACTGAGAGTAGTCACTAATGCTGTGCAGATGTAAGAGAGCCTTGCCCCGCGCGCAAATTAGTGTTTAGAGGATAAGCCCACATTAATTTTTCGTCAAGTGAACTGCTCGATCTTTATCCAAAATTTCACATAAAATAATAACCTACTGATGTACATTTAGGTTATCGTGCTACTTCTGTTAATAATCCTATGTCCAGAAGAATTATAAATAATTAAATTTGTGCAAATGCGTCGATAAATGCCTGTAATTTAGCCATGTCTACGGGCTTTAGCCCCTCAGATGTTCTCACTATTAACCCTTTCTCAACAAGTTCACTAACGACTCGGCGATAAGCCCGCTCCGTGGTTGCAAAACGCTCGGCTTCCGCACTGACGGTAGAGTATGCGCGCAGTAATGCTGGGTGGTTGTTCTCGGCTCTGAGCAAGCAATCTTTGGCGATATTATAGCTTAATGGCAGCAATAGCTTGTCGAGGTTTATTTTTTGGTTTTCTGTAAACTTTGCCGCAATCGTTTGCGCCGTGTATAAGCTCAATTCGGGTTGCGCCAGCAAAAGCTGTCGCCAATGCTTTAGCTCGATCAAGTTATACTGGACGTCATTAAGACAGGTAACCGTGTAAATACATGGCTGATTGTTCAAAGCTTCAATTTCACCTATTAAGGTGTTGTTGCAGTCTAGCTGGCCTAATAGCAGGCGACGACCATTACCGACATCGTAACTAAATGACACCGTACCACTTCTCACCAAGATCAGCTTTGTGAGTGGTTCATCCTGATGAATGAGCACTTCTTTTTTTGTGTGCTGAAAACTATTACCAGCGAAGCTGAGCAGTTGTTCCACCAAGGTGGTTGAAAAATGATATTGAAACATCTGGATGGCTCTTCGGACAATTGTCCTATTTATTAATTTGTTATGAAGATAGCATGCGTGTCATCGGTTTCATGCTAACTCACCCGATTGAGAGGCTAAATGCTTTTCACCCCCGTTCCCGTGTTAGAGCTTATTTCAGGTCCTAATTTCTGTGGGGTTTAGTGAGTTAGCCTTTTTATTCATGTCGCTTGCATGACAGCAGTGTGCTTTATGCAAGCTAACGCCAATTAGACGAGTGCTATTATCCTGCATTCTGAGTCTTGGTGTCTACACTGAATAATGCTAACTCAACTGCGAGGAGAGAACAAATGACTTGGGAACTTTTAGGTTACGTCGCGTCCGCATTTTTAGTCGTGTCTCTCATGATGTCCAACGTGGTTAAGTTACGTTGGTTTAACCTCGCAGGGTGTATTTGCTTTACTATCTATGGGGTGATGATCACCGCCTGGCCCGTTGCACTAACTAACGGATTGCTGGCGCTGGTGAATATTTATCACCTGGCCAAGCTACACCGCTCAGATAGCGACGCTTCCTCCTGACAGCGCATATCGAGCGGCTGTCCCGCCGCTCTGAGTTTCAGTCTGTTACAAGCTTAGTCTTGTGAATAACGTAGCTGACCTGCAATCCACGTCTGTTTGACCTGGATGTCTCTGATCTCCTGCTCTGGCACTTTAAAGTAATCTTTATCGAGTAAAATAAAGTCAGCCCACTTTCCTTGTTCCAGACTACCCAGTTTAAACTCCTGAAAAGCGGCATAGGCTGCATCTAAGGTAAACGCCTGTAGGGCCTGTGTTCGTGTCAGCCGTTCATGATTACGCCATCCCTGCTGCGGGTGGTGCTGTGCGTTCATGCGCGTGATTGCTGCATGTAAGCCATGAAACGGGTTGGCCAACTCGACTGGGAAATCTGACCCTGCTGCCACTTTACTGCCCTGTTGCAAAAAGGTTTGCCACGCGTAGGCCCCTTTGAGCTGCTCATCGGTGAGCCTTTGTTCCGCCATGTGCATATCCGAGGTAGCATGTACGGGTTGCATAGAGGGAATGATATCCAGAGTCTTAAATCTTGGGATGTCATCCGGTTCAACAATTTGTGCATGCTCAATTCGGTTTCTTAACAATTTACCACCGATGGTTTTAAAGACATTTTCATAGCTGTCCAGCACCAGCCGGTTGGCACGATCGCCAATGGCATGCGTATGCGCACTAAAGCCATGTTTTACCGCTTGCGCTATCAATTGTTCAAGGTGCTGCGGCTGCTCAAGCATCAGGCCCCGGTAGCCCTGGCGGTCTTTGTAATCTTTCAGCAATGCAGCTCCGCGACTACCCAGCGCACCATCCGCGTATATTTTAACACTACGAATAGACAGCATATCGCGCTTATCTTTGAATACCCCCGCTGTTAACATACTATCCAGCTGAGGGTCTGCGGCGCTGAGCATGGCATATATACGCAGCGGTAAGGTCTGGCTTTGTGAGCGGCTTTGGTAAAGTTTCCAGGTTTGTTTATCGATACCTGCATCATGTGCACTGGTTATACCCAGGCTGAGCAAATGATCACCGGCTTTATTTAGAGCCTGATTAAGGTGTGCTGTGGACGTGGGGGGGATGTGTTTTTTTACCAGGTGCTCTGCTTTGTCGATAAAAATACCGGTCGGATTCCCGGATGGGTGACGAAGGATCTCGCCGCCAGCAGGAGAGGCCGTTTTTGCATCAATCCCCGCCAATGACATCGCCATACTATTAACCCAGATGGCATGGCCATCAACCCGCGTTAAAACCACAGGGCGATCTTTGACAAATTTGTCCAGATCCGCCGCAGTTGGAAAGCGATTAGGCGTCCAGCGTGTTTGATCCCATCCGCGGCCGAGGATCCAGCCTTTGGGGTTTTGGGTGCTAAATTCCTTAAGTTGCTGACCTACCTGCTCGACTGAATTGGCTTCACGAATATCGAGCCGGGACAGGTTATTGCCCAAACCAATGATATGGCCATGCGCGTCAATGAGTCCTGGCAGCAAGGTCATTCCCTGACCATCAAATTTACTGGCTTTGGGGTATTGGGCTGCAAGTTGTTTATTGCCTATCCGGACGACTTTACCATCCTTGATCACTAAGGTCGCAAAGGTCTTGATTTCGCCGCTGCGGGTGGGGGTATAACCGTTGACGTTGTGTATCAGTGTAAACTGAGCCATGCTGATCCCACTGTACAAAGTCAGGGCCAGACAAATAAACCGGATCATGGCAGGAGTTTCCTTGTATTATTTTATTTCTTTAGCAACCAATACCGCATTTTGTCTTAAAAATACATCGAACTGAGACAGAAAAACGACTGTGGTAACATAAACCGATATTTGTTCATTTTATAGGGTCAATAATGCAGTTATTTATGGTTTATCTGGGCGGCCGTCTGAGTGGCTGTCACATCGAAATGCATGATATTCGTTTCGTGGTTGGTACACGTATCGAAGACACGTTTGGTGCGCTAAAGCAGCAATGGGTCGGTGACAAGGACAAAGTACACATGGACAGCTATGTCGCGCTCAGACATATCGATGGTTACCAGGTAGACCTGGTCAGTGAACCACCCGTCCAACAGCCCAATTTATATTTTGTGAATCTGGGTGGCTATCGCCATGACAGTCTGGCTGAACAGCATGCATTTGGCTTGCTTGTTGCCCCAACAGCACAAGCAGCCAAAGCCCGTGCGCTGAACACATTACTGCCTGATACCGAATTGCGCCATAAAGATGATTTGTATGCAGTGGATGACTGTATGGTGTTGGACCTCATCGATGGCAAGCACTATGTTCAGCTGACGCCCAGCGGTCAGTCCCAGCCCATCGCCCCGCAGTGGTTTGGCTACCATAAGTTGTGATGGCGCCTCTGCTCCGGTTTATTCTTCTTTATCTGCTTTAATGGCGATCCTGATAGCAATAATGACAATCGCAAACATCAGAAAGGGCAGCGCTGCTAAGGCATATTCTGCAATATGACTGTCCTGATAGTTAGGCTGCAAAATAAAGTGGCCACCAATACACAAAGCGATGCTTACAAAGAGTAAAGGTAACATTTTTAGTTCTTTATTTGGTTTGCTCATGATCCCAGCCTGTCATTACTTTTCGTCACAGGCTTTTTAAACGAGTTGGCTCGACAACGCAAGTTAATGCGGGCGTTTCTTTGATCCAACCCCTTTTTTGCAGTGCCATTTTTTTGCACCCCTCTTCGTGATATAACAAAGCTCAATGCCTGTCATTTATACAGTGAAGGAATGAGGAATGAAGAAAAGTAAAGTTATCGTGATTAAGTTGGGGACCAGTGTGCTTACTGCCGGTACAGATAAGCTCAATAAACCACGTATGATCGATATTGTGACTCAGTGTATGGCACTCAAACAGCAGGGTTATCTGCCCGTATTGGTGTCCAGTGGGGCAGTGGCTGCGGGCAGAGATGCGGTTGAGCACAGTGTCGGCGTTTCGATAGCAGAAAAACAAATGCTGGCGGCCATTGGACAGGGTCAGTTGATCCATTTATGGCAGTCTCTGTTTGCGCTATTTGATCAGCCTGTGGCACAACTACTGCTCACACGCGCAGATGTAGAAGATCGGGAGCGTTACCTTAATGCACGCGATACCATAACCCAGTTGCTGAAACATCAAGTGATCCCCATTGTCAATGAGAATGATGCCGTCGCCACCTCCGAAATAAAAGTAGGGGACAACGACAACTTATCGGCGTTGGTGGCGATTCTGGCCAACGCCGATAAGCTTTTGCTGCTGACCGATCAGCCCGGCCTGTTCACGGCGGATCCCCGCAGCAACCCAAAGGCCACGTTAATCTCTGAGGTTGAATTTATCGATCAGTCATTGATGGCGCTGGCGGGTGGGGCAGGCAGTAAACTGGGCACCGGCGGCATGTATACAAAGCTCGAAGCCGCACGCACTGCACAGCGGGCTGGGATTGAGACCATCATTGCTAAAGGGGCAGAACCTCAGGTAATTGAACAGGTGATGGCGGGCACAGCACAAAGCACCACCTTTGTGCGCTTTGATGCGCCGCTTGAGGGACGTAAAAAGTGGCTCTTGTCAGGTCCTAAATCAACGGGCTATGTGCAATGTGACCCCGGCGCGGTGGCTGCCATTGCGCATCAGGGCGCAAGTTTATTGGCGAAGGGCATTGTTGCCATCGGCGGCGAGTTTGCACGGGGCGATGTGATTGAAGTACGTGACCTTGACAATCAATTGCTTGCTAAGGGACTGGTCGCTTTTGATCATCAGGAAATGGATCAAATTAAACGTCTGCATAGCAGTGAAATCCCCCTGGTTTTGGGTTATCCGGCGTCTAATGTGGTGGTACATCGTGACGACCTGGTGTTGCTGGATATCTACGCCGGCTCACTCTAAGTTTTACTCGTTGCTACCTGGCTGAGTCTGTGATGCGCGGGCTCAGCTCAGGCACGTTATGAAGGTAGGATTGAAAGCTGGTAAATAAGCGCTAATCTTTAAGGTGGGTCTGAATACCGGGCAACTACGTGACTACTTCCACTTGCGGACACGAATACACCATTAGCTTGTTAGAGCTAAAAGAAGAGCAGGCATTGTATCAGCAGTTTTGCGACATTCTGCGGTCGCTGCTGCCAGAGCAGCCGTTGAGTTTTTTTATTCGCCCTAGCTTGTCTAACAAAGAAGCGCTCAAGCTGATCTATCAGCAACATGTCAGCGAGCCTTTGGCATTGCAAGAGATGCTTGAGAAAGCCCAGTTGTGTATGGACAAACCGGTGCTCATCAGTAAATCCTACACCTGTATGCCGTTGCGACTTGACGATCAGGTGATTGGGTTGCTGTGGATCTACGAGGCGTTAACTCCGGCTAATTGTAATTTGACTGCACATCTGATGAATGTGTTTTTTCATCAGTTGCATACCCTGGCGCTGGCTCGTATTGACCCCTTGTCTCAGTTACTCAACCGCCAGACCTTTGATGAGAAAGTCCTCGAAATCGCCTCTGGTCAGGGCTTTTTGCAACCCCGTGATGAACCGGATCCGCGTCGCTGGTATCTGGCTTTGTTCGACATAGACCATTTCAAGCGTGTCAATGACTCCTTTGGCCATGTGATAGGAGATGAAGTGATTTTATTAACCGCTCAGTACCTGAAAGAGAATTTTCGGGCCGAAGACTATGTGTTTCGTTACGGAGGCGAGGAGTTTGCTGTTTTGTTTCAGGCGCACAATGATAGCGAAGCCCAATCTTTGTTAGACCGCGTACGTGGCGTGATTCGTTCTGTGATGTTTCCTCAGGTGGGTCAGGTAACTCTGAGTGTTGGCTTTACCGATGTGACGGATGTTATGCAAGTGTCCGAGCTGGTAAATCAGGCCGATATGGCGTTGTATCACGCTAAACAACATGGTCGAGACAGGGTCGTTTTTTATGGCACGCTGGAGGGCCTCTCTTTGCAGGTTACGACCTCAGATATTGAACTTTTTTAAGTCATTCGGTACCAATTTTCCGGCAATTCTGTGGTATTCTACGCGCCACAAGAATTCTGGAGTATGACAATGAAATTAATCCGTATGCTGCTTGGCAGCCTGATTTTACTGTTTGATTTTATCTTTACCCCGCGCAGTAAAAAGCGCCCTGCAGAGGCGCAAGCCAAGTTGGATGCGCAAACCGCCAAACTGAAACTGTATCAATTCAAAGGGTGCCCATTCTGCGTTAAGGTGCGTCGTGCCGCTAAGCGGGAAGGCCTGAAACTGGAAACCCGTGATGCCAAGAATAATCAGGCATATCGTCAGGAGCTGCAAGAGCAGGGGGGCAGAATCAAAGTACCTTGCCTGAGGATTGAAGAGCAGAACCAGGTAACCTGGTTGTATGAATCGAACGACATTGTTGACTATTTACAAAAGCTTGAGCAAGCCGCTTAATCACGACATCCGGCACACTGGCTGTCAGCGGTTTGCCCGTACAAGGGGCTATGCTAGCATTAGCCCCATGACCTCATTAGACACAATTTAAGAGAAAAAACATGACTATCCGCACGCGTGTTGCACCGTCACCGACGGGCGATCCCCACTTAGGCACAGCCTATATTGCGTTATTCAACTACTGTTTTGCCAAGCAGCAAGGTGGTGAATTTGTTCTGCGTATCGAAGATACCGATCAACAAAGAAGTACCCCGGAGTCAGAGCAAGCAATTATGGACAGCCTGCGTTGGCTTGGCCTGGAGTGGGATCACGGACCGGATGTCGGCGGTGACTTTGGTCCTTACCGTCAGTCTGAACGCAGTGACTTATATAAAAAATATGCCCATCAGCTGGTGGAAGAAGGCAAAGCGTTTTACTGTTTTGCAACGGCCCAAGAGCTCGACGAAATGCGTGAGCAGCAAATGGCCGAGGGTTTACGTCCTAAATATGATGGTCGTGGTCTGAAACTGACTCAGGAAGAAATACAGGCAAACCTGGATGCGGGCAAACCTTATGTGATCCGTATGATGATCCCAGAAGAAGGCAGCTTTAAATTTGACGACTACCTGCGTGGTGAGATTGAGATCCCGTGGGAAAATGTCGACATGCAGGTGCTACTGAAAGCGGATGGCTTCCCAACTTACTTCCTGGCCAACGTGGTTGACGATCACCATATGCAGATCAGCCATATCTTCCGTGGTGAAGAGTGGATCAACTCAGCGCCGAAACTGCTCAAGCTGTATGAAGACTTTGGCTGGCAAGCGCCGGTTCTTGGCCACCTGCCATTACTGCGTAACCCGGATAAGTCGAAATTGTCTAAGCGTAAGAACCCGACTTCTATTAACTACTATAAAGAAATGGGTTACCTGCCAGAAGCGGTCCTGAACTATCTGGGCCGAATGGGCTGGTCTATGCCTGATGAGCGTGAGAAGTTTACGCTGGCCGAGATGATTGAACACTTCGACATGAAGCGCGTGTCTTTGGGTGGTCCGGTATTTGATATCGACAAGTTAAGCTGGCTAAATGGTCTGTGGATCCGTGAAGATCTCAGCGATGAACAGCTGATTGAACGCTTTGTTGACTGGAAGCTCAATGGCCAGATGTTAGCGCGAGTGCTGCCAGAAGCGAAAACCCGCATCAATACTTTGTCTGATTTGGTTGGTCTGGCAGGTCACTTTGTTGGTGGGATCCCTGAGTATGATCCGGCACTATTAACTGCGGGCAAAGCAGAAGAAGAGACCGTGCGTCAGGCACTACAGTTCTTTATCTGGGAACTGGACAAGCTGCGTCAGTGGAACAAGAGTGAAGTGTTCGCCGTGGCTAAGTCTGTAGCGACCTTCCACGAGTTGAAGATTAAGGACTTCCTGGAGCCCATCTTCGTTGCCATTACCGGCAAGACCTCGTCGACCTCTGTGGTGGATGCCATGGAGATCCTGGGATCTGACTTGTCTCGTGCGCGCTTACGGGTGGCATTAAACCACCTGGGTGTGTCTAAGAAGCAAGCAAAGAAGCTGGAAAAAGCATACCGTGAATACCCAAGCATAGGGTAACGGCGAACAACTCACATTATGCCCTTCAGATTGACGGGATAATGAATCGGGTTGGAATAAAAGGCTGAACTGAGGTTCAGCCTTTTTTATGGCTAATCAGCATCTGACTGACTCGTTAAAAAGCCATCCAGGAGTGCCTTGAGCTGTTGCAGATCTGCCAGTGGCATTTTGGTTTGTGCCAGCATTTGTTGGGGAATGCAGCTACACTCAGCCTCCAGTGCTTTGCCTTTTTCTGTGAGGTAAATATGGCACTGGCGCTCATCACGTTCTGAGCGCTCCCGCGTGACTAATGCTTGTTGAGCTAGGCGTTTAAGCAGTGGTGTAAGTGTGTTGCTATTGAGTTGCGCGCGTTTGCCAATTTCTCCCACCAGTAACCCATCCTGCTGCCAGAGGATCATCAGTACAATATATTGCGGATACGTCAGGCCGCGCGCCTTTAACAGCGGTTGATAAAGCCGGGTGACCTGCCGCGATGCGGCATACAGGCTAAAACACAGTTGATTGTCCAGACGTAGTTCCGTGGGCTGCTCTTTCATTTTATGCGCTTAATGCCTTTTCGATGTCTTTGCTTATTTTCTCAGGTTTTGTTGTTGGCGCATAGCGTGCTAATGGCTGGCCATCTTTACCCAGCAGGAATTTAGTAAAGTTCCATTTAATTTTATTACCAAACAGGCCGGGCAGGGCGTCTTTGAGATAAGCATACAACGGGTGTGCCTGCGCACCATTGACGTCGATTTTTTCCATCATCTGAAAATCCACCCCATAGTTGATCAGGCAGCCTTGCTGTATCTCGGTGGCACTGCCGGGCTCCTGCTGGCCAAACTGGTTACAGGGAAAGCCAATGATGCTCAGGCCCTGCGAACCATATTGCTCATGCAGCGCCTGAAGTCCCTCATATTGGGGGGTCAATCCGCACTGGCTGGCAGTATTAACAACCAGCACGACTCGGCCTTGCAGGCTGCTAAACTCAAACGGTTGCCCTTGCAGTGTATTTGCACTGAACTCATATAGTGTTGTCATTTAAAATCTCTCAAGATTATATCGTGTGCGATATAATTTAGAGTAACAGACCAGATAGATCAAGTTTTATTCAGTCACAGCTTGTCTATGTGGACTGAAACCGCTCCAAGAGAAAGTCGATGAGCAGGCGCACGCGATAGGGCATGAGATCTTTACGTGGATAAACCAGCCAGGAGGCGTTGTCGGTGACCTGAAACTCATCCAGTAGGCTGATCAGTGCACCAGAGGCGAGATGCGGCTCGACAATGTCGCGTGCCAGATGGGAGATCCCCAATCCTTGCAGGCAGGCCTGTAACAGGGCATGTGGGTGATTCGTTCGCCAGTTGCCGTTGATTTTGACTTCTTCAATCTCACCATCAATGATAAAGCGCCATCGATTATTTGCAGCCAGCAGGCAATTATGCTGAGCCAGCTCATGGGGGTGTGTGGGGGCTGGGTGAGCATCAAGGTAACGAGGGCTGGCAGCCAGGGTCATTGGTCGGGGTGTCAGCTTACGGGCGATGAGACTGGAGTCGCGCATGCGGCCAAAGCGGATCGCCAGATCAAAGCCATCTTCAACCAGATCAACGTTGCGGTTGTTGAAATCAATCTCAACGGTCACTTCCGGATACTGAAGGCAAAACTCGGCAATCACTGGCGCAACCGTATTGGCCACGAAATCCCCGGCACCGGTAATGCGAATGTGTCCTTTCGGTATTTGTTGACCACCTAATAGCTGATCATTGGCTTCGCTGAGCTCTTGCTGGATCAGTTTGAGTTTGGCCGCATAATGCTTGCCTGCGTCAGTCAGATTGATGCTGCGTGTGGTGCGTTGCAGCAACAAAGTGCCCAGTCGCTGCTCCAGTTGTTGGATTTGGCGGCTCACATGTGAAGTTGATACATCCAGTGCCTGAGCGGCTTTACTGAAACTGCCCTGCTCAACGACGGCGAGAAAGATATCCAGCCCTTGCCACATTTTTATTTCTCCAGTGCAAGTAAGATTAATATGGTATTAGTATTGTTGCAGTATGGCAAAATTAATTTGCCAGTGAACTAATGATCATGACAGTCTGTCAGGCTAGACTGAGAGTCGTTTTATATCGAGTCACAAACTAACAGGAACAAAGCATGCTGAATTTCAGTTTTCATAACCCAACGCAGATCCTCTTTGGAGAAGGTCAGATTGCCGCTATGTCGGATAGTATTCCTGCTGACGCGAAAGTGTTGGTCATCTATGGTGGTGGCAGCATTAAAAGCAATGGCATATACCAGCAGGTAAGTGATGCGTTGGCCAATCATCACTGGGGCGAGTTCAGTGGTATTGAGCCAAACCCCAGCTATCAGACCTGTATGCAGGCGGTTGAGGTCATTCGTCAACAAGGATATACCTATTTGCTCGCAGTTGGCGGTGGCTCGGTCATTGATGGCAGTAAGTTTATTGCGGCGGCGGCTGAGTTTAATGGTGAGCCCTGGGACATTCTGGCCAAAGGGGCACAAATTGAATCGGCCCTGGATCTGGGCGTCGTGCTGACCTTACCTGCAACCGGCTCTGAGTCGAATAGCTTCAGTGTGGTCTCTAACAAAGAAACCAACGACAAACTGCCGTTTGCCTCACCGCAAGTACAGCCTAAGTTCGCGGTGCTGGACCCCACGGTTATGAGCTCCCTGCCTGAGCGTCAGTTGATCAATGGTGTGGTCGATCCGTTTGTACATGTGATGGAGCAGTATCTGACTTACCCCATTGATGCGAAAGTACAAGACCGTTTTGCAGAAGGTCTGTTACTGACTTTAATGGAAGACGGTCCGAAACTCTTCTCTGATGAGGTGGACTATAAGGTTCGCGCTAATGTGATGTGGTCAGCGACCATGGCTCTGAATGGGCTGATAGGTTCAGGGGTACCGCATGACTGGGCAACTCATATGATTGGCCATGAATTGACAGCCGTTTATGGATTGGACCATGCTCAGACTCTGGCCATTGTTTTACCACGCGTAATGCATGAACAACGTGACAGTAAACAAGGCAAATTGCTGCAATACGCGGAGCGTGTGTTAGGGCTGGATATTAGTGATGAAACACAGGCGATTGATCAGGCGATTGAGAAAACCGAAGCTTTCTTCCAGTCGTTAGGCATGAAAACACGTCTCAGTGACTATGGTGTCGGTGAAGAGGCGGTGGATAAAATCGTCGCTCAGCTGGAACGTCATGGCATGGTTGCATTGGGAGAGCATCAGCAGGTTGACCTGAGCAAATCACGCGCCATTGTGGCTGCGTGCCTGTAACCTCAAAATCTCTCATATTAATCTCACTGTTCGGGGCGATGAGCGCAAATCTTCGCCCTGAATTCACGTATTTTTCCCGGCTGTGATACCCTTCGGGGGTTGTAACCAATATCACGCGGGGTAAATAGCATGGCAACTAAAGTTTGGGACGGATTCATACGTGGCTTTCACTGGCTACTGGTCATTGGCATTGCGGTGCTGTATTTCAGTGGTGAAGAAGGCTGGCTGGAAATCCACTTTGTAACAGGCTACCTGTTACTGGCACTGATGGCGACGCGTTTGATTTGGGGCCTGATCGGGAGCCAGACGGCAAAACTCAGCAGCTTATTCCACTCTCCAAAAGCCGTGCTTGCTTCGTTGAAATCTTCAGCCCCGTTTGTTGGTCATAATCCAGCAGGCAGCCTCATGGTATTGGCATTTTTTGTGTTGATCATAGTGCAGTTGATCTCTGGGTTGTTCACTACCGACGATATTTTGGTTGAAGGGCCACTGGTTTCATATGTGCCTTATAGTTGGGCAGAGTTGGCGGGTGATATTCATCATACCAATATCGACATTTTGCTGATTGCCATTGCCGTGCATATTAGTGCGATTGTGCTCTATCGTCTGAGAGGCAAAAATCTCGTTAAGCCGCTGCTCACCGGTAAAACAACTGAGCCAGTCGCATCAGCGCCGGCGATGCGCAGTGGTTTGCTGGCATATGGCATTTTTGTTGTACTCAGTGTGGTGTTGTTGCTGACGTGGGGGTATGAACCTCTTATGGCTTTATTTTGATTTTGTTAACTTGTTGCAATTACTAAACTTTTAACAGATAAAAACGTCTTTTTAAGGAAACTTAAACAGATATGACCTCTGTGGGTCATAATTCTGCTAACATAGTGCGGTTTTAACGCAATACAGAAGTGAATTATGCTAACTCCTTATTACCAGCAAGAAATGGATAGCGTGGCAATTAGCCGCGAGCAGGCCAGTCAGTTCGCTAAACAAGTGGCGGATGACTTTAACCCTTTGCACGATGTGGATGCTAAAAAATTCTGTGTACCGGGTGATCTGCTGTTCTCACTAGTCCTGGAACGCTACGGTGTGAGTGAGAATATGCATTTTGATTTTGTCGGCATGGTGGATGAAACCAGTCGTCTGCAGTTTCCACCGCTGAGTGATGCTTTTGATATCACCTCAGAAGACAAGGTCATGCTGTCGGTGAAACGCAGTGGTGAAATCAAACAATGTGACAGCCTGACCAGCAGCCTGATCCGTAATTACGTCGAGTTTTCGGGCACGACTTTCCCACATGTGATTATTCCATTGATGGGCAAACAAGATGTGATGATCAACCCAGCGCGTCCTATGGTGATCTACGAATCAATGTCGATTCATCTGGATAAGCTGGACATCGAGTCGGTGACTCTTGAACCGGCGGAGCCTGAGTTCTCCTTTGAAGGCAAACGCGGCAAAATCGTCCTGCGATTTAATCTGTTCCACGGTGATGAGCAGGTCGGTCAGGGTGAAAAGCACATGGTGGTTGCAGGCGTACGGGAGTATTGTCAGGAAGCTGTCGATAAGCTGATTGAGTATTACAACGAGCGAAAAGCAACCTTGTAAGCACTGCACATACAGTTTAAAAATAAAAAGCCCGCATCATGCGGGCTTTTTGTTGCGGGAGTTTTAAAAAACATACTTTACGGAGAACTGCAGGCGGTCCAGATCGCCTTCTGCGCCACTCTCAGTCTCACGTGTCGCGACTTTATATTCTGCGCCAAAGGTGAGCTTTTTAACTGGTGAGTAGAGAATATTCGCGCTATAGCTGGTGGTCGACTCTGTGGGATCTATGGTGATACCTAGCAGATCTTTGTCATTATCCGCAGATAAGAAAGAATACAGGAAGGTCGAACGCCACTGTGGGTTCCAGTAATGCTGGTAGGCGATAAATCCGGAGGTCGAATCAATTGCATGCAGGTCTTTGCCATCATAGACCGCACCATGTGCTGCATTGAGGCCCACATAACGACCCAGGCCCTGGCCTTGTGTCAGCATAAACTTAAGGTTGTTCTTACCAAAGTTGACACGACCAGAGGCGCTGATCCCGAAAGAAGTCTCGCTTTCATCAGCCGTGGCGACTTTGTAGGTCAGCTCGCGCCCTAAGGCGGCAACCACCAGGTGTCCCCAGTCCGCTTTATAGGTATATCGTGCGGTAAAATCAGGCATACTGGCGTCGTCAGTTACCACGCGTGCGCCACCTTCAGAGGTAATGGTACTTTCCGGGTTTTCCGCCGAAAAAGACCAGTTGCCAATGGTGTATTTGACCATGGCCTGGCGAACGAACACGGTACCATCTGCCGGACCGACAAAGTCCAGGGTTTCCGGCAGGGCGCTAACATTTTGGAAGTTAGACCAGGCCTGACCAAACAACCAACCTTTATAGGTCACATAAGCCTGACGGATCCGCGGTGAGTAAGAGTTCGTCACACGTTCGTTGCCGCCAGTTGAGGCGATAAAATCCAGCTCAATTTTTGTTTTAATACTGCTGCCGTCATCTAGCTTGGTATTTGTAGACAGGTTGAAGCGCGATTGACGGGCATGCATATCAAATACCGCATCTTTCGGTTCGCCGCCACTAACTGGGGTGGTACTTGGCACATAGAAATCCCGGCCAATATGCTGTGAGCCTAAACTGCCATCGGAAAAGTCACTCCAGATGGCATCCAGCTTAATGTATCCACCATATTTTACTTCGGTACTGCCCAGCTCAGCCGCATTGACACTGGCTGAGAGCAGGCCGCCAAGCAACGCGGTTTGCACGGCCAGGGCACTAAGCGTTAAGTTATTTTTCTTTGCTGTTGTCATAGTTGAATTCCTGTATACATTGCTCCGGATTGCGCAGACAAACCCGGGGTGAGGTCAGCGAATGTGCTTGTTGTTCTTCAATGTTGTTGATGACGGCTTTTTACTCAATTAACCTTTGGTCTATACGACTAAGGTGGGATGTCAGAGGGAAACGACTCTGCATTGTGTATCTTGTGCCTGTCGTACATCTGCAGAAGTGCCCGGTTTGTCTACTATGTTTGCAATACAGGTGCAAGTACAACTAAGGTCTAATACTTAATATAAAAAGAGTGGGCGATCCTTGGTGCATCGCCGTCTGGCCAAAAATCAACATGGAGATGACTATGTCACAGAGCATTTATCCGGTTCCTGAAGCCATCAGGAACGCAGCGCTGGTAGATAACGATCAATATACAAAGCTATACCAAGAATCCATTGACGATCCTCAGGCGTTCTGGGTGGAGCATGGTAAGCGCCTTGACTGGTTTACCCCTTACAGCAAAGTAAAGAATACGTCGTTTGACAAAGGTCATATCAGTATCAAATGGTATGAGGATGGCGTGCTGAATGCTTCCTACAACTGTATTGACCGTCATCTGAAAGACAATGCCGACAAAGTCGCACTGATCTGGGAAGGCGACGATCCAACGCAAAGTGAGCACATCACCTTCCAGCAACTGCACGACGAAGTGGCAAAGCTGGCCAATGGCCTGAAGAAGCTGGGTGTACAAAAAGGCGACCGTGTTGCCATCTATATGCCAATGACGCCACAGGCAATTTATGCCATGCAGGCGTGTGCCCGTATCGGTGCTGTTCACTCGGTTGTGTTCGGGGGCTTCTCACCGTCGGCAATTGCAGATCGGATCAAAGATTCGGGTGCAAAAGTGGTGATCACGTCAGATGAAGGCCGTCGTGGTGGTAATTGTGTGCCGCTTAAGGCAAATGTAGACGAAGCGGTCAGTCAGGACGGTGTGAGTATTGAACATGTGATTGTGCATCAGCTCACCGGTGGTGAAGTGGAATGGCAAGCGCACGATGTCTGGTGGCATGAGCTGGTGGCTGATGTTGCCAGTGAGTGTGAGCCTGAGCCAATGAATGCAGAAGACCCTTTGTTTATCCTTTATACCTCTGGTTCGACCGGCCAGCCAAAAGGGGTGGTGCATACCACGGGGGGTTATCTGGTTTATTCATCCATGACACACGAGTATGTGTTTGATGTTAAAGCCGATGACGTTTACTGGTGTACTGCCGATGTAGGCTGGATCACCGGCCACAGTTATATGGCTTATGGCCCGCTGGTAAATGGCTGCACTCAGGTTATTTTTGAAGGTGTCCCGACTTATCCAAGTTCAGGACGTATTGGTGAAGTTGTGGATAAGCACAATGTCACCATCCTGTATACGGCACCGACTGCTATCCGTGCCTTAATGGCGAAAGGCGATGAGCCAATTGCCAGCTCAAAACGCACCAGTTTGCGTATTATGGGATCTGTGGGTGAGCCAATTAACCCGGAAGCCTGGAGCTGGTACTACGAGAAGATTGGTAACAGCCAGTGTCCTATCGTGGATACCTGGTGGCAGACTGAAACCGGCGGCATCATGATCACGCCGCTGCCGGGCGCCACGGATATGAAACCGGGGTCGGCGACCCGCCCATTCTTTGGTATTGCGCCAGCCTTGTTCGATGCAGAGGGCAACACACTGCAAGGCGCAACAGAAGGGAACCTGGTGATCCTGGACAGCTGGCCTTCGCAGGCACGCACAGTGTATGGCGATCATGAACGTTTCGAACAAACTTACTTCTCGGCCTACCCGGGTGTGTATTTCACGGGCGATGGCTGTCGCCGCGATGAAGATGGCTATTACTGGATCACCGGTCGTGTGGATGATGTACTCAATGTGTCGGGTCACCGTCTGGGCACCGCTGAGATTGAAAGTGCCCTGGTTGCACATGAAGCGGTTGCAGAAGCAGCGGTTGTAGGTTATCCCCATGACATCAAGGGCCAGGGGATTTATGTGTACGTGACGCCAAACGAAGGGGTTGCTGTCACAGACGAGCTGACCAAGGAAGTACGTAACTGGGTGCGCAAAGAGCTCAGCCCAATTGCGTCACCGGATATGATCCAATGGTCACCGGGTCTGCCTAAGACGCGTTCCGGTAAAATCATGCGTCGTATTCTGCGTAAGATAGCGGCGAATGAGTATCAACAATTGGGCGATACTTCGACTTTGGCCGACCCGAGTGTGGTCGATGAATTGATCGAAAACAGACTAAACCGTTAATTGAGCGTTAATCGCTTGAATTATGACAAAATATTGACCTACTATATCGGCTGTCGAAATGACAGCCGATTTTTTAGGAGCCAAGCATGAACCAGTTTTTAATTGCGGACGATCACCCTTTGTTTCGCGAAGCATTAAAAGGGGCACTGCAAAACCAGTTTGACGGGTTAGAGATCTTTGAATCTGAAAACTTTGAGCAAACCTTGCAACAATTATCCGAACAGGACGAGCTGGATCTGCTGTTGTTGGATTTACATATGCCAGGCAATGGCGATTTATATGGCCTGATCCGGATCCGTGAGGATTACCCGAGTTTGCCCATCGTGGTGGTGTCGGGCAGTGAAGATTTGAATGTGATCTCCAAAGTGATGGGCTATGGTGCTATGGGCTTTATTCCCAAGGCGTCGTCGTCGCAGGAGATTGTTGAGGCACTGAATCAGGTGCTCGAGGGGGATGTCTGGTTGCCTGCCAGCCTGAAAGATCAGATTGCCGAACTCGACGGAGAAGACAAACAGCTGGCACAGCAAATTGCTTCTTTGACACCCCAGCAATACAAGGTCCTGCAATATCTGCACGAAGGCTTACTTAACAAGCAAATCGCCTATGAACTGAATATTTCAGAAGCGACGGTTAAGGCTCATATTACCGCGATATTCCGCAAACTGGGTGTCTATAATCGGACACAGGCAGTGCTAATTGCGGCTAAGTTGCAACTGGAACCGGTTGAAAGTACGAGCTAGCTGCGAGTCTAGAGCGTGTCAAACGCCAGCCCTGGGTGCTGGCGTTGTGTTGTGTGCTAGGCAAACACGACGGTTTTATTGCCGTTGATAAACAGCTTATGCTCTGCAGCCAGCTGAATGGCTTTGCAGAATACCACTTTCTCAATATCCCGCCCCATTTTCGCCATGGCCTCTGCGCTATCGGCATGACTCACCTGGGTGATATCCTGCATAATGATTGGGCCTTCGTCTAATTCGTCGTTGACGAAGTGTGCCGTAGCACCAATGATTTTTACCCCGCGCTCAAACGCCTGGTGGTAGG